>JBILMQ010000014.1:0-26592 GCA_044375455.1 Caulobacterales bacterium | reverse complement strand
TTTGGGTCGCCTGAAAAAGTGGGATCGCCTGAAAAAGTGGGATCGCTTGAACACGCGGAACCGTCAGCCACCAGCGCGCGCCGCCCCGCCCGGCCTCGGCGCGCCCGCAGCTCTGGCGCCGCCGCATCCCAAACAGCCGAGACGCCCGCGCACCCCTTCGAACCTGATCCCAAAGAGGCGGAGCCGGTTGCTCCCGTGCGCCAGCCAGGCCGGGCGAGACCGACCCGCGTCAGGTCGGCCGTGGCCGGCGCCCCGGGCCCCGAAGCCGCAGCACCAGCCGCCGCATCAGCCGCTGCAAGGCCGGACCTCACCGAAGTGGTGCGCGCATCGCTTGATGATGACAAGGCCGAGGAGATCGTCGCGATCGACCTGCGCGGAAAATCCAGCATCGCCGACGCCATGGTCATCGCCTCCGGCCGCTCCGCTCGGCACGTCGCCGCTATGGCGGACAAACTGCTGCGCCGGCTCAAAGAGGCCGGCTTCGGGCGCGCCCGGGTCGAGGGACTGCCCACCGCCGACTGGGTGCTGATCGACGCCGGCGATGTGGTGGTCCACCTGTTTCGGCCAGAGGTGCGCAGTTTCTACAACCTTGAGCGCATCTGGGCCGGGGACGCGGCCCGCGCTACCGCCTGAAGCCGATCGTGAGAGGGCCCTGCGCTGCGGCTGACAATCTGCGCCATAGGCAAGTTGAAGTCCGGCCCTGAGGCGCATCTTTGCGCCGAATACGTCGCGCGCGCGGCCCAGACCGGGCGCGGCATCGGGTTCAAGGGTCCCGAGGTCAAAGAGAGCGAACCCCCAGGCGGTCGCGACAAGGAAGCTGCGGCGCTGCTAGGCCTGAGCCCCGCCGGCGCCCGGCGGATCGTTCTCGATGAACGCGGGGACAACCTCAACTCTGAACGCTTGGCGCTGCTGCTCGCCGCCTGGCGCGACCAAAACGCGCCAGCCTGTGCGTTCCTGATCGGCGGGGCCGACGGCCATGGCGCGGCCGCCCTTGCCGGCGCCGATCAGCGCCTGTCCTTCGGCGCCCAGACGTGGCCCCATCGCCTGGTGCGCGTCATGCTGGCTGAACAGATTTACCGGGCGCTCACGATTCTCGCAGGATCGCCCTATCATCGGGCATGACGGTTCTGGGCGGGGGGCGCCCCGCCGACCCAGCCCCTGCCGCGAAAGGATGCGCCGTGCGGTATCGGCTTCTGATTCTCAGCCTCTGCGCGCTTGGCCCGCTCGCCGGACAGGCTCCTGCGCCGAGCGGGGCCGATCTCAATCGGCTCGAGGCCGAGCGCGCCGACCAGGAACGCCAAGCCAAGGACCTTGCCGCCGCCGCGCGCAAGGCCGGGCGCGACGCGGCTGGGCTGCGCGATCGGCTGGTGGCCGCCGCTGTTCAACGCAGTCGGTTGGAAGACCAGACCGCCGCCGCCGAGGTCCGGCTTGCGGCGCTCCAGGCGGACGAGGCGGCGCAAACCGCAGCCCTGAGGCGCGATCGGGCCGCCATCGAAGACCTGCTGGCGGCACTGATGGTGATGGAGCGCCAGCGACCGCCAGCCATCGCGGTCTCAGCCGGGAAAGCTGAAGACGCCGTGCGCGCCGCCATCTTGATGGGTGCGATTGCGCCCGACCTTGAAACCCGCGCGCGCAAAGCCGCTGCTGAGATCTCGGCTCTCACGGCGGTGCGCGCCGCCATCGTGACGCAGCGCGACGCGCTGAACGCCGCTGAGGCCGATCTCGACGCCCAGCGGGGGGAGATCGAAAATCTCCTTGCGGCCAAACGAGAGGCCCAGGCCGCGCTGCAGGCCGGCGCAGCCGCGGCGCGCCGGCGCGCGGCCGATCTGGCTGGACGCGCGCAAAGCCTGCGCGCGCTGATCGATCGCTTTGCCGCGCCGCGTCCAGGCGGACGCCCGCCAGCCGATGTTCCCGGCTTCGCGCAGGCCCGCGGCCAGCTGGCCCCGCCGGCGGCGGGCCGCATCCTGCGCGCTTTTGGCGTGCGCGCCGACGCGCTCGAACCCGCCCGCGGATTGACCATCGCAACCCGCAAACGCGCCCAAGTTCTGGCGCCGTTCGACGCCACGATCATCTTCGCCGGGCCGTACAGAACCTATGGCGGCGTCTTGATTCTCGACGTCGGCGATGACTACCTTCTGGTTCTGACGGGGCTTGAAACGCTCTACGGCGTCATCGGCCAGGAAGTTCTGGCTGGGGAGCCGGTGGGTGAGATGGCTGATCGGCGGGACCCGACGCCGGAACTCTATGTGGAGCTCCGGCGCAAGGGCGAGCCGATTGATCCCGGTCCATGGCTGGCCTGGTCTGCGGCTGGCGATGGGCGGGGCCAGACGGCTGCGCAATGAGCCGTTAAGGCGAAGCGCTGGAAGATCGCGGCGGTGCGTTGGGCGCCCCGCGTCAAAGGCCTGGGTTTCTCCTTGAGAGTAAGCCGCAGGATGGGAAGGGTTGAGAGCATGCGCGCGACATGGCTGATCGGACCTGTGATCGGGGCCGCCTTCGGCATGGCGGCCGTCGCCTGGCAGGCGCGCGCCCAGAACGCGGACCAGCAGACCGAAATCTATCGCCAGCTTGATCTGTTCGCTGACGTCCTGGCCAAGGTGCAGGCTGATTACGTCGCTCCCACGGATGACAAACAACTCATGGAGGCGGCGATCAACGGCATGCTCGCCTCCCTAGATCCCCATTCCAGTTATTCAAACGCAGAACAGTTCGACGATCTTCAGGTGCACACCAAAGGTGAGTATGGCGGCCTTGGCATTGAGGTCACCTCGGAAGACGGCGTGGTCAAGGTGATCGCCCCGATCGATGAAACCCCCGCCTCTCGCGCCGGCATCCAATCCGGCGACCTCATCGTGGCGATCGAAGGCGAAAGCATCATCGGGCTCACGCTCGACGAGTCCGTCGACAAGATGCGCGGCCCGGTCAACACGCCCATTACCATCTCGATCGTGCGCGAGGGCAAAGAGCCCTTCGACGTCAAACTCACGCGCGAGACCATCACCCCCCGCGTCGTCACCTCCCGCTTGGAGGGCGACGTGGGCTATGTGCGTTTATCCACATTCAACGAAAAGACTCTGCCAGGTCTGGAGGACGCACTCGCCAAACTGCGTCGCGAAAGCTCCGGCAGACTGTCCGGGTTGGTGCTGGACCTGCGCAACAATCCTGGCGGGCTCCTCGATCAGGCGATCGGCGTCTCCGACATGTTCCTGGACGGCGGCGAGGTGGTCTCCACGCGTGGCCGCGATCCTTTGGACATCCAGCGCTACAATGCGCGGCGCGGCGATATTCTCGCTGGATTGCCGATCGTGGTGCTGATCAATGGCGGCTCGGCTTCGGCTTCCGAAATCGTTGCAGGCGCCCTGCAGGATCGCCAGCGTGCGCTGCTTGTCGGCACGCAGTCCTTTGGGAAAGGCAGTGTACAGACGGTGATTCCGCTGAACGGCGGGCGCGACGGGGCCCTGCGCCTCACCACGGCGAAATATTACACGCCATCCGGACGCTCCATCCAGGCTGAGGGCATCGTACCGGATTTTGAAATCCTCAATGCGAAGCGCGCAGCCGACGCACGCCCTCAGATCGCCGAGCGCAATCTGCCGCATGCTCTGAAGGGCGAGGGAGAGACCCCCGTTGCAACGCCTCCCCGCCCGCCTGCCGAGCAGCCGCCTGCCGAATTCGACGGCAAGGGCGACTACCAGCTGCGTCGTGCGCTGGAGATCATCAAGAGTAAGAATCCGTCCAGCAAAGTCACTGTCGCCCAGAAGGGATGATCGGCCTGGGGAGCGGCCTGACGAGCGGGTGGGAGGAGCGCTGAGGCTGGCCGCGTCGGCGGGCCGAAACGCCCCGAGACAGGGCCCCCCGCCCCGGAGGCCGACGCACCTAGGCCCGGCATCGTGTGTTGGCATGCGGGGCGAGGATCCGGGATCCTCGGTCAGGCCGTGCTTTTGCCCCGACCGCCGCCAGTGCGGCTCTGCCCGGGGACGGCCTCCTCAGCGCACTGCGGCGGAACGCCGCATCGCTTCAATCGTTACGAATTCCTGACCAAAGCCGATGGCGCAAGTGCGCGCTATGCTATGAAATGGCCATGCGAAGCTGTGGACTGACCACGCAAAGCACTAGGCCGCGGGGATCACATAGATGAATCGGGTGGCTGTGGCGATCGCGAGCGTAGCTGCGCTCGTCGGACTCGGCGTTGGCGTGGCGCTTGGGCGTGGAACCGCAGCGCCGATCGGCTCGGTGGCCTCCGACCAGCTCGGTCCGGTGCAGCGGATCGTCGGCTTGCGCAGCGAAGCGGCGCCGCGCGCCAAACCGCTCAAGTCAGAAGGCTTTGCCTTCGAACGCCTGCGACTCGATTTCTCGGGCGACGGGCCGAAGGCGTGCGTCGAATTCAGCGAAGATCTCGCGCCGGCGACCCAGGTTCGCTACGGCGACTATCTGCGGATCGAACCGGCCGCAAGGCCGACTGTCGAGGTGGTGGGCAATGCGCTGTGCCTCACCGGCCTCGGGTTTGAACCGGACCGTGATCTGACCCTGCTCGCCGGCCTGCCAGCCAAGTCGGGCGCCACGCTCGCCGAGAATCAATTCGTCAAACTCGCCTTTGGCGAGCAGCCGCCATTCGTCGGCTTTGCCGGCGCTGGGGTCATCCTGCCGCGCGAGGAAGCTGACGGTCTCGGCATCGAAACCGTGAATGTATCCAAGCTGTTTGTCGAAGTGCGCAGGGTGCCGGACCGCATCTTGTCGCAGCGCGAAATCATCGAGGGCATGAACCGCTCGCAGGGCGAATACTACTACGTCGATGACGGCTTCGACGTCGGCGAAAAGGTATTCGAGGGCAGGATCGACGTCGCAGCCGGCGATAAAGACCGCAACCGGCGCGTGGTCACGGTCTTTCCGCTGGGAGCGGCGGTCAAGACGCTCAGGCCTGGCGCATATGTTGTATCGGCGCGCGACGCTTCATCCGGCCGAACAGACGACTATGAGGCTGCACAGGCGACCCGTTGGATCATTCACACGGACTTGGCCCTGTCCACGTTCCAGGGCTCGGATGGGCTGGACGCCATCGTGCGCTCGTTGCGCAGCGCCAAACCGCTCGTCGGCGTCGAGGTCGCGCTGATCGCGGCCAATAATGACGAACTTGGCAGAGCCCGCACTGACGCGCAGGGACGCGCGCGCTTTCCAGCGCCGATGCTCAAAGGCGAGGGTGCTCTCGAGCCGCGCATGGTGATGGCTTACGCCCGCAACGGCGACTTCGCCGCGCTCGATCTGCGCCGCCCCGGCATCGACCTATCAGACCGCGGCGTCGATGGCCGCCTGCCCGGACCGCTGGTCGATTCCTATGCTTGGCTGGACCGCGGCATCTACCGTCCGGGTGAAACCGTCCGCTTCGCCGCCATGATGCGCGATCCGGCGGGCCGCGCTGTGCGCGACCGTGCCGGCGCGATCGTGGTCCTGCGGCCCAACGGCACCGAAGCGATGCGCCTGCGCTTTGCCAACTCGTCGGACGGCGTCGTCCAAAAGGACATTGCAGTGCCGCGGTCGGCGCCCCGCGGCGTCTGGCGGGCGCGCGTGGAAGTCGACGGGGTGGGGGATTCCGGAGGGGCAGACTTCTCTGTCGAGGATTTCGTGCCGCAGCGTCTGGCGGTCGAAGCCAAAGTCGCACCTGCGCCCATGCGTCTGGGCGAAATCCGGCCAGTCGACATCACTGCGCGCTTTCTCTACGGAGCGCCCGGGGCAGGCCTCGCCACCGAAGGCGAAGCCCGGCTGAAACTCGATCCGGCGCCGTTCCCGGAGTTGAAGGACTTCGTGTTCGGCCGCGAGGACGAAGACTTCAGCGAACGCATCATCGCCATGGAGCCGGGGATGACCGACGGCGCCGGGCGGGCCGCTATGGCGCTCAACCTCTCTGACGCCCCGCAAAGCTCGCGTCCGCTGCGCGCCGACGTGGTCGTCGGCGTGTCTGAGCCCGGCGGACGCGTGGTGCGCGAAAGCGTGCGCGTGCCAGTGCGCGGCGCCGATATCTATCTCGGCGTCCGTCCGAAGTTCTCCGGCGGGCGCGCGCCGGAAGGACAGGAGGCCGCCTTCGAGGTCGCCGCAGTGGGCGCAGACGGCCGCCGGATCGCGGCGCCCGGCGTCGAGATCACCCTGGTGGAGGAGGACTACGGCTACGACTGGTATCTCGAGGACGGCCAATGGCGCTGGCGGCGCACCGGGCGCGACATCGCGCGCGACCGTAAACGTGTTGACGTCGCCGCAAACGGGGTCGCCGCCTACAGCGCCCGACTGAAGTGGGGCAGCTATCGCCTCATCGCCAAGGACACGGCCGGGCGCGCCCAGACCAGCTATCGGTTCTCCGTCGGCTGGGCCGCCCCGGACGCCGCGCCAGATTCGCCCGACGCTGTTGAAGTCAGCCTCATGGGCGCCGGCAAGCCTGTGCGACCGGGCGGAGTGGCGCGCCTGGCAATCCGGGCGCCTTATCCGGGTGAGGCCACGGTCGCGATCGCGACCGACAAGGTGCATATGATCCGCAACGTCCAGATCGGCGCCAAAGGCGGTACGGTTGACATCCCGACAGAGGCCGCCTGGGGCGGCGGCGCCTACGCGCTGGTGACCGTCATCACGCCGCGCACGCCCGACAAGCGGCCGATTCCCCGCCGCGCGATCGGCGCGGTGTACATTCCGCTCGACCGGTCCGACCGGACCCTCTCGGTCGCGTTGGAAAACACGCCCAAGGTCATCCGGCCGCGACAGACAATCTCCATACCGGTTCGCGTCACCGGCGCCGGCCCCGGTGAACGCGTGCGCGTCACGCTCGCCGCGGTTGATGAAGGCATCCTGAGGCTCACCAAATTCGCCTCGCCCGACCCCAAGGAGCACTATTTTGGGCGGCGGGCGCTTGGCGTGCAGCTGCGCGATGACTATGGCCGTCTGCTCGATCCCAATCTCGGCGCGCCCAGCAAGGTGGGCGGCGACTCGATCGGCGGGGAAGGCCTCACCGTCGTGCCGACCAAGTCCGTCGCGCTCTATTCAGGCGTCGTGGAGTTGCGCGGCGGACGCGGCGTGATCACCTTCGAGCCGACTGACTTCAATGGCGAATTGCGCCTCATGGCGGTGGCTTTCTCGCCCTCGGGGATGGGCTCGACCGCCCAGGCCGTCACCATGCGCGACCCCGCGCCGGCTGAACTTTCGCTCTCACGTTTCCTCGCTCCTGGAGATCAGGCCGTGGCGACGCTCTCCCTCGACAACGTCGAGGCCGAGCCGGGCGCGTTTACGGTCACTGTGACGGGCGAAGGTCCGGTGCGCGCCACCGCGCCAGCGCAGCGCTTCACGCTTGCGCGCGGCGAACGGATTGCTGCGTCGTTCCCGATCCAGGCGACCGGTCTTGGCGTCGGCGCTGTGAAGCTGTCCGTCCAGGGACCAGGCGGGTTCTCGGTCACCCGCTCCTATCCCATCCAGTCGCGCCCGGCCGCGCTCGCCACCACGCTCGTGGAGACGACCGCGCAACCGGCCGGGGCGACCTACACTGCGGATGCAGGTCTGCTGAACGGCTTTCTACCTGGTTCTGGGTCTGTAACGGTCTCCTACTCGGCGCTGCGCGGGGTTGACCCGGGCCCGCTCTATGACGCGCTGTCCACCTATCCCTATGGCTGTTCCGAACAGGTCGCCTCGGTTGCGCTGCCGCTGCTCTACGCTGACACGCTCAAGGACGCCATCGGCGCGAGAGACCCTAAGGTCTTCGCCGGACGCGTGCAGGATGCGGTCAACCAGCTGCTCGACCGGCAGGACCCCGATGGCGCCTTCGGTCTGTGGCGCGTCGGCGATCGCAACGCGTCGCCCTGGCTTGGCGCCTATCTGACCGACTTCGTTCTGCGCGCGAAAAAGGCAGGCTATGCTGTCCCGGAAGCAGCCGTTGCGAAGGCGCTCGACGTCATGGTCGCCATCGCCAAACAGGAGCGCTACCTGTCAGCGGGCTACGACGCCGACGTCTATGAGAGCGCCTGGAACAATGACACCAAGGACCTGATGCGGTCGCGCGCGGCAGCCTACGCGCTCTACCTCCTTGCCCGCGAGGGCCGTGGCGATATCGGCAAGCTGCGCTATTTCCACGACTCCCGCCTCAAAGCCGAACCAAGCCCGCTGGCGCGCGCCCAAGTCGGCGCCGGCCTGGCATTCATGGGCGATCGGGCGCGGGCGCGCTCCGCGTTCAAGGCGGCGCTCGACGCGATCGGCTATGAAAACACCGGCGACTACTATCAGACCCCGACCCGCGACGCCGCCGGCGTACTGGCTCTGGCCACCGAAGCCGGCCTGCCGGAGGAGGCGCGCGCCGCGGCTGTCCAGCTTGAGCGCATTGCACCGCAGTCACGCTACTTCCAGACCCAGGAACAGGCCCAGATGCTGCTCGCCTTCAATGCGGTCCAGGCCACGATCGGCAAGCTTGCGGTCGCGCGCGACGGGCAGGTCGCAGACGGCGCGGCGCCAGCCTGGCGGCTCACCGCCGCGCAGTTGCAGCGCGGATCGACGTTCCTGAACAGCAGCCGGGATTCAATCTGGCGCACCGTGGCCCGCACCGGCTCGCCAACCGGCGTGGCCCCCGGCGCGCAGCGCGGTTTCACCGTCTCCAAGACCTATCTCACCATGGGCGGGGGCGCGGCCGACCTCGGCGCGCTGCGCCAGGGCGATCGGTTGATCGTGGTTCTGTCCGGCGCAGCTGAACAGAACCGCCTGCATCCCGCGGTGCTGGTCGATCTCCTGCCGGCGGGTTTCGAGATCGAAACCATCCTGCGTCCTGAGGACGGCATGGGGTATGCGGATGAATGGGGCGAGACGCGCCGCAGCGGCCCTTACGCCTTCGTGGGCGAAATCACCCGGCCCAACGTCGCCGAGGCGCGCGACGACCGCTTCGTGGCGGCGCTCGATCTCGTCAACGGGCGGGGTTTCACGCTTGCCTATGTCGTGCGCGCCGTCACGCCGGGTCGCTTCGCCAACGCCGGGGTGCAGATCGAGGACATGTACCGACCGGGCGTGATGGGCCGATCGGCGCCTGGCGTGGTCGCGATTGCATCCGCCCGCTGAGGAAAGAGCAGTGTCTGGGCGTCGCAGCACCATCGCTGCGCCGGTCAAGGCGCTCGCTGCATCGGCCGCCGGCGCGGCCAGGCGGGCCTGGATCTTTCTAGGCGTACGGCTCGGAGGGCGCGGGCGGCTTCTGTTCATCTGCCTCGCTGCCATCCTGGCAGGCGTCGTTGTCATTGACCGGGCGCTTCCCCCGCCGCTCGATCGCGCCGACCGGCTTGCAACCCTGGTCGTCGACAAAGATGGACAATGGTTGCGCGCCATCGCAACCCCCGAGGGCAGATGGCGCTTTCGCGCCGATCTGGATGCGCTTGATCCAGAATTCGTCCGGCGCATCGTTGCGGTTGAAGACAAACGCTTCTGGTCGCACTGGGGTGTCGATCCGGCGGCCATGCTGCGCGCGGCAGGCGGCCTCGTGCGCAGCGGACGCGTCGCGTCTGGCGGCTCCACGATCACCATGCAGGTCGCACGCCTGCTTGAGCCGCGCCCGCGCACAGTCCCCTCCAAAATCATGGAAATGATCCGGGCACTGCAGATTGAGGCGCGACTGTCGAAACGCGAGATCCTCGAAATCTATCTCACTTTGGCGCCCTATGGCGGCGCCCTGGAGGGCGTGCGCGCCGCCAGCCTCACCTATTTCGGGCGCGAGCCTGTCGACCTCACCGACGCCGAAATGGCCCTGCTTGCAGCACTGCCCCAAGCGCCCGAGGCGCGCCGGCCGGATCGGCGTCCCCTCGCTGCGCGCAGGGCGCGTGATCGGCTGCTCACGCGCTTTGTTGATCTCGGTCTGATCGACGCCCGGCGCGCGGATGAGGGCGCGCAGGAGGCGCTGCCGACCCGCACCGCCTATCGCGTCCGGGCGTTTCACGCCGCCGACGAACTCGCACGCACCCGTCGCGACGCCGTGACGCGCGGCCTGCTTGCGACCACGCTCGACGCGCGTCTGCAGACCCGGATCGAAGGCCTCGCAGCAACTCACGCGGCCAGTCAGGGAGAGGATGTGACGGCGGCGATCCTGGTGGTTGAAGTCGGGCCTGCCGCGGTGCGTGCGGCGGTCGGTTCAGCTGGACTCGACAAGCCCGGCGGCTGGATCGACATGACCACCGCGCAGCGCTCCCCCGGATCAACGCTGAAGCCGTTCATCTATGGTCTTGCCATGGACGAGGGTCTGCTCGCGCCCGCCACGATCCTCGATGACAGTCCCACCCGCTTCGACGGCTATCTGCCGGAGAACTTCGACAAGAAGTTTCATGGCGTTGTTTCGGCGGCGACCGCGCTGCAGCATTCGTTAAATGTGCCGGCCGTGTCGGCGCTCTCCGCTCTTGGCGCCGAGCGCTTCGACGCTGCGCTCAAAGCCGCCGGGGCGGATCCGCGACTGCCTCGGCGCGCCGGCGCCCGGCCGGGATTGCCCATCGCGCTCGGCGGCGTCGGTCTGACGGCGCGCGATCTCGTGCTGCTCTATGCCGCCCTCGCCAATGACGGCGGGGCGCGTCCACTCGCCTGGACCCCGCAGGAGACCGAGGTCAACCTGAAACGTCCGCCAAGCGCGCTCATGAGCGCCCAAAGCGCGCGCAAGATCGGCGAAATCTTGCGCGCCAGCCCATCGCCCGGCGGGCGCGCGCCGTCCTGGCTCGCCGCCGACGCGCCGCGCGTGGCGTTCAAGACCGGCACGTCCTACGGATACCGCGACGCCTGGGCGGCCGGCTACGCCGGCGGCTGGGTCGTGGTGGCCTGGATCGGGCGGGCCGATGGGGCGGCGCGCGCCGGCGTCACCGGCCGGGACGCTGCACTTCCCTTGCTGTTTGACGTCTTTGACCAGCTCGCGGTCGGGCGCGACGCCGATCCCGAGGCTGAGCGCGTTGCGCCGCAGGGGCTCGAACGCCTTGTGCGCCGGGCCTCGCCCGCAGGTCCCGTCATCGTGTTTCCCCCTGACGGTGCGGAAATCGCCGTGACCGGGTTCGGGTCGCATGCGCGCGGCGTGGCTTTCGCCGGGCGCGGGGAGGCGCTCGACTGGTATGTCGACGGGCTGAAGCAGCCGGCGGAGCCAACCTCAGGCAGGGTTGTGTGGCGGCCCGAAGGGCCGGGCTTCTACGAGGTGCGCGCCGTTGATATGCAAGGGCGCAGCGCACAGGCTAAAGTGCGGGTGAAAGACGCCTTCTAGCTGGCGATGAGCAGGCGCAGGCGGGGCTGACGGATCGGCGCGGGGCGGTACATGCAGAAACACTTCACACTCTACATTCTGGCCGCCATGGCGATCGGCGTCCTGGTCGGCTGGCTGATCAACACCCAGGTGAGTGACGCGGAGACCATCAAAGAGATCTCCGGCTACTTTACCTTGGTCACCGATATCTTCCTGCGGCTGATCAAAATGATCATCGCTCCGCTGGTGTTCGCGACACTGGTCGTGGGCATCGCCCATTTGGGCGATGCCGGCGCACTCGGGCGAATTGGGGCTAAAACGATGGGCTGGTTCATCGCAGCCTCTGTCGTATCGCTGTCGCTCGGGGTGCTGATGGTGACCATCCTACAGCCGGGCGTCGGCCTGGATCTGCCGCTGCCGGACGTCGGCGCCGATAGCGGCGTCAAGACTGGCGCGCTGACGCTGAAGGACTTCATTACCCACCTCGTGCCGAAGTCGATCGCCGAGGCCATGGCGAACAACGAAATCCTGCAGATCGTGGTGTTCTCTGTCTTTGTCGGCGTCGCTGCAATCTCGTTGGGCGAGCGCGCCCGCCTGGTCGTCGACCTCGCCGAGCAGGTGAGCCAGGTGATGTTGAAGATAACCGGCTATGTGATGCTGGTCGCGCCCGCCGCAGTTTTCGCTGCGATCGCCGCCACGGTCGCCAGCAAGGGCGTCTCGATCCTGATATCTTACGGCGCCTTTATCGTCGGCTTTTATGCGTCGCTCGGACTGTTGTGGGTCGTGCTGATCCTGGCTGGCCTGCTGGTTCTCGGCCCGTCCATGCTGCGCCTGGTCGGCTTCATCCGCGAGCCCATGCTGCTCGCATTCTCCACCGCCAGCTCGGAGGCCGCCTACCCTAAGACCCTCGACCGGCTCGAGTCGTTCGGGGTATCGCGGCGCATCTCCAGCTTCGTGCTGCCGCTCGGCTACTCGTTCAATCTGGACGGGTCGATGATGTATTGCACCTTCGCCACCCTGTTCATCGCCCAGGCCTATGGCATCACGCTGACGCCTGGACAGATCCTGTCCATGCTGCTGCTGTTGATGGTGACGAGCAAAGGCATGGCGGGCGTGCCGCGCGCCTCGCTCGTCGTCATCGCCGCCACGTTGAGCTTCTTCAATATTCCCGAAGCGGGTCTCCTGCTGATCTTGGCGGTGGATCACTTCCTCGACATGGGTCGCAGCGCCACCAACGTGGTCGGCAATTCGGTTGCAACAGCCGTGGTCGCGAAGTGGGAGAACGAACTTGACCGCAGCGCCAGCGCCAGCCCGCGCCCGGCGGGCGGTGAGCCGGCCGATTGAGCCGTCCGCAAGAACGGCGCGGGGCTAGAAGAGCGATGGGCCGGCGGCTCGGCAACACCGCGGATAGCCGGCGCAGATCTCCGGCTTGGCCCAACTGCAGTCGGGCTGCGTTCAAAGCCCTGCGCACGACCCTGGCCGGTTTCCTTTCGCCCGCGGGTACACTAGGTAGAAGCAGAGGAGCCGATCGTGGACTACGAAGCCTTCTTCCAAAGCGAACTCGCCGCCCTGCGCCACGAGGGCCGCTATCGGGTTTTCGCCGATCTTGAAAGAAAGGCGGGGTCCTTTCCTGCGGCCACCCGCCATGCCGATGGCGAGACCAGCCAGGTCACGGTCTGGTGTTCGAATGACTATCTCGGCATGGGCCAGCATCCCGCCGTCCTTGAGGCCATGCACGACGCGATCGACACGTGCGGCGCTGGGGCCGGGGGCACCCGCAATATCTCCGGCACAAACCACTCCCATGTGCTCCTGGAACGCGAACTCGCCGATCTGCACGCCAAGGAGAGCGCGCTCCTTTTCACCTCGGGTTACGTTTCCAACTGGGCCGCTCTGAGCACCCTGGCCGCGCGGCTGCCGGACTGCGCCGTTCTCTCGGATGCCGGCAACCACGCCTCGATGATCGAAGGCATTCGCCACAGCCGCGCCCACTGCCAGATCTTCAGGCACAACGATCCAGAGGATCTCGCCCGCAAGCTCAAAGCGCTTGATCCTGCCCGCCCCAAGCTGGTTGCATTCGAGTCTGTCTATTCGATGGACGGCGACATCGCGCCGATCCGCGAAATCGTTGACGTCGCCGAAACCTACGGCGCCATGACCTATATCGATGAGGTGCACGCCGTGGGCATGTACGGCCCGCGCGGCGGCGGCGTGGCCGAACGCGAAGGCCTGATGGACCGAATAACCGTCATCGAAGGCACGCTTGGCAAAGCCTTTGGCGTCATGGGCGGCTACATCGCTGCGTCCGCCGCCTTGGTCGACTTCGTGCGGAGCTTTGCATCTGGCTTTATTTTCACGACCGCGCTGCCGCCAGCCATCGCCGCTGGCGCGCTCGCCAGCGTGCGCCACCTCAAGGCTTGCGGCGAGGAGCGTGTGCGTCACCGCAACCGGGTGGACCGTGTTCGCCACAAACTCGCGGCGATGGGCATCCCAATGCTTGACAATCCCAGCCACATCATCCCGGTCATGGTCGGCGATCCGCGTCATTGCAAACACATCAGCGACTGGTTGCTCGATACCCACGGGATCTATGTGCAGCCGATCAACTACCCCACCGTCGCGCGCGGAACTGAGCGATTGCGCATCACCCCGACGCCGTTGCATAGCGACGACGACATTGACCGGCTGGTCGATGCCCTGTGCGAAGCCTGGAGCCTGTGCGCCCTCAGCCGCCGATCCAGCGCCGCTTAGCCCGCCCCTCGGCGCACCGCCCGGCCCGGCCCGGCCCGGCGCGTCGCTCATCGCACTCTTTACAGGGGCTGGTCTTTGGGCCTTGCCGGTTTTGGGGTGTGCCGGTTTTGGGGTTCGGGCCTGGCGTTGCGGACCTCAGATCCGGGGGCTCACATCTTCGGCTGGATCCCTGCCTTGACCTGGCGCAGCAGCCAGTAGGCCAGAGCAAGCACCACTGGCGCCGACCAGCCTGTCAGAACGACCGCATTGAAGTCGCTGTCGACATATTCGAGCGCCTTGAAGAGAGAGCCAAGCAGACCCACCGCGTAATAGGTGATGGCCACGACCGACAGGCCCTCCACCGTCTCCTGCAGGCGCACCTGCAGCGCCGCACGGTCGTTCATCGAGCGCAGCAGGTTCGCGTTCGTCACCTCGGCCGCCACCTCCACCCGCGTGTTGAGCAGCTGCGACGTCCGCGCAATATGGGCAGTCACGCCCGCCTCGCGATCCGCCACCGCCGCACAGGTGCGCATGGCCGGCGCAAGCCGGCGCTCCATGAACTCGCGGATTGTTGGGCGCGCCTCCAGGCGTGACTCCCGCAACTGTTCAATCCGCTCCAGGACCAATCCGTAATAAGCGCGCGCCGCCGCGAAGCGATAGCGCGTGCGCGCGCTCAGCGCCTGCGCCTGGGCGGCGAGACCGGCCAGACGCGCGAGCAATGCCCGATCCGCGTCAACGCCACCCTCCTCGCGGACCTGAAGCGCGGCGGCCTCCGCCTCGATTTCTAATGTGGTGAGAGCGCGCGCAGCCTCACCCGCCAGTGGAAACGCCAAAAGCGCCAGCAGACGGTAGGTCTCGATTTCGAACGCCTGCTGCACGATCCGCCCGGTCAGCGCCGGGTCTGCGTGCTGTTCGATGAGCAGGATGCGCGTGAAACCGTCCGGGCCGGCCCGGAAGTCGGTCATCAGATGTGCGGCGTCGCCGCCCACCACCGCGCCCACCGCGTCCTCCGCCATCACCCCGTCGCGCGCACCCGACGTGCTCGCGATGGCGATGTGAACCGCCGCCAAGACCTCGCCTGGAAGACCAGCAAGCCAATCCTGCGGTGCGAGCTCAAGCGCAGTCTCGGCGAAGCGCGCGACCGCGACGCCTTCGGCGGCCCGATAAAACGACCAGGTCGAGACCTCCGTGTGGCGCTCCCAGCGCAACCGCCACGTTCCGGCGTCCAGTGCGCACCAGCGCGCCTGCGGACCCGGTTCCGGCGCGCCGAGACGCCGGCACAGCTGCGCCATGTGCGCGCGATCAGCCTCCACCCCCGCTTCGCCCGACAGCGTGGCGATGCGGCTCGCGAGCGCCGGTGCGGCGAGCGGTGATGAGGGACGCGCATGAGCCTCCGCCAACAGCAGATCGCGCGCGGCATGAAATCGTAAGCCAAGATCGGAACGCGGGGCCATGGATCCTCCCATCCGTCAGCGATCCTGACCAAAATAGAAACCCAAATGCCGGCGCGCGCCACTGGCGCTGTGCGCTGACCCCTGATTTGACGCCTGTTTGCCTCGCCTCACCGTTGCGACAAAAGCGCTCAGGGCGCCGGCGCAGGATCAGGCGGCGGCATGATCTCGCCGCCCGCGCGCCATACCAGGTCGCCGACCAGGGCGTCCGGCGCGCCCGCCAGCAGCGCATGGGTGGGAACTCCCGCGGCGTCCAGAAGCTCCGCCGTCCAATGATTACACAGGTTGAAGAGGTGGAACCGCCGGTCGCTCGGAAAGAATGCGCTCACATCGCCATAGACGCCCGCACGCAGCGGCTTCGACCCCGAAACCGTCTTTTCCAGACGCATCGCCAGCCGCGAAACACCCTGGCGGCTCAGCCGCAGGCGCACCATGCGATGGCCGGCGAGGCGCAGGCGCGGATCGCCCGTCAGCCCTGCGACATGCACCGCGCCGGCCCCGTTTAGACCAAGCGCCGCCAGCACCCCGACGCCGAACTGCTGCAAATCAACCGTCGCGGGGCCGGTATAGAATTGCAGATCGCCCCAGCCCAGCATCACATACTCCTGCCCATTGAAGTGCGCCAGAACACCGCGCACGCGCGGCGCGTCCAGCGCATCGGCTGCGGCGGCAAGTTCGCGCACCGGGATCACCAGGTCGCTGTGAAATCCATTGTCTGAAATGAACACGTTCACAGACTGCCCTGTCGCTGGATACAGCCGCGCATCTGCAAAGCGCGTGGTCAGGAGCAAGAGCCCAGCCACAACGCCGATAAGCGCACCGATCACCGCTGCGGTGCGCTGCAGTGCGCGTTCACCGCGCTGCAGCAGAGGCATCTTTTATCGCGTGAGAAAGCCGGTCACGCCAGCCGGCGCGCCTGAGGTCGCATTCCCATACCACAATCACCCTCCACCCGGCCGCTTCAAGCGCGCCGACATTGCGCGTGTCACGCGCACGGTTTCGGGCGATCTTGTCGCGCCAATAGGCTGCGTTGTGCTGAGGCGCGCGCGCGCCGCGCGCGCAATCATGGCCATGCCAGAAACACCCGTGCACGAGAATCACGATGCGGTGGCGCGCCAGGACAAGATCCGGCGCGCCCGGCAGATCGCGGCGATGCAGACGAAAACGGGCCCCCATGGCGTGGACGGCGCGGCGAACCATCATCTCCGGGACGGTATCGTTGCCCTTGACTGCGCGCATCACTGAGGACCGCTGCTGCGGCGTGAAAACATCTGTCGTCGGCGGGCTCACGCGACTTTGCGCGCGCGCGCACCCGCAAGCACCGGTTCCAGGATCCGGTCAGCGACCCAGCGCACGGCGGGAACCGCTACCGCATCGCCCAGAAGGTGCAAAGCCGCCGTTGCGCGCGCCGGGAGAACATACTCCTCCGGCAGGCCCATCAGACGGGCCGCTTCCCGCGGCGAAATAAGTCGCGTGCGGATTGTATCGCCATCAACGAAGACCAAGGTCTGCCGGCTCGATCCGCCGGCCGCCGTGCGCAGGCATCCAGCAAGTCCGTCAAACCGCACTTCGGCGCGCTGCACTCGGCCATCGGGCGTTTCGCGGATGCGTCTGTAGAGTGCGCCCACACCCGGCGTCCCGGCCGCCTGAACGTCGGCCAGACGTGCGCGGTGGCGCGCGTCCATTTGCGCCAGCAGCTTGTTGGTCTTCTCAGGCGTGTTCCAGCAGACATCGCAGGCGTCGTGATCAAGCACGTCTGCAAGCGTGGAATTGCGCGCCGCCGGCGCAGGCAGGCGCCACCACAGCCAGTGCGCCAGGGCTGGTCCGAGCGTCGCGGCCGCCTTGCGCACAGCCGCCGTATGCCCGGGCGAACAGGCTGCCGCCGCCGTCAGGCCGCGTGGGATCGTCACATCGCGCGCCGCGGCCACCACGAACACCCGGGGTCGGCTGTGCGGCACGAAATCAGCCGCATCGATTTCAAGCGCGCCAAACCTGTAGCCTGCCTTGGCGAACACCGCCCCGATCGCTGAAAAATCCGCGCCTGCGCGCGACGACAGGAGACCGACGACGTTTTCCAGCACGATCAGCTTTGGCGGCCGGCCTTGTCCGGCCAGCCCCTCCATCAGTCGCCAGAAACCCCAGAACGCTGCGGATCGTGGGGCGTCCAGGCCACCGCGACCGCCAGCCACCGAGAGGTCCTGACAGGGAAACGACGCCCATGCGAGATCCGCCCGGCCCTGCGGCAGGTCCCAAACGTCAAGATCCCAGACATCGCCAAGACGAAACGGTTCCCCGGGGAAATTCTGCTGAAAAGCCCGGCCTTTGGCGCCGTCGCGGTCATTTGCGAACACCCGTCGCCACTGGGCGCCAAGGCCGAGGCCAGCAAGACCGCCGCCAGCGAAGAATTCGAGATAGGTTGGTTGCGACTCGGCCATTGCGCCGGATACTAACCTCATCCCAGCGAAACGCGTAGGGTCTGCCGTTTCGAAAGTCTGCCCTCTCGACGTGTACAAGACGCGCCTGTAGGGTTCAGGAGTCCTGCGGCGTCCGGACCTGGCGTGGCGGCGTCCGTCAGACCCGGTTCGCCAGACCCGGTCCGTTAAATTACCCGGTTTGCCAGACCCGTTTTGCCAGACCCGGTCCGTTTAATTACCCGGTTTGTCGTACCCTGTTTGTCGTACCTGTTTGTCGTACCTGTTTGTCGTACCTGTTTGATATAGCCTGTTTAGGATATTCTGTTTGATGCACCCTGTTTGACAGAGGCTGTCTGATACAGCCAGTCTGACGGAGCGTGTTGGCAATGCCTGTTGACTTAGCCTGTTGACTTAGCCTGTTGACTTAGCCTGTTGACTTAGCCTGTTGACGCAGCCTGGCGAAGGAACCTTTTGCTCGCTCCTCCGCATGGCCCTGGCCGGCCCCCGGGTCCTCGGTGTGGGATACGGGGCCCCGCACGACGGGTCCGCGTCACGGATCCGACCTGGTGAGAGCGCCAAAGTGAGATCGCCCGAATGACTGTGCGCTTCTTTGAACCCACCGCGTCCGGCGCCGCCGGCGGCCAGTGGACAAGCCCTCTGCGCGCCCTGGCCATCCGGCGCGCGCTGGTCGGCGTCTTGGCGCTGGCGCTCATCGGCGGGTGCGACCTGCTGCAACGCGACGGCGCTGCAAGCAGCGATCGCGCCGAGGACGCTGCACCGACGGCCCCGAGCGCCCCTTCGGAGCCGTTTGAGAAAGGCCCCGGACTGCCTCCGCCTGACGCCGCAGCCTCCTTTGAGGGTCCGTTCGCGGCGGCCGGTTCGGAACCCTTCTGGTCGGCCGAAATCGATGGCGGCGAAATCCGCTTTTCCCGGCCTGAAGAGCCGCCGATCGTCGCCAGAACCCCCGCCCTTCGCGCTGCCGGCGGGGTTTTGAAATTCACCGCAGGGCCCCTTCAGGTCACCCTCGCGGCCCAGCCCTGCCTCGACGCATCCAGCGAGACCCGCGCCTACCGCATGCAGATCATTGAGGGCGGCGTCGCCTATCAGGGCTGCGCCCAGCAGGGCCGCTTCGAGGCCGGTCCCGGCAAGGACTGGGCTGACGCAGCGCTCGAACTGCTGCCTGCCATCGACGCCTGTCTTGCCGCCGCGCCGGGGCCGCAGCCGCGCGTGACGATGGCCCACGCCATGGCGGGGGGCCAGGCTTCGGTGCGCCTGATCGACGCACTGCGCGGGCGCTATGCGTGTAGCGCGCCGCGCGCCGGCGGCGCTGTGAGCCTGTTCGAGCCGATCGCGCAGGGCGACTATCTCGAGGGTGAAGGCGCTCCGCTCCTGTCGCGCGCGCCCGCCGTGCCTGCGCCAGGCGGGCAGTGCTTCCGCACCGACGAATTGAGGGACCCTTCGGGAGGCCTGATTGGCTGGCTGAGCTACGACCAGTGCTGAGCAGCCACGCCAGCGTGCTGTCGCAGGCGACCGGGCTCAGACTGGCGATCTTTGTCGGCCTGTTTGCGCTTCTCGCCTTGTGGGAGACCATGCACCCGGACCGTGCGCGCCTGCTGGCTCGCCGCACCCGCTGGCCCGGCGCCGCGGTCTTAATGGTGGTCGGCGCGGCCTCTTCGCGCCTCGTGGCGCCGGCTGGGCTCGTCGGCGTCGCCCTTTGGGCACAGCACGTCGGTGTGGGCCTGTTCACCCTCATCACGCTGCCGGCCCCCATAGCCTTCGCCGCCACGATCCTGGCGCTTGACCTCGCGGTCTACCTCCAGCATCGCGTCATGCACGCGATTGGCCCTTTGTGGCGGCTGCATCGCGTGCATCATGCCGATGTCGACGTCGATGTGACGACGGCGCTGCGCTTCCACCCTCTCGAGATCCTTTTTTCTCTCGCCTGGAAAGGCGGCGCGGTCGTCCTCCTGGGCGCCCCGGCGCTTGCCGTCCTGGCGTTCGAGGCGCTCCTCAACGCCAGCGCCATGTTCAACCACGCCAACGCCCGCTTGCCGGGCGGACTGGACCGCACGCTGCGCCTTGTGCTCGTGACGCCCGCCATGCATCGGCGCCATCACGGCGAAGACCGCGCCGACAGCGACAGCAATTTCGGCTTCTTCCTGTCCGTTTGGGACCGCCTGTTCGCAACCTATCGCGCCGATCCCCCGGCCTCGCGCATCGGCCAGAGCGCGTTCCGCAGCCCCGCGGAGCAGGGCAGTCTCAACCTGCTGCTTCAACCCTTGCGCGCGACCGGCACGCGCGCCCACATGCCGCCATGACCAGAATTCAACGTCCCTGGCTCTTCGCCGCGCTCGTGCTCCTCGCCGCAGCCTCCGGCGGCCTGGCCATCGCCGTCCTGTTGAAGCTTGTGTAAACCTCGCCGCCTGCCCTTGGCCGCGCACGCCAGGATGGCTACCTAGCACACAAAAGGGAATGGTCAGCTCATGGGGCATGTCCTCGGCGCCTATCGGGCGCGCGTCGCCAGCGGCGCATTATCTGTGGACGAGGCCCAGCTCGCCGCCGCCCAGGCGCTCGACCATTTGGCCGAGGCCCTGCGCGGCTATGACCGCCCGCGCTTGTTCTCCGCACCGCGCCGGCGCAGCGGGCTCTACCTCTGGGGTCCGGTCGGGCGCGGCAAGTCCATGCTCATGGACCTCTTCTTCGAAGCCGCGCCGCTGATCGTAAAGCGCCGGGTGCACTTTCACGACTTCATGCTCGAGATCCACTCCGCGATCGCAAAGGCCCGCCGCGACCACCGCGGCGATCCCATACGCCATGTCGCCGACTCCGTCGCCCGCCGCGCCCTGCTGCTGTGCTTTGATGAGCTGCAGGTCAACGATATTGCCGACGCGATGATCCTTGGACGTCTTTTCGAGGCGCTGTTTAATCGCGGCGTCGTGGTCGTGTCGACCTCGAACCGGCCGCCCGACGAGCTCTACAAGAATGGGCTTAACCGACAGCTGTTCCTGCCGTTTATTGCGCTCCTGAAACGCAATGTCGAGGTGCGCGCCGTTATGGGCGCGCGTGACTACCGGCTTGAGCGCCTGATGGCCGCGCCCACCTGGCACGCGCCGCTTGGACCCGCCGCCGATACCGCGATGGACCTCGCCTGGGAGCGACTGACGCTCGGCGCCAGGCCTGTCGCCTATCGCCTCAGCGTCCAGGGACGTGAAACCGACCTGACGCAGACGGCGGCAGGCTGCCTGCGCGTGCGGTTTGATGATCTGTGCGCCCGCCCGCTCGGCGCGGCCGACTATCTTGAGATCGCCCGGGTGTTCCACACCGTGCTGCTCGAGCACATCCCCGTCCTGTCGCCTGCCCAGCGCAACGAAGCCAGACGCTTCGTCACCCTGATCGACGCGCTCTACGAAGCCAAGACCAAGCTTGTCGCCTCCGCCGCCGCCGACCCGGACGCGCTCTACCCGCAGGGCGACGGCGCCTTCGAGTTCGAGCGCACCGCCTCGCGCCTGATGGAGATGCGGTCGGCCAATTATCTTGGATTGGCGCGCGCCGCGGCGTAGAGGGGAGGGATCAGGCAATCGGAGCAGCAGGTGGACCATGAGCCGTTCGCTGGGTCTTTCTCCCGACGTTATTCAGTATCTCAGCCGCGCCAATCGTCCAGAACACCCCGCCGCCGCCCGTTGCCGGCTTGAAACCGCCGCCATGGGCCGGCTGGCCGGAATGCAGATTTCACCTGAGCAGGGCGCCTTCCTGCAGCTGCTGGTGCGTCTTATCCGCGCCAGACGCGCGCTCGAGGTTGGCGTGTTCACCGGCTATTCGGCGCTTGTCACCGCGCTGGCGCTGCGCGAAAATGCCACTGGTGAGGCGCGCCTGACGGCCTGCGACATCAACCCTGAATTCTTGCGCCAGGCGCGCGGATACTGGGCGCAGGCTGGCGTCGAGGACATGATCGAAACCCGACTCGGACCGGCCTTGGCGAGCCTCGACGCGCTGATCACCGAAGGCGGCGCGGGAAGCTTCGACTTCATCTTCATCGACGCCGACAAAACCGGCTATTGTGATTACTATGAGCGCGGCGTCATCCTCCTTGGACCGCGCGGCGTCATGGCGTTCGACAACGTCCTGTGGAGCGGGGCCGTCGCCGATCCAGCGCGCGACGACGCCGACACTGAGGCTTTGCGCGCCCTTGCGACAATCGCCCGCGACGATCCGCGCGTGGACATTGCAATGACATCGGTGGGAGACGGAGTTCTGCTCGTCGTCAAGCGGTGAACCGCTGAGCTCCGGAGCCGTCCGCATGGACCTCGCGAAAATCCCGCCTGGAATGAACCCGCCTGAAGACCTCAATGTTGTCATCGAAGTGCCTCTCGGCGGCGACCCGATCAAATATGAGATCGACAAGGCCTCCGGGGCGGTGTTCGTGGATCGCTTCCTCTACACCTCGATGCGCTATCCGGCGAATTATGGCTTCGTGCCGCATACGCTCTCAGATGACGGCGACCCGCTCGACGTTTTGTGCATCGGGCGCAGACCGCTGATCCCCGGCTGCATCTTGAGGGTGCGCCCGATCGGCGTGCTCCTGATGGAAGACGAGGCTGGCGGGGACGAAAAAATCCTCGCCGTACCGGTCCGTAAGCTGACGGCCTTCTACGAGTCGGTGGAGAACTATACTGACCTGCCCGCGATCCAGGTGGCCCAGATCGAACATTTCTTTGCCCATTACAAGGACCTGGAGCCGAACAAATGGGTCAAGGTGATCGGGTGGCGGGATGCAGCGACCGCGCGCCAGATGGTGCTGGACGCCATCGGGAAAGGGCGCGACGCCTGACATCCGGGGCGCCGGCTCTGCTGGGCGCGCTCTGTCTCGCCGCCGCCGCATTGCTTGCTCCCATCGCTCTTTGGGCCGGCGCGTTCGCAGCTGCGCGCAATGCCCCCGAAGAGCGCATGGCGCTCGTCATCATTACCAGCGTGATCAGCAGCGCATGCCTGGTGCTGCTGCTGCTCGGCGTGCGTTTGCGTCGCGTAAGGACCCGCAACCGCGACACGCACGGTCCGGATGCTTAACTGCGCAGCAATCATCCGGCGCAGCCTCGATGAAGCGCCCATTGTGGCGTCATTGCCGGTCATCTGGCGCCATTGCGCCATCCGTCGCACTTGAAGGCGACGAAAGTCGAGCGCAAGCTCGACCATCCTCTTGCTTCGGAGGATACCATGGTGCGCGATGAAGAATTCGAATTGCGGATGAAGGGATATCGGCTCGCGACAGCCGAAATCATCTACTACCTGCCGGATCATCCCAGTCTGGTGCAGTCTTTCGTGTGGCAGACCCTCGATCTAGCGCCGCGCTTCCCGCGGCTGATGAACTTCCTCGACTTCTGGCGACGCGAGATTGAAGCGGTGATCCAGTCTGTTCAGGTCGCCTCCAGCGGACTTGTCAGCCCCGTGCGGTGGCGCGCCGTTGAGGGCGAATTCCGATTGCAATAGCAGCGCGCGCGCTTTGCGGCGGTCTGACCCTCGCTGAGCATGATGTACAATCAGCGCTCCGCGCAATGACGGCGGCGCTCGATCAGGGCGATGCTGCGGACGTTTCGCGGAAGGTCCAGCCTTTCTCGCTGGCAAGCCAGAGCACGCTTGCCCAGGCGGCCACGTTTTGTTGCACATCCGCCAGGTTGATCCGTTCAAACGTGTCGTCAGGCGTGTGGTGGAAGTTGAAATAGCTGGTCATGTCCTGAGCCAGGTCGAACACCGGCACGCCCTTCTGGCGCAACGGGCCGATGTCCGGCCCGCCCATGGCGGCCGCGTCGCCAGGCAGGATGGCGAGCGGGGCGAGTGCGGCGGCCATCGCGGCGCCTTTGTCCGCATTGCTGTCGCCGAAGCGGTGATCGAACTTGAAGATTCGCCCAGCGCCTGCGTCCGACTCGCTCGCCAGAACGATCGAGCCGAGGTCCGCCTCGTGCCGGCGCGCATACTCGATGGCCCCGAGGATGCCGACCTCCTCAGATCCGAACCAGACGACCCGGATCGTGCGCGCCGGGCCACCCGTGGCCTCCTGAACCAGGCGCGCGGCCGCGGTCACGATCCCACAGCCGACGGCGTCGTCCAGCGCGCCCGAGCCGGGATCCCAGCTGTCGAGATGACAGCCCACCAGGATCACTTCCTGCGGTTTCGCACGCCCCCGGATCTCCGCCGTAACGTTGCCGCTTTCAACGTTTGGGGTGAACGTCGTCTGGAGATCCAGCCGGAGCCGCACAGGTCCGCGCGCCAGGAGCCGCGTCAGCTGGTTGGCGTCCGCGTTGGGCAGCGAAGCCGCCGGGATCATTCCCGGTTCGGACGCCGGGCCTTGCATGCCGACATGGGCGAAGCGGTTGACCGAGGAGCCCGCCGAGCGGATCAGACACGCAACCGCGCCCTTCGCTGCCGCTACAGTCGCGCAGCGCCGACGCTTGACCACTCCTGCGCCATATCCCATCCCGTCCTGCGTCGCGATGGTCACCTCATCGATGAAGACGATCCGGCCTTTCTGCGACCCGGGCGCCTGCGCCTCGAGCGCGCTCAGGTTCGCGAACCGCGTCACCTCCGCTTCGAGTCCGCCTGCCGGGGTGGAGGGCGAGCCGCCAAGCGCCGCCACGGTCAGCGGCTGTCCTGCAGGTCCGAGCACCTGCGCCCGTTCGCTGATGCGCCCCCAGAAGGTGATCTTGAAGGGTTCAATGCGGGCGTCGGCGAAACCTTCCGCCTGAAGACGGGCAACAGCCCAGGCGCGCGCCCTGGCTTCCTGCGGTGAGCCCGCAAGCCGCGGCCCAAGCTCGGTGGTGAGCGCTTCGGTGAGTTCAAAAGCCCGGCGGTCGGCGAGGCCTGCGGCCTGGATCCGGGCAATCGCATCGAGATCAGCCGCGCTCAGAAGCGACGCTGCGGATCCTGCCTCCGGCCTCACTGGCCTTGGCGTGGCTGCGCCCTGCGCCGGCGCGCTTTGCGCTGCGGCGCAGGTGAAACCGAGGACCACGCAGGCGAGCCCGGCCAGAGCGGAACGATGAAAATCCATGATGCGCCTCACCCCTGACTTGCGTTGCGTATCCCGGAAAGCCCCGGGATATCTCTCGAAGCAACCGCCGCGGCGTATCCCATATCAGATCTTGCAGCATATCCCGGCGCATGCCTTGGCGCCTATACTGAGGGGCAATACTGGGCGGCTATACTGCGCGCCTATGCTGGCCCTGGCCTTTGGGGTGGGCTCTGTTCGAGCGCGCCCGTGCGGTGTGCGCGAGACGGACCGGCGGTTCAATGCGGCCGCCTGCGACCCATCGGCGCGGACCAGAAGGCCTGCGGCCAAAAGGGCGCGCCACCGCGCCAGAGGCCGGCGCACCAGCGGCCAAATGAATTTGGACCACCTCACGTGAGACCAATTGACATGAAACCGGGACGGCTATGCGGAGGGCCCTTTATCGCCGCCATAGCTCAGATCGCCGGCGGCAAGCGACGTGGCCTCCTTCGGCGCGCGGTCGGCGCGGGTTTGCGCCAGCGCCGGGCTGCGCGCCGCGCGCCGGGCCGCCATGAAGGCGCCGAGCGCGACAGCCCAGCCAGCTGCGAACCAGAACAGACCATCGTGGCCCAGGGGCGTGCGCATCGCCAGACCGGCGAGCACCGGCCCCCAGATGGCGCCCGCCGCCCACAGAAACAGAAGACCCGAGGTGGCGCGGGCAAGGCCGCTCGGATGCGCGCGATCCGCCATATGCGCCACCGCAACGCCATAAAAAGACAACGCGCCTCCGCCCCACGCCGCCACCAGAAGCAGCGTCGCCCAGAACGGCAGGCGAGACTCGAACACGGCCAGCGCTGCAGCCGACACCGCCGCCAGCACCGCCAACGCCAGGATCACCAGACGTCGGTCGATCCGGTCGGAAATCCGCGCCGCCGGCCACTGGGTGATCAGAGAGCCGACCCAGGCCGCCGACATCAATGCAGCCGCGCCTGCCCGACCATGCTGATCTTCAAAGACCAGCGGCGCCAGAGCCATCACCCCGGCGTTCATCACGCCTGCGATCATGCAGGCCGCGGCAGCGGCCGGCGCGATCGCGATCAGTTCGCGCACCGCGACCGGATGCGGCTGTGGGGGCGCCGGCTGCTCGGCCCGGGTCATGCATATCGGCACAAGCGCAAGCGCATAGATGGCGGCCGCAATCATCAGCGGTTCGCCAGCCCAGGGTTCCGCACCGCCAGCCAGAGCCGGGCCCGCAGCCAGCGCCAGCTTCGACACGACCATGTAGACCCCGATGACGCCGCCGCGCTCCGATGCCGGCGCAACCGCCGTCATCCAGCTTTCCGCCGCCGCAAACAGCAGCGCGACACATACCCCCACGCCGAACCGCTGCAACGCCCAGACCGCAAGCGGGTCAGCCCAGTGCGCCGCCAGGGTCAGCGTGCAGACAAATGAGCCGGCTGCGGCGAAAATTCGGATATGGCCCACCAGAGCCAGAAACCTCGGCGCGCCAAACGCGCCGACCATGAAGCCAGCCGAGTAGGCCGCCCCGGCGAACCCCACTGCGGTCGCATCCAGTCCGTCGCCGCGCATCGCCAGCGGCAGCCAGAAATTGGCGAGCCCGCTCGCCGCCTGCAGGATGGTCATGGCGGCGACAAGCGCCGCAACGGAGCGAAGCGAAGTCATGCGGAGATCCGGCTGAGCGCAGCCGACGGCTGTCTGCCTCATCTCTGCTATCTGGGTTCGCCCTGTCGCGCCATTGCCGAGGGCTGCGCGCGCACCGCGTCAAAGGCCCGCGCCCCAGATTGTGCCGGTCGCCTC
>JBILMQ010000164.1:0-8194 GCA_044375455.1 Caulobacterales bacterium | reverse complement strand
GCGCGACGACATGCGGGACGGCAATCTGCTCGATGGCGGCGCGCACTTTTACGACACGTATGAGTGCGCTGACGGAAAGTGGATTTCCATTGGCTCGATCGAGCCGCAGTTTTATGCGCTGCTGCTAGAGAAAACAAACCTGTCGCAGGACCCTGACTTCGCTCCCCAGATGGACCGGGATCGCTGGCCAGCGCTGTCGCAGAAGCTTGCGGCTGTGTTCAAGACGCGGACCCAGGCCGAATGGTGCGCCGCGATGGAGGGCAGTGACGTCTGTTTTGCGCCGGTCCTGTCCATGAGTGAGGCGGCGAACCACCCGCACAATGCGGCGCGTCAGACCTTCGTCACCTATGAGGGGGTTGTGCAGCCTGCGCCCGCGCCCCGTTTTTCTGTCACGCCCGGCGCGATCCAGCGCAAGGCGCCGAAGGCCGGGGAGCATTCGGGCGATGTGTTTAGGGAGTGGGGTGTCGCTGGACCTGCGGCGGCGGCCGAATGAATGCTCTGCCTGGCACCACGGGACGGCGGCGCATCTATCTGATGCGTCACGGCCATGTCGATTACATGTCCCGGGAAGTGCGTGAAAGCCGTGATCCGCGGATTGCTCGGTTGACTGCCTTGGGGCAGGACCAGGCCCGTGCGGCCGCCGACGCGCTGTCGGCCACGCCGCTTGACGTCGCCGTGTGTTCGGGACTGCGGCGCACGCGCGAGACTGCGCAGATCGTCCTGGCGGGCCATCAGGCTCCGCCGGCGCTGGAAGAGGACGCCGACCTGGAGGAGGTCCATTCGGGAACTTACATCGCTTTTGCGAGCCGCGAACAACTTGCTGCCGCCATGACCTTTCACTGGGAGCGGGCCGACGCCCCCGGGGCGCGGTTCTTTGATGACGGCGAGCCCTTTGCGGCGGCGCAGGCGCGCAGCGTGGCGGCTATCGAGCGGATGCTGGCTCGTCCCAACTGGGCCAGTGCGCTGGTCGTGGCGCACGAGGGAATTAATCGGTTGTTGATCTCCTGGGCGCTGGGAGCGGGCCTGAAGGCCGCCGGATCTCTGGAACAGGATCTGGCCTGCGTGAATGTATTGGACTTTGACCTTGTGCCCGATGGGTCGGCGCGCCGGGTCGAGCGCAGGATCGTCAAGGCCGTGAATGTCACGCCCTATGCCTGGCTCAAATCAGGTTTGCACCTGACGAGCTTCGAAGCGATCTTCACGCGGGCCGAGGACGCTGAGGCGGATGATCCGCATGAGACGCCAGGCGTCCCCTCGGGTCGTTGACAGGGGCGGGCTGGGCAGGTTTTGCGCGCTGGGGGGCGGACCGGTGAGATGCTCCTTGAGGAAGCGCCGGCGCCGTGGCGCCCGGCCGGACGTTTCCTGCAGCTTCTCAAAACCCGTTCCATGCTGGCTGCTGAGGCCAGCCGGAGCCCGCTCTTGTGTTGGCCGGGCTTGCTGGCGCCGGGCTTGCTGGCGCCAGCCGTGCTGAGCCGCGCCCTGTTTGATCGAGCTGGATGCGGCGGGGGCTCGCGCGACCGCCTGCGGCGCTGGGGGCCCGGTAACTCGGTGTTCATCGAGTTGCGCGATGATCAGATATGGTCCGTCTGTTTGCTCGGTCTCAACGCCTGCGCGGGTGCGCCAGAAGCGCCGCCGCAGGTTGCTGCGGTTCATCGCCAGGCGCACCGGGCGCGCCAGCGCGACGACGCGCCGCTATCCTGGCCGCCGGCCTGATGGCGTGTGCCGCAGGTCTGTCGACGGCCGCCTGGCCGCCAATCGCCCATGCGCAGGGCACGGATGCCAAGGAGGATCCCTCGGCGCGCACCATCGACATCTTAAACCTGCCCTTCCCGGTGGCGCGTCAGGGCCGCCTCGTGAACTACATTTTTGTGTCCCTGCAGCTCACGCCGGCGCAGGGCCAGGACATCTGGAAGCTGCGTGAGCGGACCCACTTCCTGCGCGACGCGTATCTGAAGCTCGTCCATATCGAGGACCTGTCCGACCCAGGTGATCCACGCAGGCTCGACATCGCGCGGACGCGCGCCCGGTTGCTGGCTGCGACCGATGCGGTCCTTGGACGCGGTGTTGTGGTTCAGATCTCCGTTCTGCGCGCCGATTCGCTGCGCCCCAATCTGCGCCCAGGCGCATAGCCGGCAGACCGCTGCGGCCCGGATTCTCCAGGGCCGCGCACGAAACTTGCGCTTCATCAAAGGGTTTGGCAGTTTCGCGCCATGCGCCGGGGGGCTGTCGCACGCTTTTTCCGCACTGCGGTCGCGGCGAATCCGATACAACCCGCGTCAACCTGTGTTTGAGATGAAGAGGATCGCATGGACCCGAACACAATTCTCGGGTTGGTCGTCGTCTGCGGCTTGGCGGCCGTGGCGTATGGCTGGCTCACCAATGGGGCGTTGATGAAGCTGAGCCCCGGGAATGCGCGCATGCAAGAGATCGCCGCCGCCATTCAAGAGGGGGCCAACGCCTATTTGAGCCGGCAGTATCGCACCATCGCGATCGTCGGCGTTGTGGTGGCGGCGCTGTTGCTGCTGGCGCTTGGCTGGCAGACAGCAGTCGGGTTTGTCCTCGGCGCTGTACTGTCGGGTGCGGCCGGGTTTATCGGCATGAAGGTTTCAGTGCGCGCCAATGTGCGCACGACCGAAGCCTCGCGTCAGGGCCTCGCACAGGGCCTGTCCGTGGCGTTTCGCGCGGGCGCCATCACCGGCATGCTGGTGGCCGGTCTCGCTCTGCTCGGCATCACAGTCTATTATTGGGTGCTGACCGGGCCGCTTGGCATCGAGAAGACCTCGCGCACCGTGATCGACGCGCTGGTCGCGCTCGGCTTCGGGGCGTCGCTCATTTCGATCTTCGCGCGTCTTGGCGGCGGCATCTTCACCAAGGGCGCCGACGTCGGCGGCGATATGGTGGGCAAGGTTGAAGCTGGCATCCCGGAGGATGATCCGCGCAACGCCGCCACCATTGCTGACAATGTCGGAGACAATGTCGGCGACTGCGCCGGCATGGCCGCTGACCTGTTCGAGACCTATGCTGTGTCGACGGTTGCGACGATGGTTCTTGCCGCAATCTTCTTTCGCGACAACCCTGACCTCGTGACGGCGATGATGCTGTTGCCGCTGGCGATCGGCGGCGTGTGCATCCTCACCTCGATCATCGGCGCCTTTTTCGTGAAGCTGGGCGCTGACAATTCGATCATGGGCGCGCTCTACAAGGGCCTGATCGCGACCGGCGTGTTGTCGCTTGCCGGTCTGTGGGGGGTCATCCAGGTCCTGAATGGCGGGTTTGGGCCGATTGCTCCCGACAACGCCATTTCCGGCATGGATCTGTTTTTGTGCGGCGTCATGGGCATGGCGGTGACAGCGGCGATCGTCTGGATCACCGAGTACTACACCGGCACTGAGTACCGGCCCGTGCGCTCAGTCGCGGAGGCCTCCCGCTCCGGTCACGGCACCAATGTCATCCAGGGGCTCGCTGTGTCGATGGAGTCGACCGCTGCGCCGGCTCTGGTGATCGTGGCGGGAATCGTCGTCTGTCACGCCCTTGCTGGTCTGTTTGGCATCGCAATCGCGGTTACCACAATGTTGGCGCTTGCCGGCATGATCGTCGCCCTCGACGCTTTCGGTCCCGTGACCGACAATGCCGGCGGCATTGCCGAAATGGCGGATCTTCCCAAGGACGTACGCAAGACCACGGATGCGCTTGATGCCGTGGGCAACACCACGAAAGCCGTGACCAAAGGCTACGCCATCGGTTCGGCCGGCCTCGGAGCGCTCGTGCTGTTCGCTGCGTACACAGAAGACCTCAAGTACTTCTCCACCAACTCCGACACCTACACCTTCTTCCAGGGGATCGAAACAAAGGGCCTGTTCGATCTGTCGAACCCCTATGTCGTCATCGGTCTCTTCATCGGCGGTCTGCTGCCCTATCTGTTCGGCGGCTGGTCGATGACCGCGGTTGGACGCGCCGCCGGCGCCGTGGTCGAGGAGGTTCGCCGTCAGTTCAAAGAAATTCCAGGGATCATGGAATTCAAGAACAAGCCGGACTACGGCAAGGCGGTGGACATCCTGACCCAGGCGGCAATCCGCGAGATGGTTGTTCCCTCGCTGTTGCCGGTGCTGTCTCCGATCGTTCTTTTCCTGGTCGTGCTGATGATCGCCGGTCCGGTGAACGCCTTTGCGTCGCTCGGCGCCATGCTGCTCGGCGTGATCGTCACCGGTCTCTTTGTGGCGATTTCCATGACGTCGGGCGGCGGCGCCTGGGACAACGCGAAGAAATACATTGAAGAGGGCAATTTTGGCGGCAAGGGCTCGGACGCCCACAAGGCTGCCGTGACCGGCGATACTGTCGGCGACCCCTACAAGGACACCGCCGGGCCGGCGGTCAATCCGATGATCAAGATCACGAACATCGTGGCCTTGCTCCTGCTCGCGGTGCTTGCGCACCAGACGAAGGTCGGCTGACCGACCTGTTTTGGCCAGGCACGCAGTGCTTCGGGGGCCCGGCGGCGACGCCGGGCCTCTTCTTTGTGTGTGCGCCTGATGCGCGACGTGCGGTTTGCTCCCGGCGCGAAGCCGGCTACATCGGTGCAATGAGCGATCTTGGCGTCATTGTTGCGCAGATCAGACGAGCCCAGGGCCTTGCCGGGGAAAATCGATTGCCTCCCGTTGAGGCATGGAACCCCGAGGTCTGCGGCGATATCGACTTGCGCATCCGGGCTGACGGCGCCTGGTGGCACGATGGCGTGCGGATCTCGCGCGAACCCCTTGTGCGCCTCTTCTCGACCATCCTGCGCAAGGACGCGGACGGCGTCACGTATCTCGTCACCCCGGGCGAGAAAGTCATCGTTCATGTTGAGGATGCGCCGTTCCTTGCGGTGCGTGTCGACCGGGCTGAGGTCGGCGCCGCGTCAGTCCTTGTCTTCACGACCAATGTCGGTGACGTGATTGCGGCTGGCCCGGCTCATCCCATCCGCGTGGCGACGGACCCGGTGACGGGCGCCCCGCGGCCATATGTATTGGTGCGCGGGCGGTTGGAGGCGCGCATCACGCGAGCGGCCTTCTATGATCTTGTGGCGATGGCGCATGAGGTCGACGGTCGCCTGATCGTTGAAAGTGGCGAAGTCTCCTTCGATCTGGGGGCTGTGGCGCCTTAAGCGGGGCGTCTCCACCCGCCAGCGCGCGACGTCGCCCGTGACTTCTGGTGCGCGCTGGTCTGCGCTGCTCTGGTCGCATCTGACGAGGCGGGGCGCCTGCTGGCGGCGCCGATCGCTCAGAGTGCAGCCTGCCAAGATTGCTGCCACCTGCACAGCGGTTCTCCAGATTGCGCGCGTCCAGATTGCGCTGTTCCAAACGGTCACTTCCAGCCCGCATCCGGCTTTGCCTCACCTGGTCGCCGGTGTCCGCTGCGCGGTGTGCCGCGATGAGTGCGTCGGCAGGACGCCTCTGACGTTTGGCGGGATCGTCGAACGCCGCGGTAAGGCGCGCAGGGCCCCTGGCTGTTCGGCTGAGATCGCTGTCCAGATGGCCGCTCGGCTCGCCGATCTGGGCGGGTGGCGTCATGGGGCGCACCGTCTCCGGGCGCGACCACTCGTGCGCCGGGCGCGCAGCGCAGTCCTGAGGTCTGCCCTGCCAGGCGACGGGGGCGCAGGCCATCCACGCCTTCTCAGGCTTGGCGACAGGGCGGCGCGTCTGGCTGGGGTCATCATCTGTCTATGCGCGGTCGTACTCGATGTGCAGTTCCAGAACGCCGCGCAGCAGGATGTTGGGCGAGTAGCGGAACGAATTGACGCCTTTGGCGAAGCGGAAATTCTTCAGTCGTGACAGCAGGATCGGAAAGGCTGTCTGCATTTCCTTACGGGCCAGCTGCGCGCCGATGCAGTGATGGATGCCTGCCCCGAACGCGAGGTGCTCACGCGCGTTGGAACGACGCACGTCGAAGCGGTCCGGGTCGGGAAATCTTGTTTCGTCGCGGTTGCCTGAGCCATAGCGCAGGAGCAGCAGGTCATTCTTGGCGATCTTGACGCCGCCAAGTTCGCCGTCCTGGGTCGCGACGCGCCACATGTTATTCGTAGGCGTCAGAAAACGCAGTGTCTCCTCGACGAAGTTTGCAACCAGCGTCGGATCCGCGCGCACTGCCGCCATCTGGTCGGGATTGTCGATCAGGTGGAACAGGCCGGCGGTTAGAGAATGCGCCGTCGTTTCATTGCCAGCGACGAGCAGCTGCTGGATGATCGAGAGCAGTTCACCATACTCCATATGCCGGGGATCGCCTTCCTCTGCGAGGTTGGCGTGGACGAGATCGGAGATTACGTCTTCGGTCGGCTGCTTGCGCTTGTCTTCGATTTTTTCGACGAAGTAGTGCTGGAATTCGACGATTTTGCGGGCTGCATCTATGCGGGCGTCTTTGTCCGAAACGCCGCCGAGCTGGACGATGAAGGCGTCAGACCAAGTCCTGAACCGATCCATATCGGCGCGCGGAACTCCGAGAGAATCGGCGATCACGGTCATCGGCAGATGATTGGCGAAACTGGTCTTGAACTCGCAGGCGCCCTTGTCGAGCATCCGGTCGATCAGTTCGTGTGTGACCTGGGTGACGTAGGTCGACATCGCCTCCACGCGCTTCATGGTGAAGGCTTTCATGGCGAGCTTGCGATAGCGCGTGTGCTCGGGCGGGTCCGCTGTGAGCATGGTGTCAACGACGGGAAAACCCTTGCGCAGGACCGCCAGTTCCTCCGGGTTCATCGGATTGACGGAACCGGAGCGCAGACGCTCACCGAATTTGTTGGAGTAGACCCGCGGCTGGCTGTTGACCTCGATGATGCGGTCATAGGTCGAGACGTAGACCACGCCATTGTTCGGGTCGCGCCAGACAGGCGCCTCGGCGCGCAGGCGGGCGAAATAGGGATAAGGATCCTGGAGCAGGTCGGGATCGAACGCATTGATTGCGTGGAGCGGGCAGGTGCGGATGTCGGGCTTGCCGGCGTCGTCCGCCATGGGGAATCTCCTGGGGTGTGTTTGATGGTGTGCGTGGTCAGGCGAGATAGCCGCCATCCACCGGCAGTTCGGCGCCGGTAATGAAGCTTGCCTCCTCACTGGCCAGGAACACGGCTGCATCGGCGATCTCGTGCGCCTCGCCGACACGCTTCATGGGGTGAACTGCGGCGAAGCCGGCCACCACGGCGTCTTTGGACGGGCCCGCCGCAAAGTAGGGATCCATGATCGGGGTCAGGATTGCGCCGGGCAGAATGGCGTTCACGCGGATCGCCCATCCGGCTTCCGCGCAACGCAGCGCGACCGCCTTTGTGAGCATCAAGACACCGCCCTTGGACGCGCAATAGGCTGGAAAAATTGCGCCGGCGCGTTTGCCGAGCGTCGATGCGATGTTGATGATTGTGCCGCCGCCAGCGCGCCGCAGCGCCTCTACGCCGTATTTGCAGCCGAGAAACACGCCGTCGAGATTGACCGCCATGGTTTGGCGCCAATGGGCGAGACTTGCCTGGTCAATCGGCGAGGGGACGGACACGCCCGCGTTGTTGACGACGATCGACAGTTTGCCGAACGCCTTCTCTGCAGCGCCCATGCCTTCCTGCCAGGCCGCCTCGTCACGCACGTCGAGTGGGATAAAGATCGCTCCTTCGATGCTCGCTGCCACTTTGGCGCCGTTCTCTGCGTTGATGTCGGCGATGGCCACGCGCGCGCCCTCGCGCGCAAACGCGCGCGCCATCGCTTCGCCCAGTCCGGAGCCGGCGCCGGTGATCAGTGCGGTTTTCCCTGCAAGCCGGCCCATGGCCCCTCCCTGAACTCTGCGTACGCCGAGGCGGCGTGTGTGTGACGGTGTGAAGCGTTGGCGATCGCTCGCCTGGATGGCGTCTGGGTCCTCATACGCGGCTGCGTCATGGAAACCAGGCCGGTCTCGGGCTGGCTTCAGGCGCACGCCGGCTGCGACGCGCAGACCCGATCCGACCCGAACCTGACCGGAATTGACAATGCGCTGACCCGGCCGAAATCGTCAACGCTGGAGGGGTATCTGGCGGCGGGCCGGCGCACATCGCAGGCGATCCCCGGTCAGGCGATCCCCGGTCAGGCGTCAGTTGAGAGGCAGGCGTCAGTGGAAAAGGGTTGCCCCTATCCGGCCGGCGCCTTGCGACGACCGCTCGGCGCGGTGGGGCTTTCGCGGGCGGGCGCTGGCAGGCGGACGCCCCCTG
>JBILMQ010000163.1:0-8206 GCA_044375455.1 Caulobacterales bacterium | reverse complement strand
CGAGCCCGAATCGGCGAATAGTGCGTTATCAAGGACCGTGATCCCATGACAGACGCTTCTGAGGTTCGCCTGACCATAGCCCCGGCGCCGGTTATCCCGGCGCCTCCTCAGGCCGCGCAGGCTGCTGCTCCGACGCGCGCGGACGCCCCGTCCGATGCCAACACGCGTGCGGGCAGGTTGCGTGTTGATTTCCAGCTGGTGGCGTTCTGGGGGCTCGCCGGAATTGTTGCAATCGCCGCAGGCGTCGCCATCGGGGCGCCGCACGCTGTCGGCCCCGTCGGGATGACCCTGCTGATATCGGTCGCCGCGGCCGGCCTGGTTTTTTTGTATTGGCTGCTTGGCATGAAGGGGCGCATGCTTGGCATGTTCCCGTCGCGCGGTCAGGCGGAGGATGCGACTGCCGCGATGAACCGTCTCGACAGTGCGATCCTTGATTCGCTGCCGGAGGCGGCATTGATGACGGACCGGCTGGGCTCGCCTGTCGCTGCGAACGGGGCCTATCGCTTGATCGCCAGCGCAGCCGGGCAACTTGGGGAAAGCACCCGCGCGCCAAGCGTGGACCGCCTGTTCGGCGCCAATCCGGGCCTGTCGTCCCCGATGTATCGGCTTGCCAAGGCGGCCAAGGAGAGGCGTCCGCACAAGGAAGATCTTCCCGCCTCGCAGATGCGTCCTGGAGGTCCGCTAGTTCACTTTGAGGCGTCTGTCACGCCAGTCGGCCAGAACCGGACGCTTTGGCGTCTCGTCGAACGGGAGACGCGGCTGGATGAACAAGCAGCCGATCCGCGGCGCATGTACCTTGAAGAGGCGCCAGCTGGATTTTTCGCATCGCGCCCGGACGGGCGCATCGTTTACGCCAACGCGAGTCTGAAGTCATGGATCGGGTTTGAGGGCGAAGAATCGAAGCTGAAACTGCGGGATTTCATCAAGGAGGACGCAGGACGCGTTTTGCGGCGCGATCGGAAGGGGGCGACGGTCCGGGTCGACGCCACGCTTCGTCGCGCCGACGGTTGTGAGGAACCGATCATTGTTCTTACGTCCTGGCCTGCCGCAGATGACGGTGAGCCTGTCGCACGCTCGCTGGTGTTTTTAACGGCAGACGCGCCTGTCTCGCGCGCGCCGATCGTTGATCCTCGCTCGGGCAGGGTTGCAAACCCGCTGTTCGACGCTGCGCCGTTCGGCGCTGCCTATCTTGACGGCACAGACCCTGCTGTGGCGCGCATTGAGGATTCCAATGCTGCGCTGATGGAAATGACGCATGGGGCTGCAGCCCCTGGGCGTAGTTTTGCTGATTTGTTTACCTGTGAGGATGGGCCAGATCTGCTTGTCGAAACCTTGCGCAAGGGTCTGAACGGTGCAGTCGAACTTCACGTCGCCGGAGATGAGCCGCCAAGACCCGGCGAGATTGCCCGCTCAGCCCATGTCTATGTGGCGCCGACCCGCGACGGGCGTGCGATCGCCTATGTGATCGATCTCACGGAGGTGAAGCAGCTTGAGATGCGCCTGGCGCAAAGCGAAAAGGTTCAAGCGATCGGGCAGCTCGCCGCCGGTGTTGCGCACGATTTCAACAATCTCCTGACCGGCATCACGCTGAACACTGACAAGCTGCTGTCGCGTCACACTCTGGGTGATCCCTCCTATGTCGAGTTGACCCAGATCTCCCAGACGAGTGCGCGCGCTGCGGAGCTCGTGCGGATGCTGCTGGCCTATTCGCGTCAGCAGACCTACCGGCGCGAAGCGCTTGATATTACAGATGTTCTGTCTGACTTTTCCGTCCTTTTGCGCCAGGTGCTGGATGAGCGCGTGACGCTGGATGTTCAGTATGGACGGGACGTGCCGAATATTCGCTGGGACAAGAACCAGCTTGAGACCGTTGTGATGAATCTGGTGACCAACGCCCGTGATGCGATGAGCGCCATCGGCGGAGGCGCCATTGCGATACGCACCCAGCGCGTCAATGAGGAACACGGCCACAATCTGGGCTTTCCGCATCTGGAGGCAGGTGAGTATGCGCTGATTGAGGTGTCTGACACCGGCGCCGGCATCCCCGAAGAGCTGCAGGAAAAAATCTTCCAGCCGTTCTTCACCACCAAGGAGGCGGGCAAGGGGACAGGCCTCGGCCTTGCCACCGTCTATGGCATGGTGAAGCAGGCAGGCGGCTATATTTATGTGAAGTCAGTGGTCGGAAAGGGAGCAAGGTTCTACGTCTATCTGCCGGCCTTCGAACTGGAAGGGGCTGGCGTCGAGGAGACGCCAAGCCTGCTGACCAGCGGCGTGCGTGAGCCTGACGTGCACCGCCCAGAGGATCTCTCCGGAAGCGGGCGCATCCTGCTGGTCGAGGATGAGGACGTGGTGCGGGGCATCGCTGCTCAGCTTCTGTCCTCAAACGGCTATCGCGTCATGGCGGCTGGCGATGCGGAAGAGGCGCTGGACATGCTGAAGGAGGAGGGGGGCGTCGACCTTCTTATCTCTGATGTCGTGCTGCCCGGCATGGATGGCCCTGCGCTGCTCGCCGCGGCGAAACCCTATCTGAAAGGCGCCAAAGTGATTTTCATCTCCGGCTATGCGGAGCGTGATTTCGCACGCACGCTCGACGAAGAGACGGAAGTGGCGTTCCTTCCCAAGCCGTTCACGCACAAACAGCTTGCCGAGTTGGTCAAACGCGTGCTCAGCGACCGGCGCGACCTCGCCGCCTGAGTCCTCAAGCGCAGCGGGCGCCCGCAGGTCATGGTCCAGGTGACTGGTGCGGTTAACTGGTCCGGTTAACTGGTCCGGTTAACTGGTCCGGTTAACTGGGGCCGGTCAACTGGGGCCGGCAATTGGCAGGAGAGGTTCATGGAGAAAGGCCGTCAGGTAAAACTCTCTGATGCCGACTACCTTGAACTGCTCACGCCGCTGCAGATTGAACTGGTGAAGCTGCAACGCGCCTGGATTGATCGCGGCGACAAAGTGCTCATCATTTTCGAAGGGCGGGACGCCGCCGGCAAAGATGGGGCTCTGCGGGCGATCACCCAGCATATGAGCCCGCGCCAGACCCGTGTCGTCGCCCTGCCAAAGCCATCGGATCGCGACCGGACAAGCTGGTACTTTCAGCGCTATGTCGCCCATCTGCCGGCTGGCGGGGAGTGCGTCTTCTTCAATCGTTCCTGGTACAATCGCGCTGGCGTCGAGCCCGTCATGGGCTTCTGCACGCCAAGTGAACATGCCGCCTTCCTGGATACTGTTCCTGAGTTTGAAGGTTTGCTTGCCCACTCGGGTCTTTATCTGCACAAATATTATTTCGATATTTCGCGCGTCGAACAGAAGGAGAGACTGGCGTCGCGCCGCCAGGATCCGCTGGATTTCTGGAAGGTCGGCCCGATCGATGCGGCGGCAATCGACAAGTGGGACGACTACTCGGCGCGGCGGGACGAAATGTTCGTGCGTACTTCACTGCCGGAAACGCCCTGGACGATCGTGCGCGCTGACTCCAAGAAGCGCGCGCGCCTTGCGGTGCTTGCAGACATATTGGCGCGCCATGACTATCCGGGGAAAGAGAAAGGTCGCACGATGCCTGACCCCGCGATCGTTTTCCCCTTTGAGCCCTCGGCCCTCACGGACGGACGCCTGGCGCGCTGATGCGCAAAGGCAGGCAGGATCCAAAACAAGCGCCGAAGGGCGCATCGCTGTTCGTGCGGACGCGGGCTTTGACGCCCCCGGTCCGCGGGTTGCTTTTGCAACAGACGCACCTCGCCGTGAGACGCCGCGCGTCGGCCAAAGGGCCTGCGTCAGAGCGAGGCGCGTCGATTGGGGGGCGCTTGGCCACTGCTCTACGGATGCTTTACCCTTGCGCCGCGATCCTGCGCCGCGCCCATTTCATCGTCTGCTGGATGTGGCGACCCGACAGCCTCAGGCTCCGCCCGCCCGCGGCCCTCGCAAAGTTCGCCCGCTTGACCTTTTGTCCCTGAGTTTCGAGGAGCCCGTCCATGCCGAACGATCATCATGTCAACCCCGAACGCGCCGCCTTTGAACTCTTCAAGAACCTGCCCCGCGATGAGCCCATATGGATGCTCAATCTGGTCCGTTTCCGCGACCGGGCGCTCTATCCGGCGGAACATCCCGATGCGGCGCTCGGGCTTTCCGGTGCTGAAGCCTATGCAGAATACGGAAGAACAAGCCTTGCCACAGCCGCCCGCGTCGGCGCGCGCATCGTCTGGCGCGGCTCAATGCAGGTCATGCTCACCGGACCGGCTGACGAGCGTTGGGATACGATCTTCATCGCCCACTATCCGACAGCCGGCGCCTTTCTCGCCATGGTGACGGATCCACACTATCGCCTGGCCGTCGTGCACCGCACAGCGGCGGTTGAGACAAGCAGGCTCATTCGCATGCAAAGTCTCAGCCTCGAGGGGGGCTTCGCCTGAGCCGAGCGGGCCGCCTGGCAGGGCCCGTGTGCGCCGGCTGACCCGCCCGGCTGTGCGGGCCGCTCCTGCGGACCCTCACGGGACTTTCCAGAGGGTGTTTGCAGGGCTAGTTTCACCGGTATGACCATGATGCCTGACCTCACTGGCCCGATAGCGGCTTTGCGCACGCCAGACGCGCGCTTCTTGAACCTGCCGGCTTGGCCCTATGCGCCTCGCTATTTCGATGACTTGCCGGGTTATGTCGGTTTGCGGGCGCATCTCATAGACGAGGGCCCCAAAGACGCGCGACACACGTTTCTCTGTTTGCACGGAGAGCCCAGCTGGGGCTTTCTGTACCGCAAAATGATCCCTGTGTTTCTTGCCAGCGGTGCGCGCGTCGTCGCCCCGGACTTCTTCGGTTTCGGCCGTTCAGACAAGCCAGTCGATGATGGCGTGTATACGTTTCATTTTCACCGCACGTATCTGCTGCGTCTCATTGAGCGGCTTGATCTGAGCCATATCACCCTGGTCGTCCAGGATTGGGGAGGGCTTCTCGGTTTGACGCTCCCGCTCGAGTTTCCCGGGCGCATTGAACGCCTCCTCATCATGAACACAGCGTTTCCGACCGGCGCCCCGCCGACTCCTGGTTTTCTTGCGTGGCGCAGCTACGCTGCCTCAACCCCCGACATGCCTGTCGGCGCGCTTTTCGCGCGGGGCAATACGGCTTTGAGCGCAGCTGAGATCTCCGGCTACGACGCCCCGTTTCCGGATCATCGTTACAAGGCGGGCGTGCGTCGGTTTCCACAGCTCGTCCCCATTGCGAGCGAAAATGCCGATCGCGAGGTCATGGAGATCGGCGAACGCGCGCGGAGCTGGTGGTCGCAGTCGTTTTCCGGGGCGAGCTTCATGGCCGTGGGCATGCAGGATCCCGTCCTCGGGCCATCTGTGATGACGCAGATGCGTCATGGCATCCGCGGGTGTCCGCCCCCGTTTGAGGTCGCCGAAGCCGGCCACTTCGTGCAGGACTGGGGCGAACCCGTTGCGGTCGCAGCCCTCAAGGCGTTTGGTGATGTCCAGTCCTGTTGAAGCCGGCGGCGCCGCCGTCTATCAGGCCGCCCTTGACGCGCTCGCCGCGGTTCTTGCGCAAGAGGCCGTCGGCGGGCGTTTTGCTCCTGTTTCCGTGACCATCGATTACTCGGCCAGCTCGTTCGAGACCGGCGGATATGTCGGCGAGGCGCGCATTACGCGGCGAACGCGCACGATTGTGTTTCTGGATGCGGATATTTGGCGCTCTGACACGCGCGCGCACGCAGCCGCAGTGACCGCGGTCTACCGGGTGCTGGCGTGACTTTGCAGCGCGCACCGCCTTTGTGAGGACGGCGTCGCGACTGCGTCTTGTGGTCTGGTGCGTGTGGCTGATCGCGTGAAGCGCAGGATCCTATCAACCGGCGTCGCACGCCTGGCCGATCCCGGGTCCGTAAGGGTCGCGTATGACTGCGCAGCACGCGATCTATTGACTTACCCACGCGCCGATGCGCCGACGCACCGACGCGGCGGCTGTGGCGCGGCGGCTGTGGCGCGGCGCTGCGGTGGTTGGGCTTAGCGCGGGTCTGGGTGACCTGTGGGACGCTGCTGCGCCTTCCTGGACGCTGATGTCGCTTTTGGCGGTTGCTGCTTTGGCGGGAGGATCGGGTGACGGCGCCGGCTGGTTCGCACCGTGCCCCTCACGCAGCACAGGGTCACGCTGGGCGTTGGGCGACCTGGACTGGGCGTGGGAGATGATGGCGGTCGGAACGACGGGCGCACTCGCGGCGCCCCGGCCGGCCGATGCTGATTGAACCCATGGCGATCCCCTGCCTCGATCGCCCCCTGCGGGTCGCCTGATGAAGCCGGCGTGCGCCGCGCCGCCTGGCGCGAGACGCTTGCCGGGCTGGACACACACGTGCTCAAAGTTGACGGGGGCGCCTGTGCGATGGCGCCTGGGCGCACGGCGAGGACGCTCATCTGTGGCCAAGACCGCGCCACAGCTCACTTGAACCCGGCGAATTCTGCCGGACGCGGCAAAATTTCCCTGGCGCAAAGGCCGGCACGGGCGGCGGGAGGCCGGCCCGCCAAATAATAACGAATAAAAACAATTAGTTGGCGCATCATCTTGCAGGCATATCTGCGGCATGCGGCTTGCGAAGCCGCGAGCGGACAAAATGTCCGCGCGGGCGAGAACCGTCCGCCTCTACCCAGAAAGGGCCACAGCCATGTCGAATGTGACGGTCAATACGAACTACAGCGCCCTTGTGGCGCTGCAAAACCTCAACAAGACCAACCAGGAGATGGAGAGCGTACAAAACCGCATCAATACCGGTCTCAAGGTTGCTGACGCCAGGGACAATGGCGCCGTGTTCGCCATCGCGCAGACGATGCGCGGCAAGGTTTCCGCCTATGGCGTTGCGGCTCAGACACTGGACAAGGCGATTTCCACGCTGGACGTGTCGATCGCTGCGGCGAACACGCTTTCTGATCTCCTCAACCAGATGAAGGAGAAGGCCACAGCGGCGCGGGACACCACGCTCAGCACGGCGCAGCGGGCGGCTTACAATGCCGACTTTGCTCAGCTCCGTGATCAAATCGTTCGGACGGTCGCAAATGCCGAGTTCAACGGGCATAATCTGATCTCCGCTTCCGGTGAGAGCGTGACGGCCTTCGCCAATGACACAGGTTCTTCACTGATCACGATCACTGCGACGTCGCTGGCGCTCGGCGGTTCGGTCGTGACGGTGGGAGTGAGCGAGGCGATCACGACCGCCACTCTGGCGATTGCGGCTCTGTCGCGCGTTGACGCCTCGATCACGAACCTGAACACCCAACTTGCGCGGTTCGGATCTGGCGCGAATGCGCTGGAGACGCACCGGGCATTCGTCGGAAAGCTGACGGATGCGCTTGAGTCGGGTCTTGGCAATCTGGTGGACGCGGATCTTGCGAAAGAAAGTGCTCGCCTTCAAGCGCTGCAGGTCAAGCAGCAGCTTGGGAGCCAGGCGCTAACGATCGCAAACCGTGCGCCACAGATCATCCTCTCCTTCTTCCAGGGCGGCTGACGCGACGGGCGGGGGCGACTTATAAGTCGTCCCCGCCTAGGTCGACGCCGGCAGAAGGTCTTGGCCCGGTTTATGGTAAACTCCATGTTCATTCCTGAGCGTCCTAGACATGAAAGCGGCAGCTCCTGGCGGCGTCAGGATTCCGCATGCGTCCGTATGCGGTTGAATGGCGCGCACAGGCCAGATGCGCGGCGCTCACGTGCGCCTGACCGGTCGGCAATAGTTGCCCGGGCGGGAAAATATTGCCGAACATCAGCCGGCAGAAAATGCCGGCGGCATTCGTTTATCTGAAGTTAAAACCATATTTTTCAAAGACCTACAGGCGCTTTCTCAGAGTTTTTTCGTGGCCCCGGAATTGCAGCGCTGTCTGCGGGGCAATCCGCCCCGCCGGGCAAAACGCCCGTCAGCATACTGGACTGGGAGAGCCAGAATGGCTTCTGTCAACACAAACTACAGCGCGCGCGTCGCGCTGCAGAACCTGAACGTCACCAACAAAGAGATGGAGACGGTTCAGAACCGGATCAATACCGGGCTTAAGGTTTCCAGCGCCACCGATAACGGCGCCGTTTTCGCGATCGCCCAATCAATGCGTGGCAAGGTCGGCGGGTACGGCGTGGCGATGGAGTCGATCGATCGCGCAATCAGCGTCGTTGATGTCGCCAATACCGCGGCTGCCGCGGTTTCCGATCTTCTCAATCAGATGAAGGAAAAAGCCACGGCCGCGAAGGACGCCTCGTT
>JBILMQ010000162.1:0-8221 GCA_044375455.1 Caulobacterales bacterium | reverse complement strand
TTTCAGGGCGTCGAAGTCTTTCCAGTAATCGAGATGCTCGGGGTCGATATTTGTGACCACGCCGATCGTTGGGCGCAGCTTGGTGAAAGTGCCATCGCTTTCATCCGCTTCGACCACCATCCAATCGCCACGGCCGACCTTGGCGTTTGATCCGTAGGCCGCCATGATGCCGCCGCCGATCACGGTCGGATCGATTTTCGCCGCATCAAGGAGAGTGGCGATCATTGTGGTCGTTGTCGTCTTGCCGTGCGTGCCGGCAATGGCGACCGACCATTTCTGGCGCATCAGCTCGGCCAGCATGTCTGCGCGGGGCACGACCGGAAGCCCGCGCCGACGCGCTTCGTCAAGTTCGGGGTTGCCCGCCTTGATGGCGGAGGAAATGACCACGGCGCCGGCGCCTGCAATGTTGTCCGCGGCGTGGCCGATCATGATGCGCACGCCCTGCCGGGCCAGCCGCTCGGTGTTCGCGCCGGCCCTGGCGTCGGAGCCCTGCACGGTGTAGCCAAGAGTCAACATGACCTCGGCGATCGCAGACATGCCGATGCCGCCGATGCCAACGATATGGACGGGCCCGAGATCAAAGGGGATGCCGCGCGACATGGGCGTCAGCTCCCTGGCGCCGGCGCGCGGACGAGCGTCTCGGCCAGATCAGCCAGACGCTCTGCCGCGTCGGGTCTCCCGGCAGCGCGCGCTGCGGCGGCGCGTCTGGCGAGATCAACCGGATCGCCAAGCCGCAGCGTCAGCAGATCAGCGAGCCGGCGGGGACGGAAGGCGTCTTCAGGCAGGGCGTCGGCGGCCCCGACATCGACGAGCGCCGCAGCGTTGGCAGACTGATGATCGTCCGCCGCGATCGCCAGCGGGGTGAGGATGGCAGGGCGGCCGGCAACCGACAGTTCAGAGACGGTGGACGCGCCGGCGCGGCCGATGAATAAGCAAGAGCGCGCCAATCTGTCACCCATGTCGCGGAAAAACGGCGCCAGCTCGGCGGCGACGCAGGCTTTTTCATACGCGGTGCGCACAAGAGGCAATTGCTCTTCGCGCACCTGCTGCGTCACGCGCAGTCGCGCCTTGAGGGCGGGGTCGAGAAGCGCCATGGCGGCTGGAACCACCTCGCCCAGGATGCGCGCGCCCTGGCTGCCGCCGGTCACGAGCACATGGACGGGATCATCCGGGCCAGGCGCGACGTAGGCGACGTCGCGCGCGACCAGTATGGCCGGCCGGACAGGATTGCCGACGATGACCTTGCGCCCTGCGTTGGCCGGCAGGCGGTCAAGCCGCTCGAACCCGCAGGCGACTATGGCTGCAGCGCGGGCGAAGGCGCGGTTGGTCCGGCCAAGGACGGCGTTCTGTTCGTGGATCAGGATGGGGATGCGCCCACGGGCGGCCTGCAGGGCGGGCAAGGAGGGATAGCCGCCGAAGCCAGCCACAAGGTTTGCCGGGTGGGCTTTGAGATAGCCGTCCGCAGCGATCACGCCGCGCACGATCCTGACCGCAGCCCGCGCGTTGCGCACAGGATTGAGCCCGCCGATCGTCGCGGCGGGTACGTCGATCACGCCGTCGGCGGGAAACCCCTCCGCATAGCGACGGCCGCGCTCGTCGGTCATCAGGATCGAGGTCCAGCCCCGGGCGCGCAGTGCCTCAGCAAAGGCTGCCGCAGGAAACAAATGTCCGCCCGTGCCGCCGGCGGCGATCAGCACGCGCCGTGCGCTCATGACAGCCTGCCTGCAGTGGTCCCCGGCCGGGCCGGCGCATCTGGCGGGACGGCGCGACGCGGACGGCGCGTCAGCGCGAGCGCGAAGCCCAATGTCAATGCCGAACCGATCATTGACGATCCGCCGTAGGAGATGAAGGGCAGGGTCATGCCTTTGGGAGGAATCAGGTTCAGATTGCCCGCTACATTGCACGCCGCCTGCAATCCGAACAGGACAAACAGCCCGGCGGCCGCGAACTGACGGAACGGATCCTCGGCGCGGCGTGCTTCGCGCAGGCCGCACACCACCACGCAGGCAAACAAGATGAGCAGGCCGCCGGCGGCCATCAAACCATATTCCTCGGCGAACACAGCGAACACGAAATCGGAGTGCGCATCGGGAAGCTGATGCTTTATCGCGCCCTCGCCGGGGCCGCGGCCAAGCACGCCGCCATAGGCGATGGCGTCCAGCGCCTTGGAGATCTGGTACCCGCCGGAGCCGGTCGGGTTGAGGAAGGCCTCCACCCTTGCAGAAACATGGGGCAGGGCGAGGTAGACCGCGGCTGCGCCGATGACGGCTGCGACGCCCAGCCCGGCAATCCAGAGCCAGGGCATGCCGGCGATGAAGAAGACGGCCATGAACGCGAGCGTGATGAGCGCGGTCTGACCGACGTCGGGCTGGGCGACGAGCAGAGCCACGCTGACGGCGTAAAGGCAGAAGGCGATGAGGCCGCCGGGGGCCCACGGCCTCCGGGCGCGCTCGGCGAACAGCCACGCGGCGAGTACGACCAGGGCCGGCTTGAGAACCTCAGTTGGCTGTACGGAAAAAACCCCAAAATCAAGCCACCGCCGGGCCCCCTTGGTCTCAGCGCCGACCAGCAAGATCGCCGCCATGACGCCGATCGACACCGCAAAGGTGCAAATGGCCGCCCGCTGCACGCCAACCGGGGCAAGTGCGCTGGCGCCAAACATGACGACGACGCCGGCAACGGCGAACATGAGCTGTCGCGAAAAGAAATAGAATGGATCCTCGATGTCGATGCGCCCCGTCGCGGCGGGACTTGCGGCGAGCGCCACGATGAGACCGATGCCAATCAGCGCCAGCCCGCAGGTCAGCGTGGTGCGGTCGATGCTGACCCACCAGGCTGCGATCGGGGAGCGGGATGAGGAAACGCTCATGAGCCGGCGGCCTCGACCTCGGGCAAGGCGGCGACGAGCGCCTTGAAGACATCGCCGCGGTGCTCGAAGTCAGTGAATTGATCAAATGAAGCGGCCGCTGGCGAGAGGAGCACGATTTCCTCCTGGCCAGGCGCCTGTGCAGCGTCGCGGGCGGCCATGGCGAGTGCGGTTTCAAGATCGCCGCAGCGCGCAGTGGCGACCTTGCCCTCAAGCGTGCGGGCGAAGTCGCCGGCCGACTCGCCGATCAGGTAGGCTTTTGCGATCTTCGGGAAAAACGGCTCGAGGCTTTCAACGCCGCCAGCCTTCGCCTGCCCGCCAAGGATCCAATGCACCCGGTCGAACGCCGCCAGCGCCTGCGCGCTCGCATCTGCGTTGGTGGCCTTGGAGTCGTTGACAAAAAGAACGCGGCCGATGCGCCGGACGTTCTCCATGCGGTGGGCGAGCCCTGGAAACGAATACAGCGCCTGCTCGATCTCGCGCGCCGGCACGCCGAGCGCGCGCGCGGCAGCATAGGCGGCGGCGGCGTTCTGCCAGTTATGGCGTCCCCGCAGCGCCTTCGCCTTGGCAAGATCGGCGACGAAAACCCCCTGTCCCTCCAGCGCATCGTAAAGCCGGCCGTCGAGCGCAAACACCCCGCGCCCGAGCATCTGCCCGGCCGAGACAGGCGCCACAATCCGGTTGGACGGGGCGATCAACTGGGTGCAGATGGTCTGACAATGTTCGTCATCGACGCCAACGATGGACCAGTCGGCGTCCAGCTGGTTGCGAAAGATGCGCCGCTTGGCGTCGGCGTAATTGGCCATTGAACCATGCCGGTCGAGATGGTCCGGGGTGATGTTCAGCAGAACGGCGGCGTCGCATTTCAGGGACGCAGTCAGGTCGAGCTGGAAGCTCGACAGTTCGAGCACGTAGTGGGCGCCCGGCTGTATCGCAGGCAGGTCAAGCACGGCCACGCCGATGTTGCCGCCCACGCGCACGTCGCGGTTGGCTGCGCCGAGCACGTGACCAATCAGGGCGGTGGTGGTGGACTTGCCGTTCGTCCCGGTAACGCCGATGACGCGCGGGCGATCACGGGGATCAAGCGCGTTCACCGTGCGCGCGAAGAGCTCAGTATCGCCCATGATGCGCGTGCCGACGCCCTCTGCGAGTTCGACAATACGGTGCGGTCGGGGAAAGCGCAGCGGCACGCCGGGCGACAGAACCAGGGCTGCGAAGCTGCGCCAGTCCCGCCGGTTGATGTCCTCCACGGTCACGCCGGCCGCTGTGGCCCGGGCCCGTGCGGCTTCGCCATCGTCCCAGGCAAACACCCGCGCGCCGCCCGCCATGAGGGCCCTGGCGGCCGCGACGCCGGAGCGCGCGAGACCGAACACGGCAACGTCCCTGTCGCGAAATTCCGGAACCGGGATCACCGAGGCGCCCTCACCGCAGCTTGAGCGTGGCGAGGCCGGCGAGGGCGAAGACGACGGAGACGATCCAGAAGCGGATCACCACTGTCGACTCCGCCCAGCCCATCTTCTCGAAGTGGTGATGGATGGGCGCCATGAGGAAAACCCGTTTGCGGGTGAGCTTGAACCAGCCGACCTGGATCATCACCGAGAGCGCCTCCATCACGAACAAACCGCCGATGATCGCAAGCGCAAACTCGTGCTTGGTGGCCACGGCGATGACCCCAAGCAGACCACCGAGGGCGAGCGAGCCGGTATCGCCCATGAACACGCGCGCCGGCGGGGCATTGTACCACAGAAAGCCAAGGCCGGCGCCCAGAAGCGCGCCGAGCGGCACCGCGAGTTCGCCGGTGCCCGGGGTGAAGTGAATGCCGAGATAGGCCGCGAACACCGCATTCCCGGTGAGATAGGCGATGAAGCCAAAGGCGGCGGCAGCGAACATCACCGGCACGATCGCAAGGCCGTCGAGACCGTCGGTCATGTTGACGGCATTTGACGCGCCAACGATCACCAGCATGCCAAACACCACAAAGACCAGCGGACCGAGATTGATCAGCACCTCGTTGAAAAACGGCACAGCGACCGAGTGCTCCCATCCAGCCGGCTTTGCCGGCGCAGAGGTCTCCGGCGCCCAGCCGGCGATCACCTGCGCGACTGTCTTGAGGGGTCCCCAATCAGCAAACCCGGGCGTGGTGTGGGCTGCATGCAGCGCCATGATCACACTGACGGCGACAGCGGCGACGCCAAACTCGAGGAGAAGGCGGATGCGGGAGGAGAGCCCGTCGGATTTCTGCTTGGTGACCTTGTTATAGTCATCAACAAAACCGATCGCGCCATAGCTGGCAGTCACCAGAAGCACCACCCAGACATACGGGTTTTCGAGGTCAGCCCACAGGAGAGCGGACACGAACAGACCGATCCAGATGAGAAACCCGCCCATGGTGGGCGTGCCCTTTTTCGTCAGCAGGTGGGACTGCGGGCCATCCTCGCGGATCGGCTGACCCTTGCCTTGCTTCTTGCGCAGCCAGCCGATGAACGGGGCGCCGATCAGCATGGTGATGGCAAGCGCGGTGACGATCGCGCCGCCGGTCCGGAACGTGATGTACGTGAACAGGTTGAAAAAACCGCCGTCGCGCGCGAGAGGCGCAAAAATTTCATACAGCATCAAGCCGTCTCCTCACGCCCCGCCAGCGCCTTGAGCGCATCGACCACATAGGCCATGCGCGACCCGTTTGACCCCTTGACGAGAATCACGTCGCCAGCCGCCGCCTCGGCGGCGACCGCTGGCGCCAGACCGGGCGCATCGTCGGCATAACCCGCTTTGAGAGATTGCGGCAGCGCGTCCCACAGTGTGGCCATCAGGGGCCCGGCGCAGAACACGCGATCGACGCCTGCAGCGCTCAGCGCCGCCGCAAGGTCGCGGTGATAGCCGCGTGCCCCCTCGCCAAGCTCCAGCATGTCGCCAAGGGCGGCAATGCGCCGCCCCCCGGGCGCGACAGGACGCACGCCGAGCGACTCGATTGCAGCCGCCATCGAGGCCGGGTTGGCGTTGTATGCGTCATCAAGCACCGTGAAGGCGCCGCGCGGACCATGGATCTCAAAGGCGGCGCCGCGGCCCTCCAGGGCGCGCAGCCGGGCGAGACCCTCAACAGCCGGGCGAACGCCGAGACCGAGCAGGCTGGTGACCGCAAGAACGATCAGCGCGTTCGACTCCCAGGCCTTGCCCGGCGCCCCAAGACGATAGGACGTCTCCTCGCCAAACACCGAGGCCACACAGTCTGCGCCCGCGGCGTCAGGCCGGACTTTGACAAGGCGCACGTCGGCCGACCGCGCGCCCAGCGCCGAGAAGCTCACGATGCGCCCGCCCGGCGCGCGTTCAGCAAGGGCGCGCCGGGCCTGAGCGGCAAGCACGTCGGCGTGAGGCGCATCCGCGTTGAACAGGGCGACGCCGCCCGGGGCGAGACCGAAAAAGATATCTGCCTTCTCCATGGCGATGTTCTCGAGCGTGCCGAGGTTTTCAATGTGTGCTGGCGCGATCATGGTGACGACGGCGATGTCAGGGCGCACCTGCTCGCTCAGCGGCAGGATCTCATGGCGGTGGTTCATGCCGACTTCAAACACGCCATAGGCTGCGTCGCGGGGCATGCGGGCGAGCGTCAGCGGCACGCCCCAGTGATTGTTGTAGCTCTTCACCGAGGCGTGCGTGATCCCGGCCTGCGCCAGGGCGAGGGCCAGCGCCTCCTTCGTCGACGTCTTGCCGACACTGCCAGTGACCGCCACGCGCCGGGCCCGAGCGCGCGCACGCGCCGCCACTGCGAGCGCCTTCAGCCCCTCAAGTACGTCGGGCACGGCCAGCAGCGGCAAGCCGGGCGGGGCGCTGGCGACGCGATCCGCGCGCACCATAGCCCCGGCGGCGGCGCGCGCGCAGGCGACGGGCAAGAAGTCATGTCCGTCGCGCACGTCTTTCAACGCGACGAAGAGATCGCCAGGCGCGAGCGTGCGGGTGTCGATGGACACGCCGGCGGCAGTCCAGTTGTCCGGTCCAACCAACACCCCGCCTGTCGCCGCCGCGGCTTCCTTCGCCCCCCACAAGTCAGGCATGTTCGATACCCAATGCGGCGCGCGCCTCGTCCTGGTCCGAGAACGGGGTGGTGACGCCCTTGATGATCTGTCCGGTTTCATGTCCCTTGCCGGCGATCAGCAGTGCGTCGCCGGGCTTCAAAAGCGCGACGGCGCTTCGGATCGCTTCACGCCGATCGCCGATCTCGATTGCTTCAGGGGCCGCCTCCATCACCTGCCGGCGGATCGCCGCAGGATCCTCCGAGCGCGGATTGTCGTCGGTGACAATCACGATGTCGGCGTGGCGCGCCGCGATCAGGCCCATCTTTGGGCGTTTGTTGGCGTCGCGATCGCCGCCACAGCCGAAGACAAGCACTATTCGGCCGGGCGCATGGGGACGCGCGGCGCGCAGCAGCACGTCGAGACCGTCGGGAGTATGCGCATAGTCGACGAAGACGTGAGCCCCGGCGAGCGTCGCGCCAACATGCTCCATCCGGCCTCTGACGGGTTTGAGCGCGGCGAGGCCGGCCCATACGGCGTCGGGGCGCTCGCCCAGGCTCAGTGCGAGTGCGGCGGCGGCGACGGCGTTCAGGGCCTGGAACTCGCCGATCAGGGGCAGGTCGACGCTGACGTCCTTGCCCGCGAACCGCAAATCGAGCCGCTGGGCGGCGGGCCTGGGCCACAACTCGCCGATTTTCAGATAGTCGCCGCGCCAGCCGCAGGTATGCAGCACCTGGCCGCGCGCGCGCGCGGCCGCCTCGAAGTAAGCCGCCTGGGCGGCGTCGGCATTGACGACTGCCGGCCGGCCCGCCTCCAACAGCGCGCTGAACAGGCGAAGCTTCGCCTCCCGGTAGGCGTCCATCGTCTTGTGGTAGTCGAGATGATCCTGGGTCAGGTTGGTGAACGCCGCGCCGGCCAGGCGCACGGCGTCGAGACGATGCTGGTCAAGACCATGGCTGGAGGCTTCCATGGCGACATGGGTCACCCCTGAGGCTGCGAGAGCCTGCAGCGTCTCATGGATGGCGGCGGGATCGGGCGTGGTGTGGCCGAGGTCCACCACCCCGTCGGGCCCGATCGCGCCGAGGGTTCCCATGCTGGCCGCGCGCCGGCCGGCGACGGTCCAGATCTGGCGCAGGAAGTCGACAGTGGAGGACTTGCCGTTGGTGCCGGTGACGCCGACCACGATTTCGGGCTGGCGCGGATAGAAGCGGGCGCAGGCGCGGGCGAAAGCGAGCCGGGGATTGTCGGTGCGCACGATGTGCGCACCGGGCGGAAACTCATATCCGGGCTGCGCCAGCACTGCGGCGGCGCCCTGGACGATCGCCGCGCCAATGAAAGCGCGCCCATC
>JBILMQ010000161.1:0-8230 GCA_044375455.1 Caulobacterales bacterium | reverse complement strand
ACCGTCATCTGGCGCGGGCTCTCGCGATTGACCGATATCGAAATCGGCGCCGAAATCGGAGCTGCAGGAAATGTGGGTAATTGAAAGCCGGCCATCCACGGACACCCTTCGTATGGGTTGCCGCTTCCGCTAAACCCGCCACCCACCTCCACCGCATCCGCCGACTCACTTACTTGGTGACCGCATTTCGGGGAGCGCCTCGAAGAAGGCGTCCGCGGACGCCACATCGATCAGGGTTCTGCCGCCCAGTTTGACCGCACGAATCGCTCCGGCCTTGATGAGCTCGTAAAGCTTCGTTCTGCCGATCCCGAAGTCTTGCAGCGCTCGCGCAACGGTGACGAGTTTCGGCCGCTCAAGTCGCCCGACACCATGATAGCTTGCCCCCCAGGACATTTGCGTTCGCCATTGTCTTCTTCCTTACATGACCGGCCGCCGTCGGCCGGGGGCGTCACAGGTGCAAGCGCTTGGCCATCGGGGCGCATTGCGTCTCATTGCGTGGCTTCGGGCAGCCAGTTCACGATGCGTCCGGCGCCATCCCAGCCGATTATCGGTTGAAACGCGGAAACCACGTCACGGCGGGGACAGTGCAAGCCTGGACCTTAGTCGACCATGTGCGTACCTAGTCAGCCAATATTGCGCTAAGTTCCGCCTCTGACCGCAAGAACGGATTCACCACCCGCATGCCGTCGAGACTCATGCCGTCCTGCAGATCTTCGCTCAGGAACAATGTCGCGCCAGCAGCGCGGGCGGCAGACCAGATGACCGCGTCCCAAACCTGAAACTGATGCGCGTTAACCAGACGCAGCGCGTCTGTCATGATGAGCGAAGTCGTCGGCGCGGTCTCGAACACCTGCGACCACGCTTCCACTTTCGCAATGGCGCTGGGAAGGCTGGTTGGCAAACGTCGGCGGACGACGGCGACGAACTCCAACAGCGCCTGGTTAGCGATCACACCATGGGCCGCCGCGAGTTCAATGACCCGCTGCGCGGCAATTCCCTTACGCTGCTTTGGCTCAAGCTCGGCGTAAACGAGAATGTTGCTATCAAGCGTCGCGCGGACGGGCATAAACCGCACTTTCGATCGACGCGTCGCCGTACTTGTCGTCCTCGGTGATTTTGCCGACCCGATAGCCGGTATCGGGCGTGTCGCGCATCAGCTGCATCATGTGCTCGAATTTGGCGCGCCAGACGGGATCTTCGCGAGGATCGTCGGCGCGGGGGCGAAGCTCGGCCACCGTTTTTCCGTTCTTGGTGATGAGCACGGTCTCCCCCTGCTCCACTTCGGCCAGGACCTTGGAGAAGTTCTGATTGGCGTCGCGGGCGGTGATCGTCTTCATCGTAGTACAGTAGCACACCAAATCCGGGCTTTCAATCGGCGCGCCATGGTCGCCCCCGCGGCTCAGCGGTTTGGCCAGCACGCTCAATGGCAGAATGGCGGCGTTTACGGACATCGCCAGCGTCCCCGAGAGTGCGTCCCACCGATTTCGCGACGCGAAATCGGCGACTCAAAAACCATCCCGGCCGCAAGCGGCCGGGTGGGCCGGCCATGATGAGCGGACGTTTGAGTGGTTCAGGCGTCGTCTTGCGCCGTCGCCGTCATGCCGGACATATGGGCCGGGACGGCGGCGGCGTCCCTCCGGTTTACGGCCGTGACCGCGCCCAAACGCGACTCCGCCCGCCGCCAGGTAGGCCCTGCACTGGAGGCGATGAACATCTTCCTCCGCTGGCTCATCCCCACCGTCGAAAAATTCCCCCGCAGCCAGAAGTTCTTGCTGGGCGATCGCATCCAGGCCGGCGCGCTCGACGTGCTGGAACGCTTGATCGAGGCGACCTATGAGCGTGACCGTGGCGGCACCTTGCGCGCCGCAAATCTCGGCATCGAAAAGCTGCGCCGTCTGATCCGCCTTGCCTTCGATCTCAAACACCTGGACGAGCGCCGCTACGAACACGCCGCCCGCGCCCTCGATGCGATCGGGCGCCAAATCGGGGCATGGACGAAGGCGCACCGTGGGCAAGAGGTTTCAGGCGAAGGGGCGGCGTGATACGCTTTTACCCATGGAGACCTTGGCCAAACCGCTGACCCGCGACGACGTCCTTGCCCGCCTGCGCGCCGCGCTGCCGGACCTGCGCGCCCGCTATGGCGTGACGCGGCTGGGGCTTTTCGGCTCGGTCGCACGCAATGAAGCGGGCCCGGACAGCGATGTGGATCTGATCGCGGAGTTCATCCCCAACGCCGGTTTGGGTTTCCGTTTCTTCGACCTGGAAAAAGAGCTTTCCGAGATGGTTGGGCGGCCAGCCGAAATCGCCAGCCTCGACAATATGAACCGCTATGTCCGGACGAGCGTGGAGCGTGATCTGATCTATGTCGGGGAATAATCCGTGCGCGGACTTAAGTGAAATCGCTGACGCGATAGAGCGCATTGCGGATCGGACGTCTGGGTTGGATCGCGCCGCCGTTCTCGCCAACGATGTTTTGCGCGATGCCGTGGCGATGCAATTGCTCGTTTTGGGCGAAGCGGCGCGCCGCTTGCCGGAAACCCGTCCGCGTGTCCGCACCGGATGTTCCATGGGCGCAGATCATCGCAACCCGTAACCGGATCGCCCATGGCTATACTGGGCTGAACTGGATCATCGTCTGGGACATCGCCACGCTGGAATTGCCCAAACTCGCGCCGCACTTTGATGCTTTGCTTGCGAAATGGAGTGCGCCCTAAAGCGGCAGACGAGTCCAGCCGCCTCAGATGCCGCGCCGCCATGACGCCCTTTTCCCGCAGATCGCCAATTTCCGCGCCCTGCGCCGCGCGGTTCGCCCTTGAGACAGCATCCGTCGTCCGCAGTGCAATGAGGCCGTGTTGGCGCTCACGCGCCGGCCCGCACCAACCCTTTGCACGGTGCCGCTGCGCTGACTGGTCCGGCTGCTCTTCAGCGGGCGTGTGCCAAGCGCACCCCGGCGGGATCAGCCCTCCGGGAATGGAGCGAAGATCATGGACAAAGCAGCTTTCGAAATCATTGGGAACGTCGGCTCGGTCGAGATCAAGGCGATCAAAGGCGGCAAGAAGCTGGCGGTTTTGTCGGTGGCGACCAGCGAGCGCTGGAAGCGCGACAACGGAGCCAATGGGGGCGACTGGGCCGAGAAGACGCTCTGGCATCGCGTGGCGGTGTTCCCCGGCCCGAAAGTGGAGCGCATCGAAGCGCAGGTGCAGAAAGGCACGCGCGTGCGGCTCGTCGGCCAGGTGCGGCCGTCCAGCTACGACGACGCGAAGGGCATAACCCGCTACACGGTCGAGTTCGTGGTTGGCCCGTTCGGCGATGTCGAGATCCTTGCGCGAGCCAAGCCGCGTGAAGCGGAAGCTCCGGCCACCGAGGCCGCCCCGCCGTTCCGCGCCAAGCGCGGCAAGACCGCCGCGGCCGGCGATGTTGAAGCCACCGCCTGACCGGCGCGACGCCCTGGCCGAAGGGCCGGGGCGTCATTCCACCTGTCAATGTCGGCTTTCGGTTTCGGCCGGCCGGGCCTCGAAAGCGGCAATGTTGGGGCAATTTTCTCCGGTATGGGCCGCGAGACTGAAGCAGCCATGCCGGTCATGGACGCCGACCGTGAGGCGTGATCGGCGTTGCGCGCCTATTGCGCCTTGCGAACGGGGCGACTGGTGGCCTAATCTGGGCAGATTGAGGGGGCATTGGGGTGACAAACGGTGAAGTCGCCCCGGCGCTGATCGAGACCATCTACGCCTCCACGGTGTTGTCTCGCAGCATTGACTGCATCATCGGCGATCTGGAAGGGCAAGTGCTCGATCTGCTCAACGCGATCGCGGCCAACCCGGCAAGCTCATTGGCGGCGCCCGAAACCGCATTGCTTTCTCTGCCGCCGGAGGTTGAGCGCCACCTTGCCCTTGCGCAACAAATCCAGACTGCTTTTGGCGCTGGCCTGTCGGGTCAAGCTTGGCTGGGCGCGGTGCTGGAGCGGATCGCCAGCCCCGCACTGGCGTTTGATGCGACAGGCGCGATCCTGCTGATCAATGGCGCCGCGCACCGCGCTGGCTGGGACGGCAAAAACCTTGCCCATCTTGGCGCCGGAGCATCGCCGGCGAACGCCCTCCTCCAGGCTGCTGGCGCCATCCCAGAAGGCGATGATATCGCCGCTGTGCCGATCAAGCTGATGCCTACGGGGAAGGCGCCGCAGGCCGCGGTGGTCAAGCGCGCCGGCGCCCGCGCGGCTGACGCTTGGGGCGGGCCGGTGTGGATCTTGATGCTCGCTGATCTGGCGATCGATGACACGCTGGCCGCGCAAGCGCGCGCGGTGTTTGGCCTAACCGAAGCCGAAGCGCTGGTAGCGGTGCGGTTTGTGCAGGGTGTCAGCCTCGATGAGATCGCGACGTCACGGCGCGTCTCGCTGGAAACGATCCGAGCGCAGATTAAATCGATCAAGGCCAAAACCGGCGCCCGGGATTTGCAGATTTTGATGCGGCTTCTGTGCGCTTTGGCGTATGGGATTTATGCGCCGGAGGCCGCCGCCACAGCGACGGGCCGACCATCGGCGCAAGCGCCCTGGACCGACACGATGCGCCAGCGCGATGGGCGCCGGTTTGACTATCTGCGCCAAGGCGCCGCGCGTGGCGCGCCGGTGCTGGTGTTGCATACGCTGGGCTATGGCGCGCAGTTGACGGCGGCGGCGCATCGGTATGCCGACGCGAAAGGCCTCAGCATCATTTCACCGCTGCGCGCTGGCCACGCCTATTCCGACCCTGCGCCGGCGGGCGCTTCTGAAGCCCTGCTTGATCATGCGGCGGATGATATGGCCGCACTGCTCGACCACTTGGGGCTTGTCCGTGTGCGGATCATCGGCCACGCCGCCGGCGCGGCCCACGCCATCCGCTTCGCCAGCCGCTATCCCGCGCGTGTGGATGCGATCGTGATGGTCAGCCGCGGGCCGGTTTGGCGCAATGAATGGCTCAACGAGATTTCGCCGATTCATCGCGCTTCTGCGCTGGTTATCCGCCATCTGCCGGGCGCCGCGCGGCTGATGATCGGCGCCATTCTTCAGCACTTCAACAAAAACGGCCCGCGCGGCTTCCTCGTGAATGCCGCCCAGGAAAGCCCGCCGGATGTGGCCGCCCTTGCTGATCCGGACGTGCTGCACCTGATCGGCCATGGTGTGACGTTTGGCTTGCGCCAGGGGCCTGAGGTCTATTGCCGCGAGTTCGCCCAGATGCAGCTTGACCTGACGCAGGAGGCCCGTGCGCTGGCGTGCCCGTTGACGATGATCTATGGCGCACAGGATCGCATCGTCCCGCCGGCTTTTGCCCGGCGCTTCGCAGAAGCCGTGCCGCAAACCCGGCTGATCGAGTTGGCCGATGCCGGCCACTACCTGTTCTATAGCCACTGGCGCGCGATGCTGGATGCGGTGGCTGACGCTGGCTGATCGCGGCCGCGCTGTGGCGGCAATGCATCACCACTAGTGGGAATGGACTTCGTTATCGTTCCAAGCCGAAGTGTGGAGCCTGCGCCATACCGACGGCTGCGACAGCCGCTCCCGGAGCTGACAATGAAAACACGATTCAAAAACAGCATCATGGGCGTCGCTGCGGCGTCTCTCGCGCTGCTCGCCGCTGCGCCGGGCGCCCATGCCGGTACGGAGCCCTATCTGGGCGAGATGATGTACACCATCGACGATAAGTGCCCATCGGGCTGGCTTCCGGCAGATGGGCGGCTGTTGCAAATTGCGCAAAATGCGGCCTTGTTTTCGCTGCTCAGTGCTAGGTTCGGCGGGGATGGAAGAACGACATTCGCCCTGCCGGATTTGGGCGGCCGGACGGTTGTTGGCGCAGGGCGGAGCATGTCCGGAGACGCCCCGCTCGGCGACCTCGCTGTCGGCGCCAAAGGCGGCGGGGAGGCCAGCCCCATCCTCGCTTCGCAAACCCCGATCCGTCTCGTGTTCGGCAAATCTGACCCCAGCGGAACGATCGCCGCTGTTGAAACCAGGGGGGCCTCTCCCATCACGACCATGCCGCCTTGGATTGGCTTGACGGCGTGCATCGCCACGACCGGCTTGTTTCCGGCTTATCCTTGAATCGCCGCCGCCCTGAAAGGGACCCCCGCCCATGGCAAATCTCTTTGCGCCGTTTCATTCTGGTTTGCGCACTGCCGCACTGGCCGCCAGCGCGCTCCTTGGCGCTGCGTTCGCCGCCCCAGCCCAAGCCGAGACATCGCCGTATATCGGTGAAGTCATCTTTTTCACGGGCCAAGCCTATTCCTGTCCAGAAAAATTTGCTCTGGCGGACGGGCGACTGCTGAACACCAACGAATACCCGGAATTGTTTACTTTGGTGGGCAACGTTTATGGCGGCGATAAGGTAACAACGTTCGCTCTGCCGGACCTGCGCGGGCGCATTATCCGCGGCGTCGGCGTCGGGCCAAACGGGAGCCCCGTCGCGCTCGGTGACAAGGGCGGGGCGGCGTCTGTCCTATTGGCGCCCGGCAATATACCGTACGCTGTGTCAACCAGAGGCAAGCTGGCGCGGGCCCCGGCGCAGCCTGCGGCTGGTGCGCCAACCTTGTCCGGCGTCATGGCGAACGATCTCGCAGAAGTGGTGCCGACCCTTGCGCCAACGCTGGTCGTGTCGCCATGCGTGGCTTTGATCGGAACGTTTCCAAGCTTCAACTGACGCCCGCGCCATCCCTTACCCATCTCATTCAGAAAGACCGCCCCTTATGGCCAAAATCTCAAGATCCTTTCCCGTATTGGCGATTGCTTTGGTCACTGGCGTGTGCGCGCCGCAAGCCAGGGCCGAGTCTGTCGTTGGAGAAATCAAAACATTTGCCTTTCGCTATTGCCCCGCTGGCCGCACCGACGCCACTGGCGGAACTCTGAGCATAAACACGAATACGTCCATGTATGCCGTCATTGGAAATACGTTTGGCGCCGGCCCCAACGCGATGAGCTTTAAGCTCCCCGACCTCGCTGGCCGTGCGATGATGGGCGACAGTGAGACCACCGTTGTTGGCGCAAAAGCAGGCGCCGCCACAGTCGGCTTGACCTTCGATCAATTACCGATTGCGGAGGGGCGGAAAGCCGCGCATGGGGACGGTGGCGCCGCAACAACAAGAGTCGTCTTTGGGGTGGCTCAAGAGCCAAATGTGACGGCTGTTTCAACAATGCCGCCGTACCTTGCTTTGACGCAATGCGTTGTCACTGATGGGGCTTTCCCAAGCGCACCGTAGCAGCGATCCGCTGTAACAGAATGACAAGCCCTGACGTTGTGCGACGCCATCACATCACGCCCTGCCGAGGTTATGCATGAAAGCGAACACCCTCTTTGCCGCCGCCCTCGCGCTGACGGCCCTCACGCTGGCGGCCGTCGCTTGCACGCCCGCCGCCGACAAGGCCGCAACGAAAACCGCCGAAGCGACGTGTCCGGATGATGGGCCGCGCCTGCCGGGCACTGGCCTCTGCCAGGGCCGCGTGGTGAATTATTTCGATCCCGCCCGGCTCGCCGGCGTCGAAGGCGATCTGCCAGAGGGCTGCAGCTACGTTATCAACGAAACCATGACGCCCGACCCGAACGAGGCGATCCTCTACAACGCACTGAGCTGCAAAGGCAAAACCACCAAGCTTGAATTCAGCATGGGCGCGCGCAGCGCGTCGCTCAACTGGGGCGTGTCCGGCTTTTTCGATAACGTCCCGACGGATGGGGCGGAAGGCTCGGAGCGTGTGCGCATCTTCACCCTGGCTGAAGTGGCCGATCCGAAGGCGATGATCCTCGATATGGCGAAGGCCACCGCTAAGGAAGAAAAGGCACCGGCCGCTGAAATCGCCGCCTGCGAACTGCGCCCGGCGGGCGATAACTTCCCGGCTGACGCCTTCGTGGTTGACGTCAACGACGCTTACAAGAAAGCCAACAAGCTAGGGCCTTTTGACAAGGGATCGAAGGATGATCCGGGCACGGGCGTGTACGGCGCCTGCGGGCCCTACGGCGTCACCGATGCGGTGCGGTTCTGGATGATCCGCGACGGCTACGCCTGGTTCATCGACCAGGGCCAGGACGTGCCGGACTTTGACGCTGGCTCCCTCACCGTGTTCCGCAAGGGCGCCGATGGGGCCTGGGCGCCCGCCGGCTGACGCGCGGCCCGCGCCGGCGAGGCTCGCGCCTAAGCAGAAGCGATCACGGTCACGCGCGTGAAACCAAAGCCAAGTGTCCGTGCGCGCCGACTGCATGTCCGCATTGGCGATATT
>JBILMQ010000160.1:0-8247 GCA_044375455.1 Caulobacterales bacterium | reverse complement strand
CGTGGCTCTGGCTCTTGCGTCTTGTTGCCTCGGTTTTCTTGGCGCTTGCTGTCGGGTCTTACGTCATGGCCCTCGCATTTCCCGCCATTGGAGTGATGGGCGATCCTCATCCCGGGGCGTGGGCCGGTCTCTGGTGGGAGAAAAACACGCTCGGCTCGATGATGACGCGCGGCGTCATCGCCTGCCTCAGCGCCGCGGCGCTCGACCGGAAGTACGCCATGGTATGGACTGCCGGCGCTGTCTTGAGCGCCGGGCTTGTCATACTATGCACGTCACGCACCTCTCTGCTCACGCTTGGCGCCTGCACCGCGATGGCTGGTCTCATATTGGTCATCCGGCGCGGCCCATTTATCGCGGTCGCGACGGTCTGGGCGGGGACGGCAATCGCCGCGGCGTTGATCGGACTTATCGCCCTTGCGCCGGATCTCGCCCTTGGGCTGATTGGGCGAGACATGACCCTGACAGGCCGGGCAGATTTATGGGCGGTCCTGTGGCCGTTGATCCAGGAGCGCTTGGCCACAGGCTATGGATATGGCGCCTTCTGGCTCGATCCAGACGGACCGGCCATCAGTGTGCGGCGGATATTGGACTGGCCGGTTCCTACCGCCCACAATGGATGGATCGAAGTGATGCTCGGCCTTGGTCTTGGTGGCGCAGTCTTGTTTGCGCTGCAATGCTTGCTGTCGCTCGCTCTGGCGGTGCGCCGGCTATCCGACAGGTGCATCGCCACACCGTGGTGGACGATTGTCATGCCAATGGGCTTCTTGATGGTCTCACTTTCGGAAAGCGCCATCTTTCAACATAATGATCTGTCTTGGGTCCTTTTCGTCGCAACGGCGGCTAAGCTCGCCCTACCGGACGATCCGTGTCCGGGTGCGGGCGTCCAAATGGGCGCCATAGAAACGCGGCACAAAGACAGGCGCCCAGAACACCTTTCCGGCGCCTCTCACCGCGCGATCTAGCAGGCGCACCGCTCGCTGCGGGGATGCGAGCCATGCCGCGATGCTCGCCAGACCATACACGACGCTCTGCGCGGCGCCGATGATCATCCAGCCGACCACGCCAGGCCAATTCGGCGGATTAGCCTGAGCTGCCAGTTGACACGGGCTTTGTCCGTAGGCGAACGCGCGCCTGAGCGTGTAGCAGAGCCGTGCGCGCCTTTCGGGCACATGCTCCAGGCACACTGCCCCGGCCGCCCATGCGAAACGCACCCCGCGTGCGGCCAGCTGCTGGAAGAGATAGTCGTCCTCGCCGCCGATCTCGTTGTATCCTGGGTCGAAGGGCGCGGGCCCGCGCAGGGCGTCAGCCCGAACCATCAAGGAGTTGCCGCAGCCGAAGGGATGACTAAGCCAGATGTCTGTCGCCGGGCCGACGCGCGAGAAGAACTGCTGGAAATAGTCGCGATGCCGGCGCACCGTTGGCGGAATGACGGCCTCAATCGGGCCAAACACGACGCTTGCGGCAAACTGCCTGCGGGTTGCGAGCAGCGCGGCCAGCCAACCCGGGCTCGCCTCTTCGTCGTCGTCAAGGAAGGCAACGAAGTCTCCGCTCGCAGCAGCAACGCCTGCATTGCGCGCGTTGGCGACGCCGGGAGCCGGTTCATGGACATAGACGAGTGGATTCGGGAGTATCTGGCCCAGTGCACGCGCTGTCTCGTGCGCGCACCCTTCGGGCGAGTTGTCAACGATCACCACTTCAAAGGCTGGCGCGTCGATCTGCCTCGTCAGACTTTGCACGGCGCGGCGCAGGCCGTCGAGGCGGCGAAACGTGGGGATGACGACGCTGAGACCGGTCATTTGAGCGCCTGTGCGGCGTGGGATGCCCGCCAGAGCTTCAGGGCCCAGATCCGCACGGCCATCGGCATCAAGCCGGCGCGGTCATGGACAACGGCCCTGAGAAGCGGGCGCGCAAAGTGGTGACCTGGCAGCTTTTGCAGGAGTTCGGCCGCCTGGCGGGCGGGCCAGCGGCGGCTGGCCTCAGGGTGCTTCGTAATCAATCGCTGGAAGTTCGCCGCCGCGCTTGCGGATTTGCGCAGCAGGACGTCGCAATCATCAAGGCCCATATGCGTTGCGGGATTGTCGATATGCACCAGGCGCATACTGAGCGCCTGGGCGCGCAGTCCCCAGTCCACATCCTCCCAGCCCCAGCCGACAAAAGCTTCATCGAATGGCGCCACATCCATGACGGCGCGCCGCACAAGAACATTGCTGGTGTAAACGTGCTGCGGCCCGCGGGCGCGCGCCGGCAGACAATCATAACGCTGCGAATGCGCCCGGTGCACCGCGGTCTTGGGTGTGTACGGCGCCCGCGCAACCGTAAAGCCGCCAAACGCCATATCTGCCTCACCGTCTGCGATCACGTCGAGATAACGTTTTAGAAAATCTGGCGCATTGGGCGACATGTCAGCATCAAGAAGGAGGAAATAACCGCCCCGCGCCTGACGAAGCAACTGGTTGCGGGCGCTGGCGCGCCCGACATTGCAGGCGAGCCGGATGGCGAGGCAGGGCGCTGGGAACGCGCGCAGACGTTCGCTCACCTTGTTGAACAAGTCCTCGCCTGGCGTTCCGTCGTCGATCAGCACAAGCTCGACGCTTCGATCCGCCACGCCGTCAAAGCAGGCCGCGAGGTCATCAAGAAGCGGGCGCGGGTCGTCGCGGTGGAAGGGCGCCAGGATGGACAGGATCGGCGAGGCGCCGGGCCAGAGGGCGTTTGCGCTGTGCAGTGCGGTCTCAATCATCGCAGCGGGCGCGGTCATGGTGCGTGCGCCTGTCGCCGGAGACGCAAAGACAGAAGTGCGTCGCGCACCCCGGCAGCATTTATTGCAGCAGCGGCGATGACATAGACGAGGGCGCCGCAGGCTGACTTTAGAAGCAGTTCAGGAAGGCCGCCAATCGCCGGCAGCAGGGTGACGAAGCCGGCCATGACGCCAGCCGCCGCCAGGACCCGCGCAGCTGCCTCCAATGGAAAGGGCAGGCCGATCAGTCGGCGTGCGCCGAGGTAAAGCAGAACGGCTGCGAGCCAATATGCGATGAGCGTTGCTGCAATTGCGCCGTTGACGCCAAAGTGTGGGATCAGTGTTGCGTTCAACCCAATATTGACCACGACAGCCGGGGCAAGCAGCAGTACCCGCAGTCCGGTGCGCCTGGTCAGCAGGAACGCTTCCGCCAGGTAATGCGTCATGAAACCCGCAGCGAGGCCAGCGGCTGTCACGAACGGGATGATGCGCGCCGCGTCCGTTGCAAGGGCAGGGCCGACCAGGACCTCGGCCAGGGGGCGGGCTACGACCGCGATGCCGACAGCAGCTGGAACGCTCACCGCCAGCATCGCGCATACTGAGCTTTTCGCCATCGCGCGCGCGGCGTCAGGCCCTTCGCTCTCATATCTGGCGACGAGCAGAGGCGCGATCGCCGTCGAGGCCCAAACGAACAGAAGGTCCAGTCCGCGCACGGCGAGGCCGTAACCTGCCGCATAGCTGGCGAGCGCCTCTTCGCCCAGAAAGTGCGCGATGAAGAATCGATCGGAGACAGCGAGCATCTGCTCAAGGGCAAACGCGCCTGACAGCGCTGCGCCATAGGTGAGATAGGTATTTGCCCGTTCCGGACTGAATCGTCCGCCCCGAACCTGCCTCGTCAGCCAAGGCGCCTCGAAAATCGCCAGGATGGCCGCAGCGACGAGCAGTCCAACGAAGGGTCCGGCAGACCTGAGGTCGGTTGACAGGATCAGAGTCAGACCAATTGCGAACCCGCTGAGAACATGAAGTGACTCGATCACCGAATAGCGCAGCACGTGGCGCGCCGCCCGGTGGGACTCCAACGCCACGCGCAACAGCGAGCGAAACAAGATCGAGCCCGCCGCAAAGCCTGCCGCCGCCTGCATGTCCGATGCTGAAGGCGACACAAGAAGAAGACCTGCCACGCTCAGTGTGGCTGGTATGGCCGCCATGAGCCATAGCCGCAGAAGGGTCGCGAAGTGATCTGCCTTCGCTCCCTTTTCTTCAGCCTCAGCGTAGAACCGATGGGCTGCCGCCTCGACCCAGGTGAAGGCGATCGTATGCACAAGGCTCGCAGCGGCTAGGACCAGGGCATAGCGGCCATAGTCTTCTGGCGGTAAGACCCGCGTGAACAGGTAGATGGCCCCGAAGGCAACGATCGCCTGCGCAAGATTGACCGGCAGATACCCCAGAAGATGGCGGCTGAGCATGGCGGTCAGCGCGGACGTCGGGCGTCGCCCAGCAGACTGGGCGCTGTGCGCAGGATGATGAGCAGGTCCAGCCAGAGGCTGGCGCGATCGATATACTCAATGTCAAGGCGCACGCGCTCGCGGACATCCTCTGGAGTGTTGACCGGGCCTCGGGACCCGTGGATCTGGGCCCATCCGGTGATTCCGGGCTTTACGCGATGACGATGCGCGTATTCTGCGACGAGCAGGTGGCTCTCCACCTCTCCGGTGCGCATCCCAACCGCGTGGGGGCGCGGCCCAACGATCGACATGTCGCCGGCCAGAACGTTGAACAGCTGCGGGAGTTCATCGAGGCTGGATCGGCGCAGGAAGCGGCCGATTCGGGTGACCCGCGGATCGGCCGGCTGCACCTGGTTTTGGATCCGCGCGCTTTCGTCTCGATCCGGCGGCGCATGCATTGAGCGAAATTTCCAAACACGGATGATTTCGTTGTTGAATCCATGACGCCGCTGCCGGAAAAAAATCGGCCCCGGGCTGTCCAGCGGTATAAGAATGGCAATGACAATCATGACAGGGGCAAAGGCCAGCAACATGGCGCCTGCGATGGCAATGTCCTGCATCCTCTTTGCGAAAGCGCGTTTGTCGTCGCTTGCCCAGCCGGACACCATGGCGATCGGGGCGTTGGCGATTTCTGCCAGGGAGGTGCGTTCCGGATTGAAGCCATCAATGTCAAGCAGGAGTGCGACCCCGTTCGGCAGCAGTCGCAATCTGTCGATCAGATCCCGAACCCGGCTTTGAGCGGTGCTGGAGACGGTAATGATGATCCTGTCGACCTGGGGCAGGCGGTCCCAAGCCAGCAGCGCTGCTGTGTCCCCGATGACTGGCACCCCGCAGATGGATGTGGGCGCGCGCGATGCGCGATCGTCGAAGACGCCGAGCACATTGAGATCGCCGCGTTCGGCATTGCGGGCGATCAGGGTGCGGGCGTTTTGGGTGGCGCCGACAATGACCACGTTTTCTGAAAACCGCCCCCGCCGTGTGAGCCAGCGGACCACCAGAATATAGGCGGCATGAAGGGCTGTGACAGCCGCTGCAGCTCCCAGGAGTCCCGGCCCCAGTTGGTTGGGCGCCGCCCATGTGAGCAGGGCCGCGCCCGCCAGGACCGCGGCGACCCCGGCGACCACTGTGGCGCCAAGAACTGTGGCGACATGTCCAAGCGTCCGACGCCGATAGGGAAAGGCGTAGATGTCGGCGACCGCCAGCGCCCACAGAAAAACCAGCCCTGCGAGAAGATGCGGGGCGGCGGCGAAGACTGGCGCAGTCCACAGGCTGATCCCATAGACCGCGCTGAAGGCCAATGCGATCGACACAAACACCGCGATCGCGTCCAGTGTCTGAAAGACCCGCACCAGTGCGATCTTGTAGACCCGCAAGCGAGGCGCCTGCCCTGTTTCAGCCGCTGTCTGCTCTGGCAGGTGCGGGCGGCCGGTCAAGGCCTGGCGGGAAGACCCGCGTCCGTCGCTTTGTGCGGCATGGAGGCCTTCGCCCGACATCCCGGCGTCGAGCGCTGCGCCAGCCGCGGTAATGTCTGGCCGCACGTGCGCCATCCTGCCTTTGTTTGCTCTGGGAGCGCCTAATGACGAGACGACGACGTTATCGGGTGTTGGTTTCGTTTCGATAAAGTCGCACGCCCGCGCGCTGCCCAGTTCTTCAGACTCTGTTGATGGCCGTGTGGCGCGCGCGCCCGCACTCGGTATCATTGCCGGTGTGAGCGATGGCTGGCGACGCTTGCGTCTCAGCCGGTGGAGAGGCTAAGCACGGTTCAGCAGGTGACGTGGCCGAGCGGCTGAAGGCGGCGGTTTGCTAAACCGTTATAGGTCCTAAAGACCTATCGAGGGTTCGAATCCCTCCGTCACCGCCACCCCGCCTTCCAAGCGCTTCTGCCCCCATCCGAAAATGTCCAGAAAAGCGTCGGAAATTCAGCGCTTATCGTCTATCCTCTTCCGAAATCGTCCGCCATTGCCTCCCCGCAGCGCCCCGATTTGTGGGGGCATAATGGGGGCACAGAACCAGCGCCCCGCCGGTGGGCCAAGGGCGCGACTTTTGGAGGGTGAAATCATGCTGACTGACCGAGCAATCCGGCAGGCTGCGGCGCCTGCCACACTGACCGACGCGAACGGGCTGCGTCTCAAGGTCGCCGCCACCGCGTCCGGCGGCGCATCACGACGCTGGAGCGTCCGCTTCATGACTGCTGACGGCCGACGCCAGGAAGTCGGGCTGGGCTCCTATCCCGAGGTGAGCCTGGCGGAGGCCCGGACGCGGGCGGCTGCGCTGCGGGTGCAGGCCAGGACTGGCGTTGACCCTCTGGCCGAACGACGCGCCGCCAGGACGAAGGAGGCGGCCCCGCCTGTCGCGGAATTTGTCATGACCTTCAGAAAAGCCGCCGAGGCCTATCTGGCGCAGCACGAGAGCCAATGGTCTAACGCCAAGCATCGCCACCAATGGCGCAAGGCGCTGACGGACTACGCCGCGGCCCTCGGCCCCACACCCGTTGCGGACATCGACACAGCGGCCGTGCTGCGTGTTCTGGACCCGATATGGACCACCAAGCGCGAAACCGCCCGGCGCGTGCGCCAGCGCATCGAGGCGGTGCTGGACTGGGCCATGGCGCGCGGCCATCGCCCGCAGGGGCTTAACCCTGCGCGGTTGAAGGGAAACCTCGCCTATGCCTTGCCGCGGTCCCGTCGCCAGCATGAGCACCACCCTGCGCTTCCATGGCGGGATGTCCCGGGCTTCTGGCAGGCGCTGGCGATGCGCCAGGGCGCCGGGGCTGATGCCCTGCGCTTCCTCCTTCTGACGGCCGCCCGCAGCGGCGAGGTGCGCGGCGCGACGTGGGCGGAGATCGACTTCGATGCGGGCCTCTGGAACGTCCCGGCTGCGCGCATGAAGGCCCGCAAGGAACACCGTGTTCCTCTGTCTGCGCCGGCGTTGGCCATCCTGCGCGCACGCAGGGACGCTCAGGGCGGGCAGGGGTTGGTCTTCCCGAGTGATCTGCGCCCAGGCGCGCAAGTGTCGGACATGACCTTAAGCGCCGTCATGCGCCGCATGGGGCTGGACGCGGTCCCGCATGGCCTGCGCTCCACCTTCAGGGACTGGGCGGCCGAGGCGACTTCCTATCCGCGTGATGTCTGCGAGCAGGCGCTGGCGCACGCCATCGAGAACCGGGTGGAAGCCGCTTACCGGCGCGGCGACATGCTGGAGAAGCGGCGCAGGCTGATGGACGATTGGGCGCGTTTCGTCACCGAGGGCCAGGCGGTGGACGCTGACAATGTGCGGCCGATCCGGGGTCTTGCGTGACGCGGCGCGGCGGCAAGCGGCCCGATCAAACGGATGCGAAGATCGACTTCGAAGAACTGGAGATAGACTTCGAAGCCGTGAGCGCTGCGGTTGATGGTTTCGAGACCGCGGCCGGGCTGCATGATCGCGACACCGGCGGCTTCACCCCCTGGCATGCGTTTGCCCGGCTGGACGCCGAAGGCCTCATGCAAGCGCTGCTACGCAATCGCGAGGCCGCCTTGTCTGTGCTGCGCGCGTATGGCTTCACGCCAAAGCCGGCTTGGACACGCGCGCCTACAGATTTACGCGCCGCGATCCGGCTCTGGGGAGAGGCGGACCGTTGGGTTGATGAGCACAAGCAGGGGTCACCCGTCGCTTTTTGTTTTGCCGTGATGGCCGCCGGCATACTCGAAGAATGGTGCGAGGTTCTCGACTCCCGAAGCGCCCCTTGGGAACGCGGCGCGGCATTGGCGCGCCTGCTCGGCCTGGGGGCATCCTTTGTCTTTTACGGGCGGGACGGAGAACGCATCATTCAGCTTGCCAAGTCTGCCGAGCTCGCGCGCGCTTGGCGAGAGGCCAAGCGGAAAGGCGGCCGCGACGGTGGCCGGGCAAGTGCGCGCGCGCGGAAGGACAAGAGCGACGAGGCCAAAGAAGCGTTCTGGAAAAAGGACGCCGGGAGCAAGCTAACCGCCGCGGCGGCCGCAAAAAGACACGGGATCTCGGAGAGTACAG
>JBILMQ010000013.1:0-26861 GCA_044375455.1 Caulobacterales bacterium | reverse complement strand
CCGATCGCTCATGTCCCGAAGTTGGCGCGCTTCGGGCTGCGCGCGTGGGTGAGCCTTCGACAATGGCAGGCGTCTGCAATTGTCCAGGAGCACCGCTTCAGCGTCGCCGTACCGGCGGTTCCGCCGCGCGCTCTCGCGGTGCAGCGCCAAGCACTCACGCGCCGTCTCAAAGACGGGACCGGTTGCGGGCGCAATCTCGCCAGCGCGACGGACATGCTGTTGGCGTGCGGGCTTCGCGGCGTCGATCAATGGCGCTGCCGCCACGCCAGCGATCAGATGGCGACGTGAAAGCTGAGGAGAGATTGGCCTCTTCATCGGGCAAGCATCCCGCCAAATGTGTGCAGCCAGAGCCAAGCTAAGGCGCGCGCGACGGCCCCGCGGATGATTGTTGCCGCGAAAATGGCAATGCCCATACCCAGGGCGACGTTGCCGGTCCAGGTGGCGACATGCCAGCCGATGCCAATCACTCCCGCTGCGTACGGGGCCCAAATGAGGGTGGCGAGCACGAAGCGCCAAGCCAAATGCAAGAGCGCGCCTGCCAGCGCCAGGACGACGATGAAGCCGAGAGTCGACGTCATAACCCGACCGCCGGCGGCAAGGATTTGAAGTCCCGCAGACTGGGCCGAACAGATGATGGGCCTCGGGATTCTCTTCTGGGCGAACCTCGATGGCGGCGACGGCGAGCTTTCCGCCGAGAGGGGCGTGCGCTTCAGTCTACAGAGGATGCAGCGCGCAGTCGCGCCGTATCGGAAGGCTTTGCGCGCCGAGGCGCTGGCGGAAACGGACAACTACCCTGACAGCGACCGGAAACGAAAGACCGGCCGTCCCGTTGCTGCGTCATAGATATGGATGAGTTTGAAACAATAAGCGTCCTCATGGGCGTTGAAGCAGGATAATTGCTGTGCGCCATGGACTTCATCGACCGCATCATCGATGTCGAGAACGATCGCCTTCGGCGCGCGTTCGAAGCTTTCGCAGAACTGCGTGATCAGCGCGCGCGCCACGCGGACGAGGTCTGCAAGCTCCGGCATGTTTTCAAAGCGCGAGACCGTTGGCTGGGGGCATGGATCATCGCCCGTCTCAGGCAGGCGTGAGGAAGCGAGTTTGAAGGCGGGGTCATGACGCAGGCGACCCAGATCATTGCCATCGTCATAGCCCATCGCGATTGCGAAAACCCGGGTGTGAAGAACGTCCCTGACAGTGTGGCGCACGCGATCAGCCGTGCGCGCATCGGTCAGTGCGCAGGCCAATCGATCGATAAGCCCCAATGTCTTGCCCGCCGCCGCCAAAAGCCCGATCCCGCCATCGGAGCTGATGGCGCCGCCATCGAACGCGGCTGTCACTGTCTTGCGTGCAACGCTTGGCAAATCAAAGAGAGGCTCGGTATCGGCTCCCATGGTGAGTGTGGCGCCTCCGGTGAGGCGGCAGATTTCAGTTTGACGCCTAAAATCTCCACAAAATCCGTGTTTTGCGCCACTCTCACCGCCTCATTTTTCGAAGCGTGCTGAATTTTTCGGGCTTGTATGACGACATCGAGCGCGCCGCCGCGCGCTGCGCTCAACCTGCGGCCATCACTGGGCGCAACTTGATCTCCACACGGCGATTGAGGGCGCGGCCTTCGGGCGTGTCATTGGAGGCGGTCGGCTGGCTCTCGCCCCGCCCCGAGGCCATGATTCGTTCGCTCTGCACTCCCTGGTTCGCGAGATATGCCGCTACCGAACCCGCACGGCGCTGCGACAGGGCCATATTGTAGCCCTCCGCGCCCGTGCTGTCCGCGTGCCCGATGACGTCGATTGTTGTCTTGGGATAGGCCTTCAGAGTGTCTGCGACCTTGGCCAGCGTCTCGACCGCCGCGCCGTTGAGATCGGCGCGGTCAATCCCGAACGTGATGTCATTCGGCATTGTCAGCGTGATTTCATCACCCTGACGGGTAATCGCGACCCCGGCTGAGCGCGTCTGTTCACGCAGCTTGCGTTCCTGCTCGTCCATGTAGCGTCCGGCCGCCGCGCCTGCGACGGCGCCCACCACCGCGCCAACAGCCGCGTTGCGGCCATCATCCCCGCCGGCCGCGACGCCGGCCGCCGCACCCGCTGCAGCGCCGATAGCCGCCCCGATCGCGGTCTTATTATAGTCCTTCTGCCCCGTCGCCGGGTCGACGGTCGCGCACCCGCTGAGCGCGGCTGAGGCGGCGAGGGCGGTGGCGGTGAGCAGGCGGATCATCATGGCGCTCCTTGTGGCCGCGGTCGGGCCTGATTGGCCTCGTTCCGCGCCGTGTACGACCCAGGAAACCCCAGCAAGGCTGAACGCAATCTGACCAGCCTCAAGCAGAAACCGCCCACGGTCGGCGCGCCCGCCTGTGCGCCTCAGCGCCCGAGCGTGTAGGGTCCGCCGCGGTCAAGGGCGCGCTGATAGGCCGGCCGGGCCTGCATGCGGTCGAGATACTCTGTCAGGCGCGGATATGTCGCCAGTCGGCCGCCTGCGGCGGCCGCCTCGAGCACAAACGTCATCTGGACGTCACAGGCGGTAAAATCATTCCCGGCGAAGCAGGGCCGATCCGCCAATGCGCCCTCCATGTAGTCAAGATGGTTGGCGACCTCGGAGATGATGCGCGGGGCCAGTGCGGCTGCGGCCTCGCCGAGCCGGCTCGTGTAGAGCGCCAGCATCAGCGGCAGCATGGCCGATCCCTCGGCGAAGTGCATCCAGTGCAGATAGTCCAGCGCGGCCTGCGATCCGGGCGCTGGCGTGAGCCGGCCTCCGCCATACCGGGTCGCCAGATATTCAAGGATTGCGCCGGATTCTGCGATTGTGCGTCCTTCGTCGGTGATCACCGGCGACTTGCCGAGGGGATGAACAGCCTTCAGCGTCGCCGGCGCCAGACGGGTGACCGGGTCGCGCTCATAGAATGCGATCTGATAGTCGACGCCCAGTTCCTCCAGGAGCCAGAGAATTCGCTGCGAGCGAGAATTGTTGAGGTGGTGAACGGTGATCAAATCGGGCCTCCCACTCCTGGCAGGGCGCGCCGCGCGCGCCCGCCTCCAAAAATGCCCCGCCGTCGGGGCAACGCGTCGAGTTGCTGTGCGCCGGCGCATGCGCCTCGCGCCGTCAGGTCCCAATAACGCTTCGCGCAATCCAGGACCACGCCAAACCAGGCCTGGGTTGTAGAAATAGTCTTCCGCTGTGGAGCGGACGTGGACGTCCAACCAAGAACCTCAAGCGCGACGCGGATCACAAGCCTCAATCAGCGGACATTGGCGTTCTCTCTGGATCCTGAAGCGTGGCGAACCATCACCTGGAGGGTGGGAAAAAACACGCAGTTGCGTTCCCGCTTCGCACGCGTCCGGGTCCGGCCGGCACATCGCGATACCCTGCGGGCTGAGCCGCGCTGCGTGGAATGGCTGATCATCGAATGGCGGCAGGGCGAGGAGGAGCCGTCCAGGTACTGGCGGTCCACGCGTCCTGAAACGATCGGATCCGAAAGCCTTGTCGATCACGCGCCGCTGCGATGGCGCATTGACCATGACGATCAGGACCTGAAACAGGACGTCGGACTGTCTCACGACGAAGGGCGAGGTTGGCGCGGCTTTCACAATCACGCCGCGCTCTGCATCCCCGCCGTCAGCGTCCTGATCTGCGAAAGGGAGACGATTCCCCCCTGCCTCAGGACCTCGCCCCCCCTCAGGACCTCGCTTCAACCTCAGACGCCCGTCGGCTGCCCTTTCCGAGGACCGACGACGCCGGGGCGCCGCCAAAATGGACGGCGCGACGCATGGCGGGCGCAATCGCAACGGTCCGACGAAGATTGCGCATCGCCCTGGCGCGGTCACTGGATGGATGTCCATGTTGTGCAGGTACAGACGAAACAATCCCCAAGCCGATTAACGACGCAGGAGTTCTGGGCCAAACCGGACCTGCGCCAAATCACGTCCGGGACCCCTCAGGTTCAAGCCCCAACGGACCAGGCGTATCAGGTTCAGGCCTCCCCGGGTTCAGGCCCGACCAAGCCAATCCTGGCCGGGCCCATCAGCCGGTCACCAGATCGAGACACGTTCGTCGGGTTTCAGGTAGAGAGCGTCTCCCTCCTTCACCCCGAATGCGGCGTACCAAGCGTCGACGTTACGCACCACCCCGTTGACGCGGTACTGAGCCGGCGCGTGCGGATCAGACAGAAGCTGCTCGCGCAGGGCCTCGTCCCGATATTTCGAGCGCCATACCTGCGCCCAGGACAGGAAGAACCGCTGGTCGCCCGTCAGGCCGTCAAGCACCGGCGCTTCCTTGCCGTTTAGCGACATTCTGTAGGCATGATACGCCATGTTGACGCCGCCAAGATCGCCAATGTTTTCGCCCAGCGTGAGTTGCCCGTTCACCTTCAAACCAGGCAGCGGCTCGTAGGCGTTGTATTGCTCGACCAGCTTCTGGCCACGCGCCGCGAATGCGGCCCCGTCCTTGTCGCTCCACCAGTCCGCCAGCTTGCCCTCGCCATCGAACTTGGCGCCTTGGTCGTCGAAGCCATGACCGATCTCATGGCCGATGACCGCGCCGATGGCCCCGTAATTGACCGCGTCATCTGCGGCGGGATCGAAGAAGGGCGGCTGCAGGATCGCAGCAGGAAACACGATCTCGTTCTTCGTCGGGTTGTAGTAGGCGTTCACCGTCTGCGGCGTCATGGCCCATTCGGTCTTATCCACCGGGCGCTCGAGTTTGCCGAGCTCGAAGCGCCAGTTGGAAACCGTCGCGCGGCGAACGTTGCCGATCAGGTCGTCCCTGCGGATCTCGAGATCAGCATAGTCGCGAAATTTTTCCGGATAGCCGATTTTCGGGTCAAAGGTTGCAAGCTTCCCGAGCGCCTTGGCCTTGGTTTCCGGCGTCATCCACTCCAGCGCCTTAATGCGCTGTTCCAGGGCCGCGCGCAGATTGGCGACCAGCAGCTCCATCTTCGCCTTGGCCTCCGGAGGGAAGTACTTCTCGACATAGACCTTGCCGACAGCCTCGCCGATCTGCGTATCGACCAGATCGACGCCACGCTTCCAGCGCGCCCGCTGTTCGCTCTGACCACGCAGCATGCGGCCGTAAAAGGCGAAGCGTGCATCATCGAACGCCTTTGGCAGATAGCGTGCATGATCCGAGAGAAGATGAACACGCAGGTAGTCCTTCCAGACGTCGATCGGCTCGCGCCGCACCAGCCGGGAGATCGTCTTGAGCGCCGACATCTCGGACAGCACGAAAGACTCGCGCCGGCTCAGCTCCGCCGATGCAAAGAACGCGTCCCAGTCCAGGCCAGGCGCAAACGACTTGACGTCCGAACGGCTGCGCGGGTTGTATGTTTTGTCGATGTCGCGCCTTTGCTCGGCTGGCCAGTGGGCCGCGGCGATCTGCGTCTCCAGCGCCATCACCGCCTTGGCTCGAGCCGCGGCCTGCCCGGCGGGCTCGCCAGCGAGCGTCAGCAGCTCAGCGAGATATGCCACATAGCCGGCGCGGATCTCCTGAAACTTCGCGTCCTGCTTAAGATAGTAGTCGCGGTCAGGCAGGCCGAGGCCCGACTGACTGACATAGACGGTTGCTGCTGTCGGCGTCTTGAGATCCTCCCAAATGCCGAGATCGATCGGCGAGGCGAAGCCGCGTGCGCCGAAGAGGGCGGACAGATCCGTTGTGGAGCGCGCCGCCGCAATCAGATCGAGGTCAGGTTTGAGCGGCGTCAGACCCAGGCTTTCGATCCGCGCTTCATCCATGAAGCTCGCATAGAAATCGCCGACCTTCTGATCGATCGCTCCTGGCGCTGCTTTGGCCGCCGCCTTGGCCTCGATGATCTCTTTCAGCCGGGTCTCGGACAATTCATCGAGCTTGTGGAACATGCCGTAGCTCGAGCGGTCGGCCGGAATCTCATAGGTGGCGAGCCAACCGCCATTGACATATGCGAAAAAGTCGTCGCCCGGCTTGAGGCCAGGCTTCTTGGCCGTGAGGTCCACGCCCCAGGCGCCGATCTGCGCCTTGGGAGCTGGCGCGCTCGGCTCGGGTCTGGGCGAACAGGCGATAACCAGAGCGCCAAACGCGCCGATGACACAGGCCCCAATCGCCAGCCCTCCGCCTGCCGGACCTCGACCAGTCGCAGGTCTTCCAGGCGCAGATTTGACCGCCAGAGTTCCTCCTTCGCGGGTTCTGCCGGGATCAAAACTCGTATTCATGCCTCTACCTCGCTCGCAGCGAGCCGGCTATCTCCGGCCCGCATTCAACTTAACGCCCGGCGCAGCCGGCGGGACGGCGCGCGATCCTAGCGCGCGGTTTGAGAAGCGCCAGCGCGCAGTCGTTCAAGCGTCCATGGCTGTGCGCGCCCGCGCCATATCCGGGCGCCCCAGGTCTTGATGTCCTTTGCGATCATGTAAAGCGCAGGCGTCAGCAGGAGCGTGACCGGCATGCACAACAGCACGCCGAACGCCAAGGCAATGATCATCGGCTTTAGAAACTGTGCACTGACGGACCTTTCAAACATCATCGGCGCCGTACCAACGAACTCAGTGATGGACGTCAGAAAGATCTGCCGGAACCGGGAGACCGACGCTTCAATTATTCTGTCCTGCGTCTCCTCGTTTGTGAAGGAAAGGACCGCCTCGCGTTCATCGTCGGCCAGCATCCGCTCAAGCTCGTCGCTTGAAAAATCTTCTGATCCTGCAGCGTCGGGTTGCGCGTCGCCGGCGCCCCGCAGCGCTGCAAGGCGTGTGAGCGCCTGGCGGCTCATGATAGCGTTGGCTTTGTCGATAAGGACCACGTTGTCATTGACCACCACGCCTGCGGCGGCGACCAGACCGAGCCATGAAAACAGCGCGAAGGTGGACCCGCCCAGCAAGTGCCCGATCACGCCGCCGACAAAGGCGAAGGGAATCACCGACATGATAAGGAGCGGCGTCGAGTATGCGCGAAAGATCACGGCCAGCAGCATGTACATGCCGGCCAGCGCCACCAGAACAAGGCGCGCAAACTCGGCAAAGAACTCCTGCTCGCCCTGCTGTTCACCAATATTGCGCCGGCTGACGGTCGGGTGTCGCGATTCGAAACCCGGCCAGAAGTCCTGGTCGAGCGCTTTCAAGATCTCCTTGGCGCTGCCTTCACCGGCCTCGACGGATACCACGATCGAGCGCTTTCGATCGCGCCGATCGATCGTCGTCACGCCCGGTGCAAACGCCGCTTCGGCGACGGCATAGAATGGAACCTCGCGGCCATCCGGCGTGCGCAGCCGGAAGTCGCGCAGACTGTCGAGGGTGCGACGCTCGGGCTGCGGATAGCGCACATAAACGCGCACATCCTGCCCATTGGCCGGAAGGCGCTGCACCTCCTCGCCGAAATAAGCCTGACGCGCCTGCATCGTGACATCAGCTAAAGTCAGGCCTAGCTGCTCAGCTCCAGGGCGCAGCGAAATACGCAATTCCTCGGTCGGACTGTCTTCGCTGTCGCTGACGTCAAACACCGACGCGTAAGTGCGCAACTCCGTCTTCAATTCCTCAACTGCGGCGCGCAGCGCGTCGGTGTCCGGGGAGGACAGGGCGATGTCGAGCGCAGCCCGATCAGTGTCAAAACTCGTCGCGACGTCGACCTTCTCCGCGTCCGGGATCTCGCCGATGCGCGCCTGGAGCCGGCGAGCGATCTCCTTGGTCGATACATCGCGCGCCTCTGGCGGCGTCAGAATAATGTAGCCCGTGATTTGGCGGTCGGTCGTGGTCATGTACCAGCTGCGCACGGCCCCCCGCGAGAGCTGTTCTCCGGTCTTCGGATCCCTGTAGACCAGATCCTGGGTGTCGCTTTCGAAGGCGACGCGCGCTGCATCGAGGTGAGCGGCGACCTGCTTGGTCCGCTCGAAGGGCGTGCCGGCCGGCATAGTGACCGAGACGCGCATGAAATCGTTCTCGACATCCGGCATGAAGGACTGCTTGACGCGCCCTGAGGAGAACAGACCGATGGCGATCGCAAACAACGCGACGAATACAGCGAGTGTGACATAGCGCCAGCGCACTGCGCGCTTCAGCAGCGGCTGGTATACGGCTTCAGCGAACCAGATGACTGAGTTGGCGCAGCGTTGCTGCAGAGCCATCAGGCGGCCCCCGAAGCCCTTGCCGATGGCGACCGGGCGTACATGGGCGAGATGCGCGGGAAGAATGATCAGGCTTTCAATCAGTGAGAAGATCAGCGTCGACATCACCACGATCGAGATTGCGCGGGTGAACTGCTGGACTTCACCTGTGAGAAACATCCACGGCAGAAAAGCGATCATGGTCACGAAGACTGACGCCATCAGCGGCTTCAGAACCATCTGCGTCGCCAGGATGGCCGAATCCGCCCCGGCATGGCCGCGCTCCACCCGCTCGTAAATCGCCTCGCCGACGATGATGGCGTCGTCCACCATGATTCCGAGGACGAGCAGGAAGCCGAATACTGTCATGAAATTCAGGGAGACGTCGGCGTAAGGCAGGATGATGAAAGAGCCCGCAAAGGCGGTGACGACGCCAAGCGTCGCCCAGAAGGCCACCATCGGATGCAGTGTCAGGAGCAGCAGCAGAAAGATCAGGATAAAGCCCTGCAGGGCGTTCTGAAACAAGATATCGAGCAGGCTCTCGTAGTCCTGCGCGTTGTCGTAGACCATCGAAAGCCGCACGCCCTCCGGCAGCCGGCCCGAGGCGTTGAGAGTTTCCATGTACGTGCGAACCGCTTCCGAGGTCTTGGAAAGGTTGAAGCGGTCTGCGGCCTGGATCACGATCATCGTGGCCGGTTGGCCGTCCTGGCGACTCTCCAGATTGTAGTCTGCAAACCCGTCAACGACCTTTGCAAGGTCGCCCACGCGAACCGTGGATCCGTCGGCCGTTTGACGCACCACGATCGTTTCGAAGTCAGTGCCGGTTTCGCCAAGATTTCGCGCGCGCAGCTGGTAGTCTCCCGCAGCCGTGCGCACGACGCCTGAGGACAAATCGATAGATGTCGCGCGCACTGCGCGGGCGACCTCGTCAAACGTCACTGCGTAACGGCGCAAGGCCTCCTGGGAAACCTCAATGGAGATCTCGCGCGGCCGACGGTCGCTGATGATGGCGAGCGCACCGCCCGGCAGCGCTGCAATTTCACCGCGCACCCGCTCGGCGAGATCGTAGAGGGTGCGTTCACTGACATTGCCGTGCAGCGCCACCATCACCGCCCAGTCGCGATAGACGCTCTGTCGCACCCGCAGCGGCTCAAGATCGCGCGGCAGACCCGAGATCGAGTCCACTTGCGTCTGGACCTCGTCCAGCAGGACATTGACGTCCTTCGAGGGGTCGGCCGCGAGATATACCCAACCATACCCTTCATTGGCCTGACTTCGGATCCGCCGGATTCCGTCAATCGAGGAAACAGCCTCCTCGATCCGCGTCACCACCTGGCGCTCGACATCCTGCGGGCTCGCACCGATCCAGGTCGCCGCGATCTCCACCCCCTGGTCTTTGATCCCGGGCTGGAATTCGCGGTCCATCATAAAAAAGCTTATGAGGCCGAACACGACGCTCAGTATCATGAGGAGATTGCCAGCGACCGGGTTCTTGCCCCACCAGGCGACAATGGCCTTCATCATGGCGTCGGTTCCCCTTCGGCTGAATTGCCGGTCGCCGGGCGGGCGGTTGCCGCAGAGGCTGCTGCCGGGGATTCTGGGGCCTGTCCGGCGCCGGCGCCCGGCCTTGTCACGCTGACCTTCTGGCCTGGCGCGGCTGCGGAGAGGGCCGATATGACCACCTGTTCGCCGGGCTTAAGGCCGCTGCGGAAATATGCGCCGCTCTCGTCGCTCCACGTCGGACGCACTTGGCGCACGTCGAGACGGCCGTCCGGGGAAACGACGAGCACCTCATCGGCCTTGCGCAGCGCAACCCGGGGAATTCGAATGAAGGTTTCGCTGCGCGCCGCTTCGATCACCGCGTCCACGAACAGACCGGGGGCCAGGGGCTGGGGATGGCGGGCAGCGAACGGCGCGGGCGCTTCGACGACAGCAAAAGCCTGGCGGGTGCGCCCATCCAGCGCCGCTTCCGTGCGCACGAGGCGAGCGTCCCAGGTGCGCGGGGCGCCGCCGATCGTCGCCTGCAGGACCGCGCCTGGCCCCGGTTGCGTGCGGCTCGCTGTAAATCCAAGGGTCAGGCCAAGCGCTGCGAGGTCGGCATCTGTCAACGGCAACCGGACTTCGGCCGCATCCGTGGCGAACGCCGAGCCAACCGATGCGCCGGGGCCGACGAACTGACCGACCGCGGCCATGCGTTCGCGCACGCGGCCCTCAAAGGGCGCGACGATAGCGGTGCGCTGCAGGGCCAGGCGCGCTTCTTCCAGTCCCGCCTGCGCTGCTGCGAGGGCGGCGCGGGCTTCCGCCAGCTGCGGTTCGCGCAGCGCCAGCGGGGAAGCCTCCCCGCGGCCGAGCTCTGCCCAGTCCTGGCGCGCCAGCGCAGCTTCGGCCTCTTCGCGGATCAGGCCCTGGCGGGCCTGGGCGACCCGCGCTTCCTGTTGCACCACTGAGAGCCGGTAGTCCGCCTCGTCCAGACGGGCGAGAACCTGGCCGCGCGCAACGCGCGCGCCGGCCGCGAAACGCGGGCTGATCCAGGCGATCCGCCCGCTGACCTGTGAGGTCAGCTGGGCTTCCTGCTTGGGCCGCACTTCGCCCTGGGCGCGCACCCGCAGGCGCAACGTCACGGCTTCAGCCGTGGCCGTGAACACCGCGGGCGGTCGCACGGTTTCGATCTTCTTCTCAGGCTTGCTCTGGGTCTGCTGCAGCACGATGCAGCCGGCCACGCCCACGCCGGTGATGGCGAAAGGAAGCGCAACCATCCAGATACGCCGCGCGGTCATCCCGCGTGGCGGCGCGTCCGAGCCGCCGTTCTGTGCGCCGACCCGGTCGGACGGGGCGTCTGATCGATCAGACATCGGGCTGCTCCTGTGCAGCGGCGCGCGCCGCCGCTTCCTCACCGGAGGCAGCTTGCGGAGACATGGTGGGTTGAAGAGTTGATCGCTCAGAGCCTGCGCGCGCGCGCGCGCCGTCCTGCATGGGCTGGTCCGGGCCCCCGCCGAGGGCGAGATGATAGCCCACTCTGTTGATAGCCCTGGCGGCGCGCGTCGCGATCACCGCCTCGTCGGCGGCAATGCGCCGCCCCTGTGCATCCAGGAGATCGAATATCGACACCAGACCCTCACTGTACTGACGCTCTGCAAGCGCTTCGGCGCGGCGCGCTTCGCGTGCTGCAATCGCGCGCGCGCCCTCCTGCTCGGCCAGCAGCATGTCGGCGGCGACCGCGTCCTGCACTTCGCGCCAAGCGTCAAGCGTGGTGCGCGCGTATCCGGCCAGGCGCTCAGCGGCGACGGCGCGTTGTGCGTCGACCTCTGCGCGCAGCGCGCCCCCGCGAAAGATCGCCGCCAGCATGCCGCCGGCGATGCGGCTGGTCAGCGCATCGAGATCAAACACCTCCGCAAGGTCAGACGCCGCTCCGTCGCCGGTGATGGTCAGCGTGAGGCGGGGCGCCAGCGCCTTGCGCGCCGCCGTCACGTCCAGCCGGGCTGAACGCAGGCGCGCTTCGGCCGCCGCCACGTCTGGCCGGCGCGCCAGAAGCGCGTCCGGCGCGACTGCCGCGGGGGCCGGTTCAAGATGTGGCAAGACGCCCTCGGCCGCAATGGCGCCGGCGGGGCGCCGGCCGAGCGTGACCTCAAGCCGGCGCGCCGCCTCGCCCGCCGCCTGGCGGCGCAGCGCGAGGCTCGCCTGCGCGCTCGCCGCAGCCGAGCGCGCCAAGCGCAGATCCAGGGCCCGTGCGACCCCGCGTTCGAAGCGGCGCTCCACCAGCGCCAGCGACCGCGCGCGCAACGTCGCATCCTCGTCCGCCAGCGCCTCAAGCGCGCGCGCCTCCTGCAGGCGCAGCCAGCCGCTTGCGGTCTCGCCGAGCACCGCCAGGCGCACCCCGGCGAGGTCCGCCGCAGTCGCGACTGCCCCGAGCTGCGCAGCTTTGGTGTGGTCGCTCAGCCGACCCCACAGATCGGCCTCCCAGCTCGCGTTCAGCTGCAGGCTGTAGAATCGCGTATCCACGCCGCGCTGAGAGTGCGCGTTGGCAGCGTTCAGTCCCGCGTCGATGGTCACGCTGCGCGTCGCGGCGCTCTGGCGCAGCCGCGCACGGACCTGCGCAAGACGCGCTTGGGCTGCCGCCAAATCGGCATTGGCGCCGAGCGCTTCGCGGGCCAGCGCCGACAGACCTGGCCCGCCCAGGGGGCTGAGCCACGCGAGTTCCAACGCATCGCCCGTTTGTGGCGTGCGCGCCGATGCACCGAAGTGCGCGCTGTGGGCGTCGTTCAGAGGGCCGTTTGGGGAGCCGCTCAGGGGCCAACTCAGTTCAGCATCCGGTCCGGCGGCCATCCCTGGACCCGATCCGGCGCCTGACGCACCCGCCTGCGGCGCCGTTGCGCACCCTGCGACTGAAAATATCGCGACCGCGCCCAGCACCCATGGGCTGTCGAAAACTGACATGGATCGACATCCTGCCTTGCTGCCGCTGATGAAACTCTGCGGCTGATTAAAGAAGAATCGGACAATTAACTCTGTTAGTCAATATTTATTTATTGAAAAACAATATATCGCAGGTGTGGTGCGCTGCGACCCCCGACCGATATCGTCGGCTACGCAAACCGCGCGTCGTTGAAGTAAGTTACATTTAACATTCGCCAGCCGGGCAGCCAGCCGCGCCCCACAGCGCATTGGACGCAGCGATGGACCATGAGAAGGTGATCAAGGCTGATCTGGCGCAGCGCAGGGCGCAACGTCGCCGTGACCTGACGGCTTTCATCGCCCTGCTCGGCGGCGCACTCGTCGCCGCCGCAGCCTTCGGCTTGATAGGCTGGCTGCCAGCCCTGGTCATCGCGGCCTTTGTCGCGCTGACAGGCGCCTGGTATGCTTTTCTGGCGAGCGAGGCTGATGAGGGCGCGGCAGTCTCCACCGTGCGGGCGGCGGCAGCGGCCGTCGCCGGTCAGGATAGCCGATCCCCCGAGGCGATTGTGCGCCGCTTGCTGGAAGCAATGCCGGACCCCGTGCTCGCGCTTGACGCGATGGGGCGGGTGGAGGCCTCAAACGCCGCCGCGCGGGCCCGCTTCCGCATACCCGCCGCCGGCGCGCAGCTGCAGTCCTTTCTGCGCCAGCCAGAACTGCTTGACGCCCTCGCCAGCGCCGCCGAAGGCCGGGTCGAGGACGTCGTGTACACCACCACCGGCCCCATCGCCGAGCATGTGCGCGCCCATGTGGCCGCCGTGCGCCTGAATGACCGCCAGCTGCGGCTTGTGGTCTTTCACGATGAGACCCAAGCGCGCAAAGTCGAGCAGATGCGCGTCGACTTTCTTGCCGACGCCAGCCACGAACTGCGCACCCCCCTGGCGGTTCTCGCCGGCTACATTGAAACCCTGCGCGGTCACGCCAGAGACGACGCCCAGGCGCGTGACCGCTTTCTCTCGGTGATGCATGCGCAGGCCGAACGCATGCGCCGGCTGATCAACGATCTCCTCTCGCTGTCGCGCATAGAACTCAACGAGCATGTGCCGCCGACCGCGCTCGCTGATCTCGGCTGGATTGCGCGCGAAGCCGTCGACGCCATGGCCCCGATCGCGCAGGCCCGCGGGGTGCGCCTGGAGATCACTGGCCCGACCGCAAAGGTCTGGGTCACCGGCGACCGTGATCAGCTTACGCAGGTCCTCCAGAACCTGATCGACAACGCCATCAAGTTCGCCCGCGCGCGCGTCAATGTCGACGTTGGCCAAGCCCTCTCGCGCGACGCGGCGATCCTTGCCGCCTCGCGACGCTGGAGCGATGCGGCCCGCATCTCGATCGCCCCGCCGCCCGCTGCAGCCGCCGAGGCCTTCGCCTTTGTCCGCGTGAGCGACGACGGACGAGGCATCCCGCGCGCCCATCTGCCCCGTCTGTCTGAGCGCTTTTACCGGGTTGAAGACCAGCGCTCGAGCGAGCGGACGGGGACTGGCCTGGGCCTTGCTATTGTCAAACATATCGTCAACCGCCATCGCGGGGCCTTGACGGTTGAAAGCGTCGTCGATGAGGGCGCCGCCTTCGCCATTCTCATCCCCGCCGCCAGCGCATCATCGCGCGACGCCCCCAGCCCCGCGGCGGCCGAGGCGATGGCGACCTGACCGGCAGCATGCCTGTGGCCCCCCTGTTGCGTCATCTCCGGCGGGTGCAGCGCGGGCGCCTGCACGCGGCCCGCGGATGCGCCCGAAACCGTCGGTCATGAACCTGTCATGGAAGCTTCGTAGGAGGGGCCGGTCGCGTCAGTGCAGGTCCCCGGCCCTGAACGGACCGGGTATTGTCCTGGGCCAGGCGCAGGCAGGTCCTGGCTGCAGCCAGAACCTTGGCGCCGTATAGCAGCGCCACGGGCGTTTTCCAGGGCTCGCTCTGGGGCTCAAGCCAGGGTTTGTCCGAGAGCTTTGACTGGGGTTTGTGACTGGGGTTTGTGACTGGGGTTTTGTTACTGGGGTTTTGTTACTGGGGTTTTGTGACTGGGGTTTTGTTACTGGGGTTTGCCCTGGGGGCTTCACGGGGGTCTAACATGCGCGACTGGCGTATCCGCCGCCAGGCGGAGGGTGATACGGGCGTCGTGCTCGGCGCAGGTTCCGGGGAGGTTGCGCCTGCGCGTCCTGGGATTGAGGGTGCTGGGCCTGAAAGTGCTGGTCCCCAGAGTGCTGGGCCCCAGAGTGCTGGGCCCCAGAGTGCTGGGCCCCAGAGTGCTGGGCCCCAGAGTGCTGGGCCTGAGAGCCACTCCGTCAAGGTCGCCGCCCGGCAGGTCAATGTTTTTTACGGTGTCAAACAGGCCCTGTTCGACGTGACGCTCGACGTGCCGGATCGCTCCGTCACTGCATTCATCGGCCCATCCGGCTGCGGAAAGTCAACATTTCTGCGCTGCATCAACCGGATGAACGACACCATTGAAAGCTGCCGCGTCACCGGACTGATTACGATCGATGGCAAGAACGCCTATGACCGGGATGTCGATCCGGTGGTGCTGCGCGCCTCTGTCGGCATGGTGTTTCAGAAGCCGAACCCGTTTCCAAAGTCGATCTTCGACAATGTCGCATATGGGCCGCGGATCCATGGGCTGGCGCGAACCGGTGCGGAACTTGACGAAGTCGTCGAAACGAGTTTGCGGCGCGCCGGCCTTTGGGAGGAGGTTAAGGACCGCCTGCACCAGCCTGGAACCAGCCTGTCCGGCGGACAGCAACAGCGTCTGGTGATCGCCCGCGCAATCGCCGTCAATCCGGAAGTCATCCTCATGGATGAACCCTGTTCCGCGCTCGACCCGATCGCCACAGCCAAGATCGAGGAACTGATCGACGAATTGCGCGCCACTTTTTGCATCGTCATCGTCACGCACTCGATGGCGCAGGCCGCTCGCGTATCGCAAACGACCGCCTTCTTTCACCTTGGCCGCCTCGTCGAGACGGGATCGACAGAGGAGATATTCACCAATCCGCGTGACAGCCGCACCCAGGACTACATCACCGGCCGCTTCGGCTGACCGCAGACAGGAGCATCGCGCCGATGACGGAACACACCATCAAGGCTTTCGGAGAAGAACTGAAACAGCTGTCGAGCGACATCGCCCGGATGGGCGGTCTGGCCGAAAGCCTCGTCTCTGACGCCCTCGCCTCCGTCGCTCGGCGCGACAGTGCGCTGGCAAAGGCCACCATCGCGCGCGACGCCCAGATCGACGCCATGCACAAGGATCTCGAGCGGCGCATTATTCGTCTGCTGGCGTTGCGCCAGCCGATGGCGCGCGACCTGCGCGAGGCGATCGCCGGCATCAAACTGGCGATCGATATCGAACGCATCGGCGATCTCGGCAAGAATATCGCCAAGCGCGCGCTGATCCTGCACCAGAGCGATCCGATCCCACTCACCCGAAGCGTCGAGCGGCTCGGCCGGATCGTTTGCACCAGCCTGAAGGACGTCCTTGACGCCTACGCCAGCGCAGAGACCGGACGCGCCGTGGCCGTCTGGAGGCAGGACGACGAAATCGACGAACACTACAGCGCGCTGTTCCGCGAACTCCTGACATATATGTTCGAGGATCCTCGCACCATTACGCCCAGCGCGCACATGCTTTTCATCGCCAAGAACCTTGAGCGCATCGGCGATCATTGCACCAACATGGCCGAGACCGTGCATTACCTCGTGACCGGCGAGGAATTGCCCGCAGAACGTCCGAAGGCGGACCTTCTGTCGCCGCACTGAAGCGGCGCAGGGTGTCTCGCACACGCGAGGGGGATCGACGTGAGCCCGTATGTCCTGGTGGTTGAAGACGAAGAGGCGCTCGCCGCTCTGCTTCAGTACAATCTGGAAAAGGAAGGCTTTCGCGTGGGCGTGGCCCATGATGGGGAAGAAGCCCTCGTTATGGTTGAGGAGCGCCAGCCCGACCTTGTCATTCTGGATTGGATGTTGCCGAAGGTGCCTGGCATTGAGGTGTGCCGACGCCTGCGCGCCAAGGCTGAAACCCGCAACATCCCGATCATGATGCTGACCGCGCGCGGCGAGGAAAGCGATCGCATCCGCGGCTTGGATACCGGCGCTGACGACTATGTGGTGAAGCCCTTCGGCATGGCCGAACTGCTGGCGCGTCTGCGCGCCGTGATGCGGCGCATCCGTCCTGGCCTTGCAGAAGACCGCGTGCGCGTCGGCGATATCGTGATCGATCGGGTCGCCCATCGCGTCAAACGCGGCCAGCGCGACATTCATCTCGGGCCGACAGAGTTCCGCCTGCTCGACTATCTGATGCAGCATCCCGGGCGGGTGTTCTCGCGTGAGCAGTTGCTCGACGCGGTGTGGGGCTCCGATGTCTATGTCGAGGCGCGCACCGTCGACGTCCACATCGGACGTCTGCGCCGGGCGCTGAACGACGATGAGGAGGCTGATCTCATCCGCACGGTCCGCTCAGCGGGCTATTCTCTTGATCCGGACGCACGCTAACCTCAACCTCACGCGACCCGGGCGGCGCTGCGGCGCATAAGGCCCGACCCGGCCGCCGGATCAGGAGGCCGGATCAGGAGGCCAGATCAGGAGGGCCGGCCCTGAGCGTCTGCCTTGAGCGGATAGGCGCTCGAACTGGCCAGACTGCACCGGCCGCCGACAGGAGAACGTACCATGAGCATGCGCAGCGCCATCATCACCGGGGCGACCAGCGGCATCGGACGCGGCGTCGCTGAAATCTTCGCCAAGGCTGGCATGAACCTGCTGATCAACGGGTTCGGCGACACCGCGGCGATTGAAGAGGAGATAGCCACGCTCAAGGCGCTCGGCGCAATGACAGCGCTTCATGCGCCAGCCGACATGGCCAACCCCGGCGATATCGCCGCCATGGTGGCCAGGGCGGAGGACGCGTTCGGGGCGGTCGATGTTCTCGTCAACAATGCCGGCGTTCAGCATGTCGCGCCGATCGAAGAATTTCCCATTGAGAAATGGGACCAGATCCTCGCCGTCAACCTCAGCGGACCGTTCCACGCCATCCGTTGCGCCATGCCTGGCATGAAACGGCGCGGTTATGGGCGCATCATCAACATTGCCAGCGCCCATGCGCTTGTCGCGTCCCCGTTCAAATCGGCCTATGTCGCCGCCAAGCATGGACTTGCGGGGCTCACCAAGACCGTCGCGCTCGAAGGCGCCCCGTTCGGCGTGCGCTGCAACGCCATATGTCCAGGCTATGTTCTGACGCCGCTGGTGGAGCGCCAAATCCCAGACACCATGAGGGCGCGCGGACTCACCCGGGAGCAGGTCATCCGGGATGTGCTTCTGCAAGCCCAGCCGACCAAAGATTTCGTCACCATCGAGCAGGTGGCCGGTTTTTGCGCGTTCCTCGCCTCCGACGCCGCCGACCAGATCAACGGCGCCACACTCTCCATCGACGGCGGCTGGACAGCCCAATGATCCATCTCGGCAAGAGGTGATAGCCGCTCTGGCGCTTCGCCCGCCAGACTGTCTCTCAGGCCGGACGCGGGTCGTCGTGCAGCCTGACGATCCACAGACCGTCAGCCGTCGGCATCGCGCGAATCGCCCGCCCGGCGGCGATCTCAGTCCGCAAGAAGCGCCCGACGGGCTGAAACAGGGTCTCTCCGCCGCCTGGTCGCGCTGGCTCGAAGCGGACCAGGATGCGCCCGCGCCCCACGGCGCGGTGGACGCCGAGTGCGGCGGCAAGCTTGTCCAGCGCCGCACCCGCGGCAAGACCGCGGAGATCTACCTCGCCGTCCACCGCAAGGTTTTCGGTGGTCAGCGCTCTGGCGTCATCGGGATCAAAGATCGGCATTGCGCGACTGTGAAACGCCGCCCGGCCTCGTTCAAGCGCTGTCTGTGGTGATCGCCCGCACGGCCGCCAGGCGCGCCAGGAGCAACGTCATCGACTTTCGGCGCGCCGGCGCCAGGCTGGTCGGCGCGGCGGCGCGCACGAACGCGCCGTCAAACGCGTCGGCCACAATCACTCCCGGTCCCTGTGGCAGCAATTCCTGAGGAAAGTCAGGCGCGATCGCAAAGAAGAAGCGGTCGCAGAACGCGCCATAGTCAGGCCATTTCGCGTCCGACAGGAAATCCGCCGGGCCGGACTTCACCTCCGCAATCCACAACTCGCCCTTGACCCCGATGCCCACCACGTCTGCGCGCCGACCGTTGGGCAGCGGCGCCTCCAGGACGCTCGCCACGTTCCAGGCTGCAAACAAGCGCACCACGCCCTGCGTGATGATCCGGGTCGTCTCAGGGCGGCTCAGCGCCTCGGCCATTGAGGAAACATCGCTCCGCGTGTGTGCGAAATCAAACTGCGGACAACAGACCAGGCTGGCGGGATCGGTCAAGGCGCGCCTGGCTGCGGCGCGCAGGACCCTCTGTACGGGTCTTTCCTGAGGTCGTGCGGTGGGCCCGTGTGCCCCCAGGGTCAAGGGGCCGCGCCGCCGTGCGGGTCTCGCTTCCCCGCGCCGGTGCGGCTAAGACATGCCCATGAATGTGCACATCGTCGGCATTGCCGGGGCAGGGGTGTCAGCCCTCGCCTCCATTCTCGCCTCGCAGGGCGCGCAGGTGACCGGGTCGGACGCGGACGCCTTTCCCCCTGTCACCACCTATCTCGAGCGCGCAGGGATCCGCTACGCCACCTGCTTTGACCGGGCCAATGTTCCAGAGCACGTTGATCTTGCAATCATCGGCACGACTGCGCGCCTCACGCCGCAGGACAATCCCGAGATCGCCGAACTGACCAGGCGATGCGTCCCGCGCTACACTTTCGCCGAGTATCTCGGCGAACTGACCAGGGACCGCGATACGCTCATCGTGGCCGGCAGCTTCGGCAAGTCCACGCTCACTGCAATGATCGCGCATGCGCTTCGTGTGGCCGGCCGCGATCCCGGCTGGTTTGTCGGGGCAGTCCCGCTGGACCTTCCCGCGACAGGCCATGGCGGGCGGGATCGGGAGTTCATTGTTGAAGGCGACGAATATGTGAACGCGCTCAACGACCGGCGCTCCAAGTTCCTGCTCTATCATCCGCGCGACACCCTCATCACCTCTGTGGCGCATGATCACGTCAACATGTTCCCGACAATGGCCCAATACGAAGCCCCCTTCGCCGCGCTGATCGAGCGCACGCCGCGCGACGGGCTTCTGGTCTGCGCCCACCGCTATGAGATCCTCCACTCCATGGCGGGGGCACGCGCCACGGTGTGGTACGGCCTTGATGCGCGCGCCCACTACCATGCGCGCAATGTGCGCATCGCCGAGACGACCCGCTTCGAACTTGTCACGCCTGCGGGTGAGACGGTCGAGATCGCGACCGGGCTTCTTGGCCTGCATAACATCGAGAACGTCGTCGGCGCCTGCGCCTATCTTCTCGCGCGCGGTCTGACCCCGGTCAGCGCTCTGGTCAGCGCCTTTGCGGACTTTCGCGGCGTCGCGCGCCGACTTGATAAGAAAACCCGCCGCTCGCGCATACCTGCCTATGAGGGCTTTGGATCTTCTTACGAAAAGGCCCGCTCCGCCATTGAGGCGATGAAACTGCACTTTCCAGATCGCCGCCTCATCGTCGTTTTTGAGCCGCACACGTTCAGCTGGCGGAATAAAGATGCGCTCGAGTGGTATGACAGCGTCTTCACCGGCGCCGGCGCAGTGGTGATACTGCCTCCGCCGACCCACGGCGCTGCAGGGCATGAGCAACTCAGCCACGATGACATCATCGCGCGCACCCGCGCCGCTGGCGTTCGTGTCATCGGCGCACCGGACGGCGACGCTGTGATGACCTACGCCCAGGACAATATAGCCCAGGATGACGTCGTTCTCCTGTTGTCCTCCGGACCTTTGGCAGGTCTTGCCGCACGCCTTCCGGACTGGCTCGACGAATCCTTCGCCGGACCTCAGTCATGACGGACTTCTTTCCGGGCTTCAGCCGGGAGCGGATCAAAGTTGATGAGGTGACGATCCATGCCCGCGTCGGGGGCGCAGGCCCGCCTCTCCTTCTCCTGCACGGCGCCCCGCAGTCGCACGTCATGTGGCGCAAGACGGCGCCTGCGCTCGCAGAACGGTTTACGGTCGTGGCGAGCGATCTGCGCGGCTATGGCGAGAGCGATAAACCGGCAGGCGGCGGGGATCACGCGGCTTATTCGAAGCGTCAAATGGCTGCCGACCAGTATGGACTGATGCGCGCGCTCGGCTTTGAGCGCTTCTGTCTTGCCGGTCACGATCGCGGCGCCCGTACCGCGCGGCGGCTGGCGAAAGATCATCGCGCGGCCGTCGAAAGGCTCGCCATTCTTGATATCGTCCCGACCGCCTGGATCTACGCCAACGTCACTCGGCAGGTTGCAGTCAATCTGTGGCACTGGTTCTTTTTCGCTCAGCCCGAACCCATCCCTGAAATCCTGATGGGCGATAAAGCCGCCCGTTTCGCCGCAGGCTCCGCTCGCGCCGCCCCGGATGAGGAGGCCGCCAGGGCTTATGGCGAAACCAACGGCGCGCCGGAGGCCTGGCATGCGATGTGCGAAGATTATCGCGCCGGCGCAAGCATCGATCTGATCCACGACGCCGCCGACGCTGATCACCCGCTCATGTGCCCAACGCTGGTCGCATGGGGACGTGCCTCGCCATCGACGGGTGCGCTGTTCGACGTGCCTGCCGCCTGGGCGGGTGAAGCTCGGGATCTCAGCTTCGTGAGCCTCGATTGCGGCCACTTTCTGCCGGAAGAGCGTCCTGCGGAGACGGTCCGGGCGCTCATGTCATTCTTCGCCGCCTAGCGCCGGCCAAAAAGCCGTTCGATGTCGGCCAGCTTTAGTTCGACATAGGTCGGACGCCCGTGATTGCACTGGCCGGAATGGGCCGTACGCTCCATGTCGCGCAGCAATGCATTCATTTCCTCCGGGCTCAGACGACGTCCGGCGCGCACGCTGGTGCGGCACGCCATGTCGCCGGCGATCTCCTGCAGCCGCTCGCGCAGGCTCAAAGCTGCATCAGTTTCGGCAAGATCATCGACAATGTCGCGAATCAGGCCTTGAATATCCACACCACCAAGCAGTGCGGGCGTCTCAGTGACGCTGATCGCCCCGGGTCCGAACGGTTCAACCACAAGGCCAAGCTCGGCGAGCTCGTGGGCGCGGGCGATAAGCCGCTCGGCATCGACCGGGTCGAGGTCCACGATTTCAGGGATCAGAAGTGCCTGGCGGTGCACGCCGCCGGCCTCGAGCGCCGACTTCATGCGCTCATAGACCAGCCGCTCATGAGCCGCGTGCTGATCGACGATCACGAGACCATCCTGCGTCTGGGCGATGATGTAGGTTTCATGCACCTGGGCGCGCGCCACGCCAAGGGGCTGAGCGTCAGACCCGTCCCTTGCGCCCGGGTCCTGACCGCCCGGCCCCGCACCAATCTGACCTTGGGCATCCTGACCTTGGGCATCCCGGTCTGGGGCGACCGAATGTGGGGCGACCAACGCCGCCGCGTCGCCCGGCGGGGAGATCGATGGTGCGAAACTGCGCGCGCTGAGGCCTGAAAGCCCCGGTAGTCGGGCGCCGGCGAACGGTCGCGCCGGCGCGACCATGGCGCCGACGCGCAGCGCCTCCAGCGCTGCGCCGGCCACTGTGCTCGACGCGCGATGACCGGCCCCGGCCAGCGCATGGCGCAGGGCCGAGATCATCAGCCCCTTCACCAGCCCCGGATCACGAAAGCGAACCTCCGTCTTGGCGGGATGCACGTTGACGTCGACAAGCTCCGGATCCAGGTCCACGAACAGCGCGACCAGGGGATGCCGGTCGCGCGCCAGATAATCCTGATAGGCAGCGCGCACCGCGCCGGTCAGGAGCTTGTCGCGCACCGGGCGGGTGTTGACGAAGAGATATTGGTGCGTGGCGGCGCCGCGATTGAGCGTGGCCAGCCCCGCATATCCCGTCACCCTCACGCCGTCGCGCACCGCGTCGATCGCGAGCGCATTATCGCTGAAGTCCGCGCCCATCACAGCCCCGAGGCGGCGGGCGCGATCCTGCGCCGGCGCGCGCATGGCGCTGCGTGCGTCCAATGTGAGGTCAAAACTGACGTCCGGTCGGGCCATGGCCAGGCGTTTCATCACATCCAACACCGCCTGCGCCTCGGCCCGGTCCGAGCGCAGGAACTTCAGCCGCGCTGGCGTCGCGTAAAACAAATCGCGCACCTCAACCCGGGTGCCATGCCCCCCGAGGCCGCCCGCAGAGGCCGGACCGGGCCCGGTGATGATGCCCCCGTCGACCGCGATCTGCGCCGCGTCTGCGCCGGGCCGGCGCGAGACGACGCTCAGTCGGGCGATCGCCCCGATCGAGGCGAGCGCTTCGCCGCGAAAGCCCATGGTGCGGATGTTCAGCAGATCGACCCCGCCATCTTGCGTCGCTCCAAGCTTGGACGTCGCATGGCGCTCCACCGCCGCCGGCAGCTGGTCGGCTGCGATGCCGCCTCCATCGTCCTCTACGATGATCCGTCCGACGCCGCCTGCCTCGGCGCGCACTGCAATGCGGAGGGCCCCGGCGTCAAGCGCGTTTTCAACCAGCTCCTTCACCACACTCGCCGGGCGTTCGACCACCTCGCCGGCGGCGATCCGGTTGATGACCTCGGGCGGCAGGTGGCGGATGGGCATGGTGCAGCGACTTTCCTGGCGGGGCTGGCGCTCAGCGCGCGCCAGCGCTGTCTTATCGCCGGATTCGCGTCGGCCGCGATAAACTGTGCAGCATTCGGCCCACGCCCGTCGTCTGGCCCGTCGTCTGGCCCGCCTTCCTGGCCCCCTCCCGGGACGCCTTCAGGGACGCCTTCAGGGACGTCTTCAGGGACGTCTTCAGGGACGCCTCGAGGGTCCACTTCCCAGGCCGCCTGAGGCAGGGTGCGCCGGCCGGGGACGCAATGCACCGGATTTCGCCGGGGTGCTCACCGGGTGTGGTCCGGTTCAAAGGCGATTCCTTCGCCAGCACCGACTTATCGCAGCTCTCTGACGACTGACAAAAGCGTGCGGCCGAGCCGCCGCCCTGCGTGGTGCTCGACCGGCGAGGCTGCCCGCTCATCGCGCCATCTGGCGCCTCGCAGCGTCTGCCTGTCGGCGGCGAGGACGCTGTAAATCCGGAGCGATTCTGATATGGAACCTGGTCGGGAATTCGGCGCACGCCGGGCGTGGCGCACAAACCCGGGGAGGAAAACACCATGATCGACACATCCGGCTGGCGCACGCTTGCCGACGGGCTGAGCACGCAGGCCAAGGCCCGTCCGAATGACGTCGCCATGGTCTTTGAGGACCGCGAAACAACCTTCGCAGACCTGGAGCGGCGCTCCGCCCAGGTGGCGGCGGGGCTGAGGGCGGCAGGCGTGCGCGCCGATGACCGCGTGGCGATCCTGACCAAGAACTCCGACCGCTACTATGAGGTGCTGTTCGGCTGCGCCAAGGCTGGCGCCGCTCTCGTCGGGGTCAACTGGCGGCTGGCGGCGCCGGAGATGGTGTTCATCATCAAAAACGCCGAGGCGCAGGTTCTGTTCGTGGGGCGCGACTTCGCAGATCTGGTCGCCAGCATTCAAAGTCAGGTTGAGCGCCCGTTGCTGGTCATCGCGCTCGACGATGAGGATCCGCGATTTCCCGGTTACACCGATTGGCGCGACGGATGCGCGCCGGCGCCTGCCGACCCCAGCCTCGGGCCAAGCCATGACATCATCCAGCTCTACACCTCAGGCACCACCGGGCTGCCGAAGGGGGTGATGCTGACGAACGCCAACTACCTCGCCTTTTTTGGTTTCGCGAGCCAGCTCGAATGGTCAAGCTACGAGCCTGGCGATCCCGTCATGCTCGCCATGCCGCAGTTCCATGTCGCCGGCGTGAACGTCGGCATCCTCGCCATCATCCAGGGCGCCAAGGCGGTGATCGTCAAGGAGGTCGATCCGCAACGCATCCTCGCCATGCTGCAGGATCACAAGATCCGCCACGCATTCTTCGTGCCCGCCGTGATCCTTCTGCTGTTGCAGACGCCAGGCTGCGACACTGCGGATTTTTCGCACTTGCGCCAGATCTTTTATGGCGCCTCTCCGATCGCAGAAGAACTGCTTAAGCGCGCACAGACCCGCTTCGGCGCGCGCTTCACCCAGCTCTATGGGTTAACCGAGACAGTCGGCGCCGGCACGTATCTTGATCACGCGAGCCATGATCCCTTGCGCGGCAAACTGCGCGCCTGTGGCGTCCCCTGGCCGGGGGTGGAGGTCGTCTGCGTGCGCCCGGACGGATCACGCTGTGCAGTCGGCGAAGTCGGCGAGGTGGCCATCCGCTCCGACGTCGTCATGAAAGGCTATTGGCGCAACCCTGAGGCCACCATGGCCGCCATTCGTGATGGCTGGTTCCACACAGGAGACGCAGCCTTTTTTGACGCCGAGGGCTATCTGTTCATCCATGATCGCGTGAAGGACATGATCGTTTCGGGGGGCGAGAATATCTATCCGGCTGAAGTTGAGAACGCCATTTTCGGTCACCCGGACGTGGCAGACGTCGCCGTCATCGGGGTTCCGGATGAGAAGTGGGGCGAGGCCGTCAAGGCGATCGTGGTCGCCAAACCCGGCGCCTCTCCCGATCCCGCCGAGATCATCGCCTACGCGCGTGCGCGCATCGCCGGTTACAAGGTTCCCAAATCTGTCGATTTTACGCACGCTCTGCCGCGTAACCCGTCCGGCAAGATCCTGCGCCGGGAACTGCGCGAGCCCTATTGGCGCGGCCATGTGCGGCGGGTGAGCTGATGCGCGCTGCGCCTAGAATCCACTGAGTGCAAGTTCGACGCGACTTGCCTGAGCGGTCACCAGGCTGGCTGCGACGGGTGCGTCGGGCGCCACCGGGGCGGGAAAAAGCGCAAGGAAGGCTTCGATCTCCCTGTGTGCCCGTGCGGTGCGCGCAGCGTCGATCCGTTTCAGCTTCCCCTGCGCCATGGCGAAGGCGTCCGCCGCCGAGAGCGCTGCGCCATACGCATGCTGATACTCCACCGGATCGACGCCCTCCGGCGTCACCACGCCGGCATAGAGGCCCTCGGCGATCCGCGTCATGCCATAGGCGACGTCCTGTGGGCGCGCCCGGTCCGCTACAGCCGCCGCGTCCAGGCGGGCGAGCAATGCCCGCAAACGCCCGGCGGCGTCCGGCCGCCCATCAAACAGGGCTGCCTCTGTGTCCTCCAAAGCCGCCGCCAGATCGCCCAGCCCGGCTGCAGCGAACATCGTCGCCACGGGGGTGAATGCCTCCAGCTTTCCCTGGCCGACCAGCGCGCCGGCCTCCGCCAGCGCCCCGGCTGCGCGAAGCTTCTCGGCGATCAGCAGAAAACCCTTCAAATGCGCGAGCCGCAGGCCATACGCGCTTTCTGGCGCGATTTCCTCATAAGCCCCGCGCGCACCGGCCTCGCCGCTCTCCCCGCCGCCGCCAGCTGCGGGCGCCGGCGCTGCAGACGCATCGACGCCGGCGCCGGGGCGCCCGCCCTCCGCCGGCGGCCCATGTCCGCCCTTGTAAAGTTCGCTCACCAGAGCGAAACCAGTTGCGCCGAGCAAAGCTCCGACGCTCAGCCCGACCCAGAATCTCGGCCAGGAATTGGGACCGTCCGCCATCTCAGCTCCTGTGCGCCGCCATGCTGTGACAGAGGGTCTAGCGGGGTGACAATGTTTCTGCAACTCATTCGCAAAATGCCCCGATCCCATCATGATGCTTCTGCGCTCCCCCTTTCTGCCGCCCGATGACGTGGAGCGCCTGCGCCGTGAAGCGGATGGGCTGGCCTTTCGCGATGGACGCGCCAGCGCCGGCGCCTTCGCACGCAGGGTCAAAACCAACCTGCAGGCTGACCCCGCTGCGGCGAAAGGGGTTGCCGACTTCGTGGTTGCGCGGTTGCGCACTGATCCCGTGGTGCAAGCCGCTGCCTGGCCGCGCCAGATCGGCGCCGTCATGATCACGCGCAGCGACCCTGGCATGGGCTACGGTCCGCATGTCGACAATGCGCTGCTGGGCGAGGGGGCTGCGCGGCTGCGCGGCGATCTCGCCTTCACCTTGTTCCTGTCCGAGCCCGACGCCTATGACGGGGGCGATCTTGTGATCATGGCCGCAGACGGCGAACGCCGGTTCAAGCCCCCCGCAGGCGGGCTCGTGCTTTACCCTGCCTCAACGGTCCATCGCGTTGAGACGGTGACGCGCGGATTGAGACTGGCCGTGGTTGGATGGATTGAAAGTTCGGTGCGTGCACAATATCAGCGTGATATTCTGTTTGATCTCGCCAATTTGCGGTCAGATCTGACAGATCCCGCCCAGATCCTTATCCTCGACAAGGCGATCGGCAATCTGCTCCGGGCGTGGGCGCAGGCCTGAGCCGCAATCGCCTTT
>JBILMQ010000159.1:0-8264 GCA_044375455.1 Caulobacterales bacterium | reverse complement strand
CTCTTCCAGGAGATCGATGCGCCCGCGCTGAAGCCGCTGCCGCGTGAGCCGTATGTCTACGCCGAATGGCGCACCGAAAGCGCGTGAGTTCCTCGTCAAAGGTTGTCGTATTCCAAACGTCAATAAGCATGCCGAGGTCACTCATTTGACATACTCGCCAGCATAGTTGCTTGCCTTCTCATTTTCGGAAACCTTGAGCGCCATACTTATGCTGCACCGCCAAGTTTGCGCGCGGTTTCCGCATGTGGCGTGAGAAATGAGATAAGCGCCGCAATCACATCGGCCAAGTTGCCGGGATCGACAGCCACATCGGCCACGAAGGCTCGCCATTGCGTTTGCTTCGCTGGGTCAGCGGCGAATGCAGCGCTCAGCGCGTCGGGTGTTTCTATCGGGATCGGTGTCGCGCGCCGGGCGAAGGTCGCGGCGATAGCGCGCGCCAGCCGGTCGTCTTTGAACTCAAAGGTGCGGCTCAGTATCCAGATGTCGTAAAAGTCCTTCATGCGCGTATTGGCTCGGCCCAGAGCGACCATGGCCTGAAACTTCTCGGCGATGACCGTCTCGCGCGCATAGGCCCTTAGCGTCGGGGCGGCCTGGTCGAGCAGCGTCGGGTAGGCGACCAGCTCGGCGCCCGGCTCCAGCGCGTCACCAAAGCCAATATCGACCGACACGGGAATGCGTGCCCCGGCAAGGGTCGCCGTCGTGCGCAGCCGCACGCCACCATAGGCCAACTCTTCACGGATACGATCAACGCGCAGCCCCGCCGCATCGAATACGATGCCATCATCGGGAACAGTCGTCTCAAGCACCTCACGAAACAGCGCGAGCAGCTTGTCTGGTGCGTTGTCGCCAAACCCAAGCAGGTCAAGGTCGCGCGTCCCGCGATGCGGCTCGTCGAGCCAGGTCATCAGAAGCGTCGCGCCCTTCAGCACGAAATCATTCGCGTGGGAGGACACGCTGAGGCGATACAGCAGCCGTTCGATGACATACCGATTGAGCACGAGATCAAACAGCACGCCCTTGGCTTGGGCATGGTTCATCAGGCGAGCGCGCACCGATGCCGCGATGTTCTTGGTCTCTTTAGGCATTGGCGGTCAGCGCCTCTAGGTATGGGCGCATCACGGTGGCGACGCCGCCTAGTTCCGCATGCCTTGCGAGCGCCGCAGGCGTCGTCTTTCGCTGGCGCAGCGCCTCCTGCAGTCCTTCGATCGCGACGTTGATGCCAATGGTACGGCGGTGGCGGAAGCAGTCAGCGACGGTGCGGGCGACGCCGAAAACCTTCACCGGCACGCCATCAACAACATGAGTTTCGACATCGGTCTTGAGCAGATGGTCGGCCATTTGAACAATCCGTAGCTGGGGCTGCGTCTTACGTCGCGCCCAGTCTGATGTGCTGACCGCCAGCCAGACCTTGCGCGGCAGCTGATCCGTCAGGCCATGGAAGGCGAGGGATGAGACGAGACAGACGACACCTTTCGGCACGCGCTTTGCCGCCGTGGCGAGGCTGTGATCGGCGCTGAGCGGGGCGTCCGGTAGCTGGTAGAGGCCGCGCCCGAGGCGGACGACCTCGCCAGCCTTTTCCATCCGGCTAACCGTCGCAGCCGTCGCGCCCATCGCGCGCAGCTCGGCAAGGCGCGCGATCCCGTGTTCCGCAAGGAAGGCGGTCACGATCTGGCGTTGCTGGCCGGCGGCGGGCATTGATACAGTTCCTTCTACTCTGGGGTCTATCATAGGAGGAATTGTATCAATCTTCCTTAATCCGGGTAGGCGGAAAATGCGCCTTAGAGGCTGGGAGGGTCGCTCACTCTGAACCGAAAAACGCCAGATATGGCCTTGAATACGTTACGGCAGCCACCACGTTTGGTGTTTAAGGCTGGTTCTGGGGAATTGTCGTGTCGTCTCCTTATTCGTCCAACCGGGCAGGAGGCTTAGGCCTTCTTGGTCAGGCGATCCTCCCGGAGCAACGCCTCGATGAGGCGTGGGAGACGCGCCTTGCGGCATGGGAACGGCCCGCCAGTCCGACCGAAGAGGCCCAGATCGAGCGCGCCGCGCGCATGGTCCGGGAGGCGGTAGCCGCAAATGCTTGGCTGACGCGCGAAGGCGTCACGGTGGAGCCGCAGGGCAGCTACTTCAACAATACCAACGTCCGGCTCGAAGCCCCCCCGCGCCAGAGTAGTTGCCGCCTCGATAGAACTCCTTCAACGGGGGCAAGCATGAGAAGGCGCGATGGCTCGATACGGACAGGCATTCAAGACCAAGGTGGTGGCGCGGCTTCTGCCGCCCAACACCGCTTCCATTGAGGAGGTATCCCGCGAGGTCGGCGTTTCGGCCGACACTCTGGAACGATGGCGAGCGGAGGCGCTGACCACGCCCGCTCGCGAGCGGGCGTGGTCAGCGTCGGCCCGGCTCGACGCGGTGATCACCACCGCCCCCATGGACGATGCGGCCCGCAGCGCCTGGTGCCGGGAGCACGGGATATACCCTCAAGAGTTGGCAGCCTGGCGGGCAAGCGCCACCCAAGCCCTGGCCGAGCCTGAGGAGCAGCGCGCAAGCCCTCAGGAGACGGCCTCCGACCGGCGGCGCATCAAGCAGCTCGAGCGCGAGTTACGCCGCAAGGACAAGGCCCTGGCCGAAACGGCCGCGCTTCTGGTGCTTTCAAAAAAGCTCGAGGCGATCTTCCAAAAGGGCGAGGACGAATGATCGGACTGGAAGATCGCCAAAGAACAGCCCAATGGATCGATAAGGCTCACCGTGCTGGCGCAAGGTTGCGCCTTGCGTGTCAGGTTGCCGGGATTGACGTGCGCACGCTTCAGCGTTGGAAAGCCCATGAAGGGCTTCAAACAGGCGACCGTAGGCCTGACGCTGTCCATCCCAAGCTCGCCCATGCCCTGACCGAGCAGGAGCGCGCTGCGGTGCTGCAGGCAGCCAACGAGCCGCGGTTCGCAGACATGCCGCCGGCGCGTATCGTGCCCACGCTCGCCGATGAAGGTGTTTACCTCGCCAGCGAGTCCACCTTCACGCGCGTGCTGCGCGATGCCGGTCAGAACCAGCGCCGTGGGCGCGCCAAGGCTCCTCATGCCAGGCGTCCGCCACAGACCCCCAACACCGATCCATGCGGCGACTGCGCCGCGCCAGGTGCGGCGCCGGGACGTGACGTTTCTGCCTGCACAGGTATTGGGACGCTGGTTCTGTCTGTACCTGATCATGGATCTCTACAGCCGCAAGATCGTGGGCTGGGAGGTGCACGCTGAAGATCACGCAGACCACGCAGCAAGGCTTGTACACCGCACGGCGCTGGCAGAAGGGATCGCAGCGATCGAGCGCGACAAGCGGCCCGTTCTGCACGGCGACAACGGCTCGACCATCAAGGCAACCTCAGTCCTTGCGATGCTGCACTGGCTGGGCGTCCGACCGTCGTACTCGCGCCCTCGCGTGAGCGACGACAATGCCTTTGTGGAGGCGCTGTTCCGCACCGCGAAGTACCGCCCGGAGTTCCCGACCCAAGGCTTCGAGACCCTGGTTGACGCCAGACAGTGGGCGGCTCACTTCGTGAACTGGTACAACGTCAACCATCAGCACAGCGCCATCCGGTACGTCAGCCCTGCTCAGCGCCATGAGGGCGAGGATCGCTCAATCCTCGCCAAGCGTCATAGCCTGTATCTCCAGGCCCGCGAGCGCACCCCTCAACGCTGGTCACGCCATACCCGCAACTGGACACCCATCGAGGCCGTGGCCCTGAACCCGGAGCGCGATGCCGTCGTCAGGATGGCAGCGCCGCAGGCGCCAGAAAATAAGGCCTCAGCCGCATGAACACGCGACAACTGCCTTGACGCGCACCGACGGCGCGTTTTCGGCTGATCTGCTGCAGTCTGCGTCCAGCTATTTCGGAGTCGCGATGGCTCAGGCCCGAAAGGTCATCAAGGATGTGGCGTCGGCTACGTGTTCGTGGCGCGAGACCGCCATGGACGTCGGCGCACGGCCAGCCGAGATCACACGCATGGCCAGCGCGTTTGAACATGACGAGCACAGGAAAGCGCTCGCGCTCTGATTTCGGACGCAACCGCGTGCGGATTCCGGGATAGTTCGGCCACCGATTCCAACATGAGTTCGGCCGGGGATTCCGATTTGGGTTCGGCCACCGATTCCGACATGGGTTCGGCCGCTGATTCCAATTTGAGTTCGGCCACCCTGGAGGCGGCCGCAGGTTCTTCCGGCATTGTCGTCCCCCTTACGGAGGGGGCTCATGCGCGGAAAGCAGATCAGGATGCAACATGTCAGGGAGGTGCTGCGCCTTAAGGCGGCGGGATCGAGCAACCGGCAGATTTCCACCTTGCGCCGGTCGCGCAGCTTCGTGGACTGGAACAAGATTGGAAGTCTCGCGAAAACCATTGACGGCCTGCGCACCTCGATCGCCGGCCCGCTTGCCGCCGCCGCCCCCCCCAGCAGCGGCGGAGCGCTGTTTCAACTTTTTTGCGCTGGGCCAGCCAACCATCGATCGCGTTGATGACTCGTCCGGGCGCATAGGCTCCGTGTTCAAGTATGCGACCAAGGATTTCGCCGCGACAATCGCGATGATTTCCGATCCAGACCAGCAATTTGCGTTCGCGCGGCGCGGCTACGAAGCCGCAGAAGCGGATGACTATGGACTGCTTGACGACCTCGTCGATGACGTCGCGCCACGCCTTCCGCCCGCACCGCTCGCCATGTTGCGGGATTTTGTCGAGGACAGGATCAGGTCCTCCCCTCCTGTGTCGGAGGCGGGAAAGTTCAGTTATCAAGCGTCCTTTCATGCGTCGGCGCTGGCGGCCGTCGCCGACGCGCAAGGCGACGTGGATCTCTTCATCCGCGCCCAGAACCTTAAGGGCCCTCGTCTGCGCGACGATTGTAGCGTCGCGCGACGGCTCCTGAAGGCGGGCCGGGCCCCTGAAGCCTTGGCGCATCTCGATTCGCTCGGTCCGGATTGTCAGCGCGACGCCTGCCGGCTGGCGGATGTGCGCATCGAGGTGGTTGAGGCGCTGGGAGAAAAAGAGACCGCGCAATCCTTGCGCTGGCGGGCCTTCGAGCAACGCCTGTCGATCGACCATCTGCGGGAGTTTTTGAAGCGGCTGGAGGGTTTCGACGCCGAAGCGAAAGCGGATGAGGCGATGGTCCACGCCGCGACGCAGAACGTAAACCGCGCGCTTGAGTTCTTCATCAACTGGCCAGATGTCCGAGCCGCCGGCGCCCTGGTGCGCGCACGTTCGGGAGAATTGGACGGTGACCAATATTTTGTAGAAGTCTTGACCTGATCTGACATATGATGCTTTGGCGGGCCATTGAGGCCGGGGCGCGGAGCGGAGCCATGCGGAGCTCGGCGCTTTTCTCACGGTAGCCAGCCCTGGTCAGGCCGCCGACCTCCGCCTCCATGAGCTGATCGGCGGCGTAGGCCAGCATTTCGCGCACGAGATCGGCGTCTGCACGCTTTTCTATCAGATCCAAAAGCGCCATTTTGTCATCGGACATGAGTCTGAAGCTCCAGTTGCAAGTGTGACAACCGCAGCTTTCACGAGATTCGGGCCCTCACGTCCCGGGAAAGGTGGGCGCGCAGACCTTGATCGGTCGGCGTGCCCACCCAGTTCACCGGCAATACACCATGCCCCGGGACGCTACCGTTGCTCAATGTTGCTGACGGTGGCCATCACCTTTCTGCCGGTGCGGCGAAAGGTCGGGGTCAGCGCCCAACCGAGGCCTCCTGTCGCGCCAGCGACGAGGGCTGTCGCGGTCACCACCGGATGATGGCGCCGCCCAGCGATATGCCTGCCGCGCTGCCGATCAGGAGGGTATGCTGCCGGGCGCGCAGTCTGCCTTCGGCGCGCGCCGTATGCAGTGCGAACGGCAGGCTGGTTGCGATCTGGTTGCCGACGCTTGCGAAGATGTCGACCGTCTTGGCATGACCGTCTGGAATGCTGCGCTTGAGGTGTTCCAGCGCCGCTGCGCTCGCCTGATGGGGAACGACAAGGTCGATCTCTTCGACCGACAGCGCCGCCGAAGCCAACAGATCGGCCAGGAAACCCGGAAATCTGCGACTGGTGAGGCGAAACACGTCTTTTCCGGCCATCTTGAACTTGGTCGCTTGCAGGAAGGCCTCCAGATCGTCGCTCGGTCGCAGCCGCGTGCCTCCCGCGTCGAGACGACAGGCGTGCGCCCCTTCGCCATATGTCCGAAAGCTGTGCGCCAGCCTGCGATGCGGTCCTTCTGATTGAAGCGCGAAAGCTGCGGCGCCATCACCGAACAGGACCGACGCTTCAGGGTCGGAGAAGTCGAGTGCAGCCGACGCAATGTCGGCGCTGACGATCAGCACCCGTCGCCACTCGCCGAGCGCGAAGCCGGCGAGCGCCCGGTCGAGCGCCTGGAGAAACGACAGGCAGGTTGCGTTGACATCGAAGCAGGCAATCCCGCTGTCGCCCAGGCCGAGCCGATTTTGTATGAGCACAGACGTTCCGGGTATGGGCTGCTCCATGACGCCGCATGCCCCGATAATGGCGTCAAGGGATCGCGGGTCCCATCCGGCCTCGCCGAGGGCGTTGCGGGCGGCGTTTGCCCCCATGAACGAGCTGGTTTCCTCGCGGTTTGCCCGGTGTCGTTTGCGTACCCCAAAGCGCTTTGCGGTTGATCCAAGCGGCTTGCCGGTGAGCCCGTCCAGCGCTTCAGCGTCAATTGATTCGACCGGCAGGTAGGTGGCGCTGCCGGCAATCGTGAAGCTCCGGAAATCCACCTTGGCTTTCTCCACGGCCCGCCAAGCAGCTCTATCAAAGTTACACGCCGGACGCGCAGGTTGCAAATTCGCCGCCGACCCCCTTTGTGAACGATGTTCAACCGTAAGCAAACAAGGAAAGCATAGGAGGAAAGCATAGGGCTGCGGGCTGATCCGAGCGCTTAAAAACGGTCGAGCGACCGGGATCCTGCCGCCACACTGCCGGACGCCAGGCTGGAGATCAGGTCAGTGGCGGCGAGTGCGAGCACCGTCAGCTCCTGTCGCACCCCGGCGCAGGAGCCCTGACCAAAGACCCCTGGCCATCTTGGTGCGTTCCGCGTTGAACCGTCCCGGGTTTGCCGGAGGCTGTCCTGTCCGAGTCACGCGGCGAGCGCCGGCGCCTTGACTGCTTCATGGTGGTTGGTTTCGGCTTCTGCGGACGGGATGTGTCCGATTGGCTCAAGCAGGCGGCGGTCGTTGCACTCGCGCGCCTAATCCACCGCCGCAAACCGTGGGCTGGTCGCCGCTACGCCCGTCATGTCGCGCCTCTGCGACAGCGTAGCGCCACGATGGAGCGCCATCGTTAAGCCGGGGTCGCGCGCCTCAAGACGGCCGCCTGCGCCCGCACGACGCCGCCCCACGCCGGCACATTCGGGTGGTAGGGCGGTGGTGGAAATCCACCCGGGCCGAAAACATCAATCAAATCATGGCAGAATGGCGGACAGGGAGTCCGCCCAATAGCGTTGTTCGCCACCATCCGCTCCTACCCGTCAATGTTGCCACAAAGCTTTGCAAATAAGCGATTATCTCGCCAATTCAGTGTTCGCCACTGTCCGTTACCGGGCGCGTCCTTTCGGTACATATTGGGGGAAACGATAGGGGAAGCGGGGAGGCCGTTTTCCCTCTTTCCCCACGGGTGGCGGCGATGGCGCGAAACGGGCTCACGGATCGGATGGTCAAGCAGGCGCGCAAGCCGGGGGTGCTGATCGACGGCGCCGGCCTTCGCCTGCGGGTGACGGCCAACGCCAACACCGGCGAGGTGCGCAAGTCCTGGGTGCTGCGGGTGACGGTAAAGGGCGGGCCAGTCCGTGAGATCGGCTTGGGCTCGGCCGATGACATCCCGCTTACCGAAGCGCGCGAGCGCGCCACAGAGGCCCGGAAGCTCGCCCGTGACGGTATGGACCCAATCGCCGCGCGCGACGCCGAACGCGCCCAACGCGCCCTGGAGGCGGCTCGGGCCATGACTTTCCGGCAATGCGCCGAAGCGCTCATCGCCTCGCATGAGGCGGGCTGGAAGAACGCCAAGCACCGCCAGCAGTGGGCGAACACGCTCAAGACCTACGTCTATCCCGTGTTCGGCGATCTGCCCGTCCAGGCGATCGATGTAAGCTTGGTCATGAAAGCGATTGAGCCGATCTGGAAAACGAAGACGGAAACCGCGAGCCGCGTGCGCCAGCGCATTGAGTCCGTGCTCGATTGGGCCGCTGTGCGCGGCTATCGCCAAGGCGAGAATCCGGCGCGCTGGCGCGGCCAC
>JBILMQ010000158.1:0-8280 GCA_044375455.1 Caulobacterales bacterium | reverse complement strand
CATCGCGCGCGCGGGTCCCGCCGGGCCGCCGCCCGGCGGGACCCGCGCCGCCTCAGACGCGTTCAATCACCGTCGCGGTGCCCATCCCGGCGCCGACGCACAGGGTGATCAGCGCACGCTCCTTGTTCGAGCGCTCCAGCTCATCGACCATCGTGCCGAGGATCATGCCGCCGGTCGCCCCCAGCGGATGGCCCATGGCAATGGCGCCGCCATTGACGTTGACCTTGTCCATATCAAGCTCAAGCGCCTGAACCCAGCGCAGCACAACCGATGCGAACGCCTCATTGAGCTCCCACAGATCGATGTCCTTCTGGGTCATGCCGAGCTTCGCAAGCAGCTTGCGGGTCACGAATTCCGGGCCGGTCAGCATGATCGAGGGCTCGGACCCGATCGAGGCCGCACCCATGATGCGGGCGCGCGGCTTCAGCCCGAGGCGCTCGCCCATCTCCTTGGAGCCGATCAGCACGGCTGACGCGCCGTCGACGATGCCGGAGGAATTGCCGGCGTGGTGGACGTGATTGACCTCCTCGATTTCGGGGTAGCGCTGCAGGATCACCCCGTCGAAGCCCGGCATCTGTTCGCCGAGCGCCTTGAAGGATGGCTCCAGCGCAGCAAGCGACTGCATGGTGGCGTCAGGACGCATGTGCTCGTCATGGTCGAGCAGCGTCAGGCCCAGCTGATCCTTCACCGGCACGATCGACTTCTTGAAGCGGCCTTCCTGCCAGGCGCGCGCCGCGCGCTGCTGGCTCTGCACCGCATAGGCATCCACGTCATCACGCGTGAAGCCGTACTTGGTGGCGATCATGTCCGCCCCGATGCCCTGCGGCACGAAATAGGTGCTGAGCGCGACCATCGGATCCGACGCCCAGGCGCCGCCGTTCGACCCCATCGGCACACGGCTCATGCTCTCAATGCCGCCGCCAATGGCCATGTCGGCCTCGCCAGACTTCACCTTCGCCGCGGCGATGTTGCAGGCCTCAAGGCCCGATGCGCAGAAGCGATCAACCTGCACCCCAGCCGTGCTCTCGGCATAACCGGCATTGAGAACCGCGATGCGGGCGATGTCGCTGCCCTGTTCGCCGACCGGACTGACGCAGCCGAACACCACGTCATCGACGGCGGCGGTATCGAGATTGTTGCGGTCTCGCACAGCTTCCAGAACCTGCGTGGCGAGGGACAGCGCGGTCACCTCATGCAAGGCTCCCGAGGACTTGCCCTTGCCGCGCGGCGTGCGCACCGCATCGAAAATATAGGCCTCACGCATCTTTGCGTCTCCATCAACGTGCGCCCACTGGGACCGGAGGCGTCCCGATTACCATCCGCTTTCCGCGCCGCTGGGCACCGGCGCGGCGGTGATCTGTCTGCGAGGATGTCTCTACGGCGCCTGTCGCGGCTCCACTACGACCGCGCCGCGAAACGAATTGGCGATGAAGCAGGCCTCATGCGCCTTGTGGTGAAGCTCCCGCACCGCGTCCGGCGAGGGATGCGCCGCGCCAGACCAGTGGACGACGGGGCGCAGCACGACGCGCGTGAGCGCAACCCGCCCGCGCTCATCCTTGCCCATCTCGCCCTCGGCGTCGTCAGCATAGCGATCGATCAAAAAGCCGGCGCGGCGTGCGAAGTCGAGAAAGAACAGCATATGACAGCTCGCAAGCGACGCCACCAGCAACTCCTCAGGGTCGGCTGCATCCTCCACCGACAGCGGGGGGCGCACGACGCCCGGCGCAGACGACCCGTCGATCGCAACACCACCGTCAAAGGTTATACGGTGGCGCCTCGAGTACTTGCCGTCGACGAACGGCTGGTCGCCGCGCGTCCAGGCGAGGCTTGCCGTGTGCACGCTCATGATTGCATGCCTCCGGTCACAACGTCCGCGCGATGAGGACTTTCATGATCTCATTTGCCCCGCCATAGATCCGCTGGACCCGCGCGTCGCGCCACATCCTGGCGATCGGAATCTCGTTCATGTACCCCCATCCGCCATGCAGCTGCAGCAGCTCGTCGATCACCTCGCACTGGACGTCCGACACCCAGTATTTGGCCATCGAGGCGGTCGCTGCATCAAGCTTGCCCTCGAGCAGCTGCTGGGTGCAGTAATCGCAGAATACCTTGGCGATCGTCGTCTTCGTCTTGCATTCGGCGAGCTTGAACTGAGTGTTCTGGAAATCCATGATTGACTTGCCGAACGCCTTGCGCTCCTTGACGTAAGCGATCGTCTGCTCCAGCGCGCGCTCCATCATCGCCACGCCCTGCAGGCCGATCTGCAGGCGCTCGGAGGCTAGCTGCTGCATCAGCTGATAGAAGCCCTGCCCCTCTTGCGCCCCGAGAAGATTGGCGGTTGGCGTGCGGACATTGTCGAAAAAGAGTTCGCTCGTATCCTGCGCGTCCTGTCCGACCTTGTCGAGATTGCGGCCGCGCCGGAAACCCTCGGCTTCATCGGTTTCAACCATGATGAGCGAGGTGCCGGCGGCGCCCTTTGTGGGATCTGTCTTTGTGACGACGATGATCAGGTTGGCGGTCTGACCGTTGGTGATGAACGTCTTGGAGCCATTGATCACATAGTGATTGCCGTCCTTCTTTGCTGTCGTCTTGACGCCCTGAAGGTCGGATCCAGCGCCGGGCTCAGTCATGGCGATGGCGCCGACAAGTTCGCCTGACGCCATTTTCGGAAGCCATTTGCGCTTCTGCTCTTCTGATCCGTAGTGGACGAGATAGGGCGCCACGATCGCGTTGTGCAAAGAGGCGCCGAAGCCGTCAATGCCGAGCTTGCCGATGACGTCGATGAACACGGCCTCATGCGCGAAGGTGCCGCCCATGCCGCCGTATTCTTCCGGCACGGACAGGCACAAAAGTCCTGCCGCCCCGGCCTCGCGCCACATGTCACGCTCCACGACGCCGTCGTCGCGCCACTTCTTCATCCGGGACTCAGGGGCATGCTTGACGAAGAAATCCGTCACGCTCTTCTCGAAGATCCGCATCTCATCGCTGTCGCGCCAGGACGGCGCCGCCACGTTCAAAGTCGTCATGCTGCTCTCCCGGGAGACCTTCCTGCAGAAATCACGCTCACTTAGAACTCATCGACGCCAAGCGCCATGAGCGATGCCGCTCCAGTCTTCAGCTTGGCGAGGTGGGCCGCCGCCTCAGGCAGCACCCGGTCCACAAAATAGCGCCCGGTCTTCAGCTTGGCGCCGTAAAATGGGTCCTGCGCCCCATCGCCCTTGGCGAGCGCCGCCCGGGCCATCAAGGCCCACATGTAGGCGCAGCCGGTGAGGCCAAACAGGTGAAGATAATCCGTAGACGCCGCGCCGGCATTATCGAAGTTCGACATCCCGTTCTGCATCAGCCACATCGTCGCCTCCTGCAACTGACCCTTGGCTGCGCGCAGGCCCTCCACGAAAGGCTTCAGACCCTCATCGTCCTCATGGGCCGCAATGAACTCGTCGATTTCCTTGAAAAACGCGAAGACCGCGCGTCCCCCGTTGGCGGCGAGCTTGCGCCCGACGAGGTCAAGCGCCTGCACGCCATTTGCGCCCTCATAAATCATGGCGATGCGCGCATCGCGCACGAACTGCGACATGCCCCATTCTTCGACATAGCCGTGGCCGCCAAACACCTGCTGGCAGTTGACCGCGTGGGCAAAGCCCTTGTCCGTCAGATAGCCCTTCAACACGGGCGTCATGAGCGCCATGTAATCGCTCGCCTTCTCGCGCACCTTTTCATCGGGGCTGCGATGCAGCAGGTCGCCGTACAGCGCTGTCCAGAAGGTGAATGCGCGCGCAGCTTCATTGAACGCGCGGGCGTCCATCAGGATGCGGCGCACGTCAGGATGCACAATGATGGGATCGGCCGGCCCGTCAGCGTTCTTAGGACCAGTCAGGCTGCGCCCCTGCAGGCGATCGCGGGCGTAGGCGCGCGCATTCTGATAAGCGATTTCCGATTGCGCCAGTCCCTGCAGGCCAACGCCCAGGCGCGCCTCGTTCATCATCGTGAACATTGCCGCCAGGCCCTTGTTTTCCTGGCCAACCAGATAGCCCGTTGCGCCGTCATAGTTCAGAACGCAGGTCGCATTGGCGTGGATGCCCATCTTGTGCTCGATCGCGCCGCAGGACACGGCGTTGCGCGCGCCGAGCGAACCATCGGCGTTGACCAGGAATTTCGGCACGATGAAGAGCGAGATCCCCTTCACCCCGGCTGGAGCGCCCTCAATGCGGGCGAGCACGAGGTGAATGATGTTGTCCGAAAGATCATGTTCGCCGGCCGAGATGAAGATCTTCGTGCCGGTGATGCGGTAGGTTCCATCGGGCTCGGCTTCTGCGCGCGTCTTGAGGAGCCCCAGATCGGTGCCGCACTGGGGCTCCGTCAGGTTCATCGTTCCGGTCCACTCTCCGGAGACCAGTTTAGGCAGATAGGTTTTCTTTTGATCATCCGTGCCGTGATGCAGAATCGCCGAGTAGGCGCCGTGCGACAGGCCTGGATACATGCCAAAGGCCATGTTCGATGAGGCAACCATCTCCATGAAGGCAAGGTTCACGTAATGCGGCAGACCCTGACCGCCAAATGCCGGGTCGCAGCCAAGCGACGGCCAGCCGCCCTCGACGAATTGACGATAAGCAGCCTTAAAGCCCTGCGGCGTCGTCACACTGGCGTCGGGGTGACGCACGCACCCTTGCGTATCGCCGGACTTGTTGAGCGGAAAGAGCACGTTCTCGCACAGTTTTGCGCCCTCCTCGAAGATCTGGTCAACGAGGTCGGGCGAGGCGTCAGAGAAGCCCTCAAGATTGGCGTAGCGCCCGACATCCAGCACGTCATGCAGGAGGAATTGATACTCGCGAACCGGCGCGCGATAGACAGGCATTCCCTACTCCCCTGAGATCTTCTCTGTTGCGACCTTGTGCCTTGAGATCTTCTCTCTGTGGACTTTCGCTGTGGACTTTGGCTGTGGATTTTCTCTGTGGACACCGTTTCTGCATAAACCTGGTTCGCACGAGCCCGGCTGACCAGCCCGGCTAACCAGCCCGGCTAACCAACCCACCGCACCAGCCCGCTACCCGCAGACCGCACGATCCGGGACGTCACACGCTGGACCGCGTCATCGGTGCGCGCTTCCTGTGCGCAGCCCCCTGCTGGCTCGACCGCTCAAGTGACGCGAGCGGTTTCGCCCCTGACATGCGCCTCACACCCCGTTTCGCCCCCAGGCTCGCAGACCATGGACACACCGCAGTTCGAAGACGCCTGCGCCTTGCGCCGCTGTGGGTGCGATCACCCGCCCCAGCCAAGGCTGTCTGCACCTGCCGCCAGCGCACCGGCCAGGCGCGCGGCGCGGCGCTGCGCGCGCCAGCCTGCTATCCCATCCTGGTGCGGGCAAGCGCGTCGTAAGCGCGGACCTGGGCTTCGGTCTGAGGCCCCGGCCCCTCACTGGCAAGGACCGCTTCAAGACGCGAACAGGCATCCTTCAGCGTATCAATCGCCGCCTCGACGTCCTTCCTCTGGCGCTCAAGCGCCACCAATTGCTTCTTGAACTTCTCAAGGCTCTTGCGGTTTTGCATCCGCTCGCCGTCGGGAAGCTCATAAAGATCCAAAATCTCCCGGATCTCATTGAGCGAGAGGCCGACCCGCTTGCCACGCAGGATAAGCTGCAGCCGGGCGCGATCGCGCGTCGAATAGATCCGGGTCATGCCATCGCGGGCAGGATGCAACAGATCCTTGTCCTCATAAAACCGCAAGGCCCGGGCGGTGACGCCGAATTCCTTGGCGAGATCGCGGATCGAGTAGCTCTTTACGGCAGGACGCTGTGTCGGTCCCGAGGACGGACCGGATTTGACGTGCGCGTTCATGACGGCTCGTTCCTTCACCAGCAAACCCGCAACGACTAGGCGCCGTTGACGTGAGCGTCAAGACAAAGTTGACGTTGACGTAACGGAGAGTTTCCGCGCTGCGGGCCGCGTGGCGCCCGGCGGACGCCGCGCTCCCGGCCTGCGGTCGCTCAGCGCTGCGATCAGTCTGCAAGACAGCGCGATTGCGGGGCAGGCCAGACCCGGTCCCGACCAAGCGCCAGGGCCACAAAGCCATCGGGAAACAAAGCAGTGAAGGCAATATCGCACGCATTCAAGCCGCCGGCATAGGCCCCAAACGCCGGCATCACAAGACGCGCCCCATCTGTGAGGAAACTGCGCCGGCGGGTCGAGCGGCCATGGCCTGAGATCCTGGCGACCGGATGGAGGTGCCCAGCGATTTCGCCCGGGGCAGGGCCCGCTGCTGGCGCATGGCGCAACACCAGGGGACCAAGCGTCAATGCCTCGAGCCGCTCGCCGCCCCAATGGGTCGGCGGCGCGGGGTCGTGGTTTCCCTCAATCCAGATCCAGCGCCGCGCGCGCGCCAGATCGCTGATCAAGGCGATGTCCTGAGCGGCCATGCGCGCATCGGCCGTACGGTCGTGCAGACTGTCGCCAAGGCAGACGACCTGGCGCGGCGCCAGGCGCGTGATGACCGCGGCGAGCCGCGTCAGGGTGGCGCGGGTGTCGTAAGGCGGCAGAGCCACGCCGCGCGCGGCGTAGCTTGAGCCCTTCTCCAGATGCAGATCAGACACGATGAGGGTGGCGCTGTCGCCGATCCAGAGCGCGCCCTCTGGAAGGGGCGTGACGCGCACGCCGCACAGATCAAAGGCAAGCCCGTCGCCGGCGGTGTCGAAGGCGATCATCCGCCCTTCTTCGTCTCGTCAACGCCTTGATGAAGCGGAAATTCCGGCACGTCGTACTTGATTCGGTGCAAGTCGGTGCGCTCCCCGCCCGAGGCCGGGTTCTCGCCGAGATAATAGGTCTTCTGCCACTTCTGCTTCACTGCATCCGGATCGCCCTGCTCCAGCCTGGAATTGAAGCTGTTGCGCTGTTCGCGCCACGCCATATAGGCCTCGGCAAGCTTCGGCTCGGTCCAGATCGACTGCACGTCGGTCTCGACCTGTTCGATCGCCATGTAATTGACCGGATACACAAAGCAGAAAGGTTCGCCCTTCTGAAACCGCACCCAGCGCCCCGGCCGGGTGAAGATCCAGTTCATTGTGAACGTGAACGGAGACCACCCTGTTTCGATCAGGCCGGTGAGCGGATAAATCGCGTCGCGCGGCCAGTTCGGCGGCCCGGTCGCGATCAGGCCGACGTCCTCAGGCTCCGTCTTGAACAGAACCGGCACATGGAGGGTGATCGTGCCGGATCCGAAATGCGACATCGGCTCGATATGCCCAGGCTCCAGCATACGGATCTGCACCGCGTCCATGCCGGTCCCGCCATCCCAGCGTGCTTCGAAGGTGCAATCGAGCAGGATCTCCCAGCCATGCTGATTGGCGGCCGTGAGCGGCAGGCAGCGATAGGCAAAGGAATGGCTGGTGTCATCCATCCACTGCCGTTCCTTCCGGCCAGGCCGGATCTCGGGCATTTTTGCGGAAACCTGCAGGGCGGTGATTTTGCGGATCATGACGCCGGATTAGGGCGCAGGGCCCCGGTCTGGCAAGTCGTTGCAACCGCGACAGCGGGCGCCGGCCGCACCTTGGCGCAACGTTGCCCCCGGGCGCGGATGGGGCCTGCCCAAAGATTGAATAAGGGATTGAACCAGGGATTGAGCCTGGGATTAAACCCGGCAGTGAGCCCTCAATTGATGAGAGCGTTGGGCCCAGGTCCTGTGTCTGCGCCGCAGGCGGCGTCGCTGGACTGCGACGCCAGCAGGCCGGCAGCCTCGCGACTGGCCGCTCTGTACCCATCCCCTTTGCGGGTGAGGACCTGCCAGGCTCCGGGGCGCATCGCCGCCTCAATGCGCGATCCGCCCGGTCGCCCGACGGGTCTGCGTGAGGGATCTATGCCCTCTCCCGGCTCTCGCAGCCGGGCGCCCGGCAGGGAAGGGCCCCGGGCGATCTCCGTGTCGCCCCCGTCAACTCAAGGCTGGCGCAGCGAGACCCTTGCGGTACTGGATGAAGCCGCTGCGTTCTGCGATCCGGTCGTAGAGCTGCATGGCTGCGGCGTTGCTTTCATGGGTGAGCCAATAGACCCGGCTCGCCCCGTGCTGGGCGGCCTCGCGATAGACGTGCTCAATGAGCGCCCGGCCGACCCCCTGGCCCCGGGCGGGCTCATCCGTAAACAGATCCTGCAGATAGCAATAGTCGCCCTGCGTCCAGCAGGAGCGGTGATAGATGACGTGCACGATGCCGACGAGGCGGTCACTCACAAAGGCGCCGTAGGCCGCCATCGGTTCGGCCGGATCAGCAAAGCGCCGCCACGCAGTCTCGCTCGCCTC
>JBILMQ010000018.1:0-25543 GCA_044375455.1 Caulobacterales bacterium | reverse complement strand
TCGCTGCCCGAGGCGTCATATACCCAGATCGCGGTGTCGCGAAGGCCGCCGCGCGCCGCCGGATCCATCAGCCCTTCAATACTGGCGGCGATTGCGACCTGCCCGTCCGGCCCCACGGCCAGTTTGGGGTCTGCGGCGCTGACCGGCGCGCCCATCATCCGTGTCCATAGTTTTCGGCCCTGGCCATCGAACTTCACCAGAACGACGTCGGACTGTCCGGCGGGCTTAAGTCCATCAAAGCCGCCCGAGGCGACGCCGGCGGCATAGACCGCACCGTCCGGCGCGCTCACCACGCTGGTCAGCCGCACCGCGCCGGGCCCGGTGGCTTCGAGCCGCTCGGTGAAGACTTCACTGGGCTGCGCCGCGGCGAGATCGTTGAAGCGCTGCAACCGGCCCGCGATGTCGGTGGGGGTCGTCACGCGCTTGCCCTGGGAGTCGACCGTCGACTGAACGCCCTTGATCCCCTCTTGACCGACGGCGAACAGGGTCGGCCTGGCGGCAAGCCCCGACAACCGGACCTGCTCGGTCTCCAGCCCGTCGATCTTGAAGGCCCAATCGTCACTGAGCGCGCCCTTGCGCAGCGCCGGATCAACCAAGCGTTCGCGCTCAAGACGGGTGGCGAATCCGGCCGCCGCGAGCTTGGCGTTCACGTATCCGGTGACGGCCGCAAGCGTCCGCGCCGTCTCCCCCATCTCGGCGAGATCAAAGTCAAACGCGGTGTTTACGCCATTGCGCGTGATCGACATGGTAAAGCGCACGTCCCCGGCGAGTGCAGCCACCGGCGCGTCGGGGTCGCCCTCATGGATGCGGGCGCCCACGTAATCAAAACTGTTGCGCCGGACGGCGAGCTCTGTCTCAGCGCGCGAGAGCTTCTCAGCCCGCACGACGCTGATCTTTTCCAGCTTAAGGTCATCGACATATCTCACGACCTCGCTCCAGCCGCGCGAAAAGGCGCTGGCCAGCCGGCTGCGATCGGCCGGCGTTGCGCCGGCCTCGCCGGCCTTTTCGGCGATCGCCTTGAGCTGGGCGAAGCCGCCCCAGGCGGCGGCCAGCTTGCGTGCGTCGCTGACCTGGGGATCACGCCCGGTTGGCGGCGTTTCGCCAAACACGGATCGACCAGACTGGACACGGCGTGCGGCGGCTTCGGCGTCCGGCGCCTGGCGGATCCGCACATCCCACGGCGGCAGGTCGGCCAGCGTCATCCCTGGGCGTGCGCGCAGACGCGCGCCGTCAGCCCCGGGGAGCTGACCGGAGAAGCCTGCGAGCAGGCCTGAAATGGAACCGAAACCCGCCATCCGGCCATTGCATCAAAGAGGGTTCTCCAAAACCTTAAGAGCCGGGTATGATGCTCTGCGGGCGCTCCGTGGTGGAGCCATGCGGGAGGGCTCTCGATGCTGAAGCGCAGCAAGGGCGCAGCCGGAGCAGAGGCCGAAACCGGGGCAGCGGCAAAAGCCGGGGCTCATCCCGGCCAGGGCCGGCGACGCACAGCGCCGGGCCGGCGCGGGGCCGGCGGTTCCTGGATGGCCGCAATGATGTTCAATCTTGCCCTGCTCGCCCTGGCGGTCACGGGCGCGCGCACGCTCAAGGAAGCCACCCAGATCGAGCCTTACGGGTTTCCGGTCACACAAACCACACTGCGCGACACCCGTACCGCCGTGGATGCTGCGCTGCGCGGTTTGCTCCCCCCGGGACAGGACCCGCGCGCGGCCTGGAGCCGGATGGTGGCGGCGGATCTTGCCGAGGAGGATCTTGAGAGCGCGCGCGGACTGCTGCTCGGCGCGCCGCAACTGCTCGCTCCGGAGGATGCGCGCCGGATCGCGGCCAAAACCGCCGAACTGGTGACGCTGGACCCGCAGTTGAGCCAGGACGAGGCCCAGATCGCCGCCGCGGCGGGGTTGCTGGCGCCGGAGACGGCGGCGCGCTGGACGGAACTGTCGTCGCCGGCGGCTCAGGTCTGGCGGGCCGCAGCGGAATTCGGCGAAGGCGCGGTCACCGGTCAGGCCGATACTGGCGCTGGTCTTGCCGGGGCGATCACCTCAGACTTTTTTGTCGTCGGCGATGTGCGGGATCTGATCATCCAGTCGGGCAACTGGGTGCGCGATGAACCGGTGGACGTGTTCATTCTCACGCTGTCAGGCATCGGCCTTGGACTCACCGCCGCCTCCGTCGCCTCTTCCGGCGGCGCGGCGCCGCTGAAGGCAGGCGCATCGGTGGTCAAAAGCGCCAAGCGCGCTGGCGCACTGACCGCGCGCATGGCCAAGAGGCTGGAAACTCTTGTCGCCGAGGCGGTGCCTCCCGCCCGGCTGCGGGCCGAACTTTCCGCTGCGATGGCGACCCCGGCGATCCTCCCCGGACAGCGCGCAGCCAGGATCGGCGACGCGTTCAAGCGCGCCCAGGACCCGGCCGGCATGGCGCGGCTGGCTGATGAATTCGGCGAGATCAAAGCCATCGCCAACCGCACATCACCAGCCGCCGCCGTGCGCCTGATGCGAAATGTGGAGACGGCGGAAGACCTGAAGAAGACCCGACTGGTGGCGGAGGCTGGCGGACCCCGCAGCGTTGCGCTCGCCAAGCGGCTCGATCGTCTGGCCTTTCTTGGTCTCGCCAAGGGCCTGGTGAAGGTTTCTTACAAATTCGGGCGCGAGCTCGCCGGCGTGGCGGTCTCAGCCTTCCTGTTCCTGGCGGCCGCGGCTGCGGCGCTGGCGGCGGAAGGCGCCGCGTCGGGCCGGCGACGTCGCGCCGCGCGCGTCGCGGCGGCAGGCTGAGACGCTTCGCGCCACAGGCGCGGCGCGAGAACCTCTGACGCCAGTATGGCCGCGCCCGCCAGTCAGCCAGATCCGAAGGACCCGACAGACCCCGTGCAGCCGCAGCCAAGGGGGCGGCGACCTATGCCCCCCGTTTTTGCGCGCCCGGCCTCGACCCGCCCTTGCGCGCCTCTCTTCCGGCCCCGTCTGCCCGAGCCGTTTTTCTGCTTTCTCTTTTTCGGTTGCCTCCTCCGCTTCCTTGCCGTGCCGCCCACCGGGCCGTCATCCCCCATGCCTTGACCGATCCTTAACCATGCGCCCGGATCATGTCGCCCGCGGTGGCGAGGATTGCGGCTATGGGCATGGCGGAGCAGGCGGGCACAGGCATCGAACAGGCCCGCCCTGATGGCCTGGACCGACTGTTGAGCTTTCGCGACTTCAAGTCGCCGCGCGCCGACCTCAACGGTCGCGTCGTGATGGTGACGGGCGGAACCGGCTCGTTCGGCTATCATTTCGTCCGCCGGGTGATTGCGGAATTCAAGCCGAAGAAGCTCATCGTGTTCTCCCGCGACGAGCTTAAACAATACGAAATGGCGCAGGTCTTCCCGCACCATGTCTATCCCTTTATGCGCTATTTCATCGGTGACGTGCGTGACGAGGCGCGCTTGGAAATGTCCATGCGCGACGTCGACTATGTGATCCACGCAGCCGCCCTAAAGCATGTGCCGATCGCCGAATATAATCCGTTCGAGTGTATTCAGACCAATGTGATGGGCGCGCAGAATGTCGTGAACGCGGCGATCAAGCGGGGCGTCAAGCGGGTTGTGGCGCTGTCCACCGACAAGGCGGCCAATCCGATCAACCTCTATGGCGCCTCCAAGCTTGCCTCGGACAAGATCTTCATCGCCGCCAACAATCTGGCCGGGGAGAACGGACCGAAATTCTCGGTGGTGCGCTACGGCAACGTCGTCGGCTCGCGCGGATCTGTCGTGCCGTTCTTCCGGAAATTGCTCGCCGACGGCAGCGACCATCTGCCGATCACCGACGAGCGCATGACGCGGTTCTGGATCACGCTGGATCAGGGCGTCGATTTCGTGCTGTCGAGCCTGGAGATGACCATTGGCGGGGAAGTCTTCGTGCCGAAGATCCCGTCCATGCGCACCACCGACCTCGCAACGACCCTGGCGCCGGGACTGCCGCAGAAAGTGATCGGCATCAGGCCTGGTGAAAAGTTGCATGAGGTGATGGTGCCGGAAGATGAGGCGCGCGCCACGCTGGAGCTTGCCGACCGGTATGTGATTGTGCCGCCCGACTGGCCGACGAAACGCGAGGCCTACCTCGCGCGTGGCGGAGCGCCGTGTCCGGACGGGTTCAGCTATGCCAGCGACCGCAACCCTGAGCGGCTCGACGCGCGCGGCCTGCAGCGTCTTCTGGCGCAGACCTTCGCAGAAACCCGGGCCGCCGGTTGACCACCTGTGCAGCAAGGCCATGGCAGTCCGAGGCGCGCGTTGTCGGCGCGCTCAGGTCCTTGACGCGCGCGCCCTGACGGCGGAGGAAAGCGTTTGCCTGCCGTCTTGTGAGGTCCCTGATGCGCCGCCCCTTCATCGCCGCCCTGGCCGCTCTGGCCGTCGCGGGTTCGCCCGCATTGGCCCAGACCACAGCTCCTGCAGCCGTGACAGCGATCTGGGCGGGCCGCCTCCTGGCCGCCCCTGGCAAGCCGGTCGAAACCCAACGCACCATCCTCGTCGCCGATGGCCGGATCACGGCAGTCCAGCCCGGCTATCAGGCGCCATCCGGCGCAAGGGTGATCGATCTGACGGCGATGACCGTGCTGCCCGGCCTCATCGATTCACACGTCCACATCACCAGTGAGAACGGTCCGACCGGGCGACTGGACAGCGTGGTCAAAAGCGATGTTGACGAGGCGTTTGACGGCGCGCTCTTCGCCCGGCGCACCCTGGAGGCGGGGTTTACGACTGTCGCGGATCTTGGCGCAGACGCCGAAGCGGTGTTCGGCCTGCGCGACGCCATCGCGGCGGGCAAGGTCGCGGGTCCCCGCATCATCGCGTCCGGCCCGGCAATCACGCCGACCGGCGGACATGGCGATGCGCAGGGCTACCGGGCGGAAGTGCTCGACGTGTTGCGCAGTCCCATGGCCTGCAATGGCGCTGATGATTGCCGGCGCGCGGTGCGTCAGGCGGTGCAAGGCGGCGCTGACGTCATCAAGATCACCGCCACCGGCGGCGTTTTGTCCAACATTGGCGCCGGCCTCGGCCAGCAGCTGACGGACGCCGAGCTCACGGCGATTGTCGAAACCGCCCATGCGCTGGGCCGCCGGGTGACGGCGCATGCGCACAGCAAGGATGGCATCGAGGCCGCCCTGCGGGCCGGCGTCGACTCGATCGAGCATGGCTCTTATGGCGACAGCGATACGTTCAGGCTGTTCCGAAAGACCGGCGCAGTTCTGGTCCCCACCGTTCTCGCCGGCGTCACGGTCGCGGAGGAAGCCGAGCGCCCCGGCACCTGGATGCCGGCGCCCGTGCGGGCGAAGGCGCGCCAGGTCGGACCGCGGATGCTTGAAACCTTGCGTCAGGCGCATCTTGCCGGGGTGCGGGTTGCATTTGGAACCGATACCGGGGTGTCGCGCCATGGCGACAACGCCCGCGAGCTTGAGCTCATGGTGCAGGCGGGTTTCACGCCGGAAGAAGCGCTGGCGGCCGCCACCGTCGGGGCTGCGCAGCATCTGCGCCTCGATACGGTGATCGGCGAACTCACGCCCGGAAAGGCCGCTGACATCATTGCTGTGAATGGCGATCCCTTGGCGAACATTTCAGAGCTGCGGGATGTTGACTTCGTGATGAAGGGCGGAACTGTCTTCAAGTCCCGCTAGGTTCATCATGACCGCCACCCTTTATTGTCGCACGGATGGCGTGGTGCGCGCGGCTGGGTCTGGGCCGGCGTCACCCACGCTCCACGAACTGGGCGATCCTGCGCTGATCTGGATAGACCTCGTCGATCCCAGTCGCGAACTCGACGCCTTGGTGGAGGGCGCCCTGAACATTGATGCGCCGACCATGGCGGAACGCGCGGCGATGGAGGATTCGGCCCGTTTTTTCGAGGATGCGGCGGGCGTCACGTTCATCGCAAGCATCCTTCATCTCGACCGCACCGCGCGCCCGGTGCTGGACCAGGTGGCGTTTATTCTGGCCGCAGGTCCGCCAGCGCGCCTTGTGACGGTGCGTGGCGAACGCGGGCAGGAGGCGCGTGCTTTTCGCATCGGCAAAGGACGCGCTTCGGCCCGCATCGAACGCGCGGCGAGTGCGCAGGACGTGTTCGTTGCGCTCCTGGAGGGCCTGATCGAGCGCATTGCGGATCTGGTGGAGACCGCCCGCGCTGAGGTTGATGAGTTGGCGCGCGATGTGTTTGAAAGCGACGATCGTGAACCCAATCTGCGCGAAGTGCTGAAGACCCTCGGTCGTCACGGTCGTCTGGTGTCCAAGGCGCGCGACAGCCTGTCCTCGCTGCAGCGGCTTGCGACCTATGCGCTGGCGCTGGCGCAGCGCCAGGCTCTCGACGCAGAGCGCATCAAGGCGTTTGCCCGCGACGTCCACGAACTTGAACGCCAGTGCGAGGCCCTTGGGGCAACGCTGACCTATGTGCTCGACGCCACGCTTGGACTTGTCAGCGCAAACCAGAACACATCAATCAAGGTGATGTCCGTGGTGTCTCTGCTGCTGCTGCCGCCGACTTTGATCGCGTCGATTTTCGGCATGAACTTCGCCGTGATGCCGGAACTTCAGGATCCCAACGGCTATTACGTCGCGCTCGCCGCGATGCTCGGCGCGTCGGCAGGACTCTACGGCCTTGGCAAGTGGCGGGGCTGGTTCTGAGGCGGCCTATCGGCGCGCTCGCACGATGATGGCTCCGTCCTTGCGGGTCAGCCGCCAGATCGGCGTGGCGACGATATTGAACAGCACAAGCACCATCATGCCGATCGCTGGAACAAGCGCCGCGTGGTGCGGGCCGAAGGCGCGCGTGCACACACCCATCACCAGAGCGCCGATCGGCGCTCCGCCCATGAAACCCAGTTGATAAATCGACAGTACGCGCGCGATGTGGCTCTTGGGCGCGCGTTCCTGCACGATCGACCGGCTCATCGTCATTGCGACCCCGGCGAGCAGCCCCCACGCCACCACAACGGCGAGGAAGACGTGAAACGGCGGTTTGATGAAAATCGCAAGAATGCAGCCGGCGCCAAGAAACTGAGCGATCAGAAGGGTGCGCCCCGGCCAGCGCGCCGCCTTCAGGCGCGACAGAACGACGGATGAGACGAAGGCGCCCCCCCAGAATGCGACAAAGATCAGCGTCAAAGTGGACGCGCCCCCGGCATAGGAGTCACGCGCGAGGATTGGCAGGACAACGAGAAAACTGCCGATGATGAAGATGCCGACGGCGAACATGGTGAGCACCATCGACAGCAAGGCCGGATCGGCGCGCACGATGCGCAGACCGTCTGCGACGGCTGCAAGCGCACCCCGCACGCCGGCCGGTGCGCCGCTCGCCGGCACGGGCCGGCCGCGCTGCAGCCAGAGGGCGGCTGCCGCGCCGAGCCCCATGACGATCCCCTGGACGGCGATCAGCTTATCGGGACCAAGGGTGCTCGCAAGGCCGCCTGCGAGCAGGCCAGCAACCTGGGCGGCGAACTGCGCGATGGCGGCGAGCGCCACGCCCTGCTGCATCGTCATGCCGGAGCCGGCCTCGACCCGGCGCTGGACGACGGCCGTCAGAATGGCGTCGCGGGCCGGCATCATGAAGGCGCCGATCGAGCCCATGACGAGGCCGTAGACTGGCAGCATCCAGAACATGAGGGCGCCGCTTGCCACCACGCCGGCAAGCGCCAAGGGCGGTAGTGCGGCGAGCACATGCAGTGTGATCAGAAGACGTCGTCCATCGGCGCGCTCGGCGAGGGCCCCGCCGAACAGGAGCAGCGCCAGAGACGGCGCGGACAGGGACATCTGGGCGATGCCGAGCGCGCGCGCGTCCTGTTGCAGGACATTCGCGGTCAAATAAGGAAACAGCACCATCTGCAGGCCGAAGCCGGCAAACCAGCAAGCCTGAACCCACAGATAGGCCGGCAGCTCAAAGCGGCTGCGCGCAAGGACGGCCACGCCTTGCGCCTCGACCGCCTCCCCGGCCGCCACAGCGGCATGCAACCCCGACACCGGGCTGCGGACGCCGTCCTGGGTCTCGGCGTCCAATTTGTCGATGTCTTGGCTCACGCGCGCTCCGGGGCTTGGCGTAACGATAGCCGCATTCGGTGCGACATGCAGCCTTGCCTGATGGGGCCTGGTGGACAAGCCGCGCGGCCGGCCGCGGGTCGCTGCGCCCTGGCGGATGCTTGCAGCGGACAGCGCCGGCCGTCCGCCCACCGCGGCCCCCGCCCTGAAACACTGTGCGCTGCCATCGAAAAATCGCCATCGACTCAGTAGAGTTGCGCGGGGTCTGCGGAGGGGCGAATGACAGGCTCGGTGTTGGACGGCTTTTTTGATCGCGGCCTGGACGTGCTGATCCTGACGGCGCCGGAGACACCGCGGGCCGAGGCATTTGCAGAGACTCTGGCGGAGTTCGGATTGACGGTGCGCCTGGCGTCCCCGGAGATCGAACCGCGCCCCGCCGCGGCCTGCCTGGTGCGACTGGATCAGCGGGGCGAGCCGGGAAGTCTGTTTTTTGATCTGGCGTCCTGGACCGGGGCGGCGCGCACTGCGGAGATGGCCGGCCTGCTGCGCGAGATCGGCCCTCTGGTCGGCCGGCCGGGCCTGGCCGACTGGGCGGCGATCAGGTTGGAGGAAGATCCTGAAGCGCTGCGACGCTGGGCTGACGCCAATCCGCAGGACCCGGCGGTGGAGGAGGCCTGGGGCAGGCTGGAGGCGCTCGAGACGGATGCCCTGCACGCACATCTGGAGCGGGCGCGCGCGGCCTTCACCGGACCGCCGGCTGACCCGGGGCCCGAGCTTGCGCCGGCGCTGCGCGGGGCTGAGGGGGCTGTGCGCCCGGAGCCGGGCCTGTGGCCGCGCAGCGACGCCGCGCGGCCAGATCAGTCGCCGGGGCGCACGGCAGGGCGTCTCGCCGGACTGCGCGCCGGCGGACCTTTGCGGGGCGCCTCGACACGCACCCTCATGCTTCTGGCGCTCCTCCTCGCCGGCGTCTGCGCCCTGCTGCTCTGGACCGGCGCGGCCTGATGCAGCGCCTGGCGCAGCGCCGCAAGACGTGATGTCGGCGTCGTGATCTAATCACAGTGCAGTGCGGCTGATTCGCTGCGGGAGATTGACGTGCCAGTGACTGCTCCCAACACCGCGCCGCCGGACCTCCAGACGAGTTCGCCGCTGACCGGGTCACCTTTGCGCGCTGTGCTGGCGCGCCGGTTGGTCGATACGGTATGCCTGCCGGAAACGCGCATCGCTCCGCAAGAGCGCCTCATCGCTGCTGACCTCCTGATCGAACTCCTGCGCAATTCCGATGAAAATCTGCGCGCGAACGCCGCGCTCCGACTGTCGACGCTCAGCGAAGCGCCAAGCCTCGTGCTGCGCTTCCTGGCCGGCGACACGTTTGGGGTCGCCCGTCCCATCCTGGAGGACTCTCCAGCGCTCGACGCCTTCGACCTCATCCAGATTGCGAATTGTTCGACCACAGAGCATCGCCTCATCATCGCCGGACGCAGGGAGGTGCCTGAGCCGCTTGCCGATACCCTTGCGCGGTTTCAGGAACCGGCTGTGATCGTGGCGCTTCTGCGCAACCGCCACGCGCGGTTCTCCGACGCCACCATGGGCATTTTGGTGTCCTTCGCGCGCGAGCACCGCGATATCATCAAGACCCTGTGCCGACGCGAGGAAATGCGCCCGTCGGATGCGGCCATCGTGTTTTGGTGGGCTGACGCGGAGGACCGGCTCTACATCCTCAAACGGTTCCCACCGGAGCGCCAGGTCCTTCACGAGGGCGCGACCGACCTGTTCGCGCGGGCGGCGGCTGAGGGCATGGAAGACGGCATGGTGCGCACAATCCTGCAGTTCATCGAGCGGCGCCAGCGGTCACGCGAAGCGCTGGCGCGCAGTCCCCACGCCAGTCTGGAAGCAGCGATCGAAGCGGCCAAACCGCGCATCACCCGCGAGAGCGTGCCGGAGATCGCCGCACTCGCCGGCGTGCGGCCCGCCACTTTCGCCCACATCGCGTTGGATCCGGGCGGCGAGGCCCTCGCCATTCTGTGCAAGGCGACCGGTCTGAGGAAACCCTACATGGCGATGCTGTGGAGCCGACTTGGACGTCAAACGTCCGGCGACTGTCCGCAGGCAGCGGCGTATGAGAACATGCTCGTGACCTACGACACGATCTCGCCGGCCAAGGCCCAGACCATGCTGCGATATTGGAATTGGGCGCTGACCTCAGCGGCCGCCCAGGGCGATGCGGCGGCGCGGGAGCCTCAAGAAGATGTCCTTGCTTTCAATCCTGCTGCGCGCGCCGCTGCTCTGGTGTTCGGCCATCGCGGCTGATGCCCGTCAAGGCGTCCTGACAGCCCGATCAGCTGACCCGCAGAAGCAAGGCGGTTGCATCGTCACGCGGCTTGAACCGCGGCCATCGCGCGCAGTCTGGATCCTCGACAGTTTCCACCCTGCGCAGGTGCGCGGCCAGGGGAGCAAGGCCGAGGGCGCCAGCGCTTTCGATCAGCCCGCGGTCATCGACCTGTGTGTAGCGGTCGCACAGCGCTGCAAATCCGTCCGTCATCAGCAGGACCAGCGCCGGCCCGTCGAGCGGGACGGCGCTGGCGGACAGATGCGCGCACGCAGCCGCATGCAATCCCAGAAGCCAGCCGCCGCCTGCGCCGTTGACGCTGTTGCGCGCTGCACGCAGGTCAGGCAGCGCTGAGCTGAGCAAAGAAACCTCCGGCGCGCGGGCCCGCATCAGCTGCTGTGCGCGCGCCCCTTCCTGCCGGGCGGCCTGCAGCGAGCCACCAAACCGCGCAAAGGTCCCCGACGCTGTCAGAACCATACCGACGCAATCGCCAAGCCAGTAGGCGCTGACGCGATCTGAGCGGATGTCGCACGCCAAGAAGGAAGCAACGGGTTCTTCCCATCGGTCGCAGGGCGCCCGGGAAGCCTCCCTGGCGAATGCGGAGGCGATGTCTGAAAACACCGCTGCGATCTGATCCTCCACCGTCGCCCCGGCATGGGCCGCAAAGCGGGCATTGGCGAGATGGGCGATCCAGGCCGCGCCTGTCAGACCGTTGAACAGATCCGGCGGACCGAGATCCGTCGCCCCGTCGATCACCCAGGCGCGCGCGCCAGCGCGTCCGCTGGCGTCCTCATTGGCCCGCGTCAGGTCCGCTCCCAAGGAAACACTGTCCAAAGTTTCGATCGCCATGAAACCCCCGCATGCGCCGCTGAGATGGGCCTGTTCCATCACCCGACTCGTTCCAGGGAGGAAACTTTTTACCACTCTGGGGTAGAGAGTTTTTCTTTCCAAGCCCTCCGGAGCATGCGTCGTGGCTCAGTCCGCCTCCCGTTTCGCCAGGCTCGTTGAGATCGCAGGCGAAGCCTCCAGTGAACGACGCCGCGAGTTGCTGCGCGAGGTGACTGACCTGTTCTTCGACAGCCGCCCGACACGCTCAGGGGCGGAGGCGGAGTTGTTTGGCGACATTCTGTCCAGGGTTTCGATGGATATGGAGGAGGCCGTGCGCGCCGAGCTGGCGCACCGCTTCGCCGACGCGCCAGACGCCCCGCGCAGGCTCGCCATCGCCTTCGCACATGATGTCTACAGCGTCGCCCAGCCAATCCTGGAGCGCAGCCCGGTGCTGACCGACACCGATCTCCTCGAGGTGATCGAGGCCAAGGGCCAGGACCATATGCGCGCCGTGGCGCGCCGCCCGGAAGTGTCGGAGACGGTGAGCACGGCGCTGGTCACCAAAGGCGACGATGAAACTCTTGCAACGTTGTTGTGCAACGAGGGCGCGCAGATCTCGGAAAGTTCTCTTGAGGCTGCGTTTGATCGGGCGCGCGCCAATCCTGCCCTGCATCGCCCGATGGTCGACCGGCGCAGCCTGCCGCCGGCGATGCTCAACGAGATGTATCTGATTGTCGAACGCAAGTTGCGTCAGCAGGTGCTCTCGCGTCTGCAGAACATTGATCCAAAGGACCTCGAGGCGGCCCTTGAGGCCTCGCGCCTGAAGATGGCGAAACAGGACGGCGCCCTGCCCGCGGACTACGAGGCCGCCGAAGCTGAGCTTCGGGCGCTGCGGACTGCCGGCAGGATTGGCCCGGCCCAGCTTGTCACACTGTTGCGCGATCGGCGGCGAACCACATTTCTCATCGCGTTTGCCGAGGCCGTCGGTGTTGATTTCCGGACCGTCCAGGGGATTTTTGAACGGCGTGACCTGGATGCAATCGCGGTGGCGTGCCGCGCCTCGGGCTTCGACCGGGCGCTCTATGTGACGATCGCCGTGCTGACCGGCGGCGGCGAACACGTGATTGGACGCGCCAAGGACCTTGGTGATGTCTATAACGATGTGCCGTTGGAAGCGGCGCAGCGCGCGCTTCGCTTCTGGCGCCTGCGCCGCCAGACCGACGAGCGCGCCGCGTAACACCCCTGCGCACAACACTCTGCGCACAACACTCTGCGCACAACACCCTGCGCACAGCACCCTGTGGTCACTGTGGCCCGATCGCCCAGGTACTGATAGCTGTAACGCCTTGCGAGCTTTACGGCCTCGCCGCTGTCGGAGCCTCCGCTGGTTCTGGAGCCTCGCGATCTGTGGGCCACTGCTATCTTTGGCGCGGCCTGCTTTGGTCGACCGACGGGCAGTCTGACCTGTCGCATCGCTCAACCGGCGTGCTGTCCTCTTGCTGGACTGACTGGCCTGACGCAACGCGCTCAGGATGATACGCCCCGCCCAGAAGAGAAATGGCGATCGAGATAAGCACATCGCGGAAAACGACGAGGGCTTCAATCATATTGGTCCCCACCCGAGTTCTCTGGAAAATAAGTCACCTGGGCTCATTCAAGCAAGGCGCCAACTCAGTGGGGCGCCGACTGAGGGGGGCGCCGACTGAGGGGGCGCCGAAAGAGGGGGGCGCCAACTCAGGCGTCGGGAGGCGTGGCCTGCGCGATTTGGTCCCCGGGCTTACCGCCAGGCTTGACTGCAGACTGGCTGGCGCTCTGGACGCGCGATCCGCGCCAGCGGCGCTGCAGGCATCGCTATCGGTCGGCGCGGACGAAAACGGACGGGGGATTGTCGCCCTTGGTAAACAGCAAGAGCTGGTCCCCGTCGGGTCCGGACTGCACCGTATAACGTTCCGTGGCGGCCAGTGTGCCGAGATAGATTTGCTGCGCCTGGGTATGGGCAATCGATGGACAGCTCGCGACCTCCGGCGTGAATTCCGACAGGCTCGCCCACAAACCGTAGCCGTTCCACTTGGCGGTGAACCGACCGCAGCCGGCGAAACCGGATACCCGCCCGGCCCGCGCATCGATCTCAAGGGTGAGCTGATCAGCGATCGGCGCGCGATCGGCCATCAGGCGCACCGGACGCCAGACCCCCTTCAGCGCCTCAGTCATCAATGACCGGCCGCCGCCCTGGTCAGGCTGCTGGCAGCCTGATGCACACGTTGCAAACGCCAGAATGCACGCCGTTGCCACGAGGCCGCCGAACCGCTTCATGGGCGCTCCTTGCCGTGCCGGCGCAGACCGTCTCATGCGCGGTCGGCCGGTGATACCTTTTCTTAAGTGGCCTGTTGCAGCTGCATTAACAAGATGGCGCCGCGGCGCCGGCACGATGCGAAGGTCTCGGCGAAGAAGTAGGATGACAGTATGACCGCTTCTGCTGCACGCCCGCCACCTCATCTTCTCGACCGCCTGAAGGCCCTTCTCGGCCCGGAGGGTTGGAGTGAGGACGCCGTTGAACTGGACGCGCATCTCGCCGATTGGCGCGGGCGCGAACGCGGTTTCACGCCGCTTCTGGTCAAGCCTGCGTCAACTGGCGAGGTGGCGGCTCTGGTGCAGGTCTGCGCCGAGGCCGGGGTGGCGATCACGCCGCAAGGGGGCAACACTGGCCTGGTCGGCGGCGGCCTGCCAAGGGGCGAGGTGTTGCTGTCGCTCAAGCGCCTGCGCAGGATCCGGGCAGTGGATCCGCTGGACGACAGCCTGATCGCCGAAGCCGGGACGCCTCTGGTCGAGGTGCAGCAGGCGGCGGCGGCGGCCGGCCGGCTGTTTCCGCTCAGTCTCGGTTCAGAGGGCGTGGCGACCATCGGTGGACTGTGTTCGACCAACGCCGGGGGAGTTGCAGTGCTGCGCTACGGCATGATGCGCGACCTGGTGCTGGGCCTGGAGGTGGTGCTGCCGGATGGCCGGATCTGGAACGGCCTTCGCACCCTGCGCAAGGACAACACCGGCTACGACCTCAAACAGCTGTTCCTTGGAGCGGAAGGCACGCTCGGCGTGATCACGGCCGCGGCGCTCAAGCTGTTTGCCCGTCCGGCGGCGACAGAGACTGCGGTTGCCGCGCTCGCGGATCTGCATGCCAGCTGTGAGCTTCTGGCGCTCGCGAAGGAGATGTCGGGCGGCGGGGTCACCGCGTTCGAGTTGCTGCCGCAGCGGGCCTTCGACTTGGTGCTGAAGCACATCGCCGACACCCGTGCGCCTTTCGTCCAGCCACCCCCCTGGAGTGTCCTCATCGAACTCAGTTTCGGCCGTCCGGAAGGCGGGCGCGCCGTCCTTGAGGCAATCCTCGCCGCGGCGCTTGAGCGCGGGCTGATCAGTGATGCGGCGATCGCCCACAGCCTTGCCCAGGCCGGCGCATTCTGGAAGGTGCGCGAGACGCTGCCGCTGGCCCTGCGCTTGGAGGGGCTGGCGCTGGCGCATGATGTTTCCGCGCCGGTGTCGCGGATGCCTGACCTCATCGTCATGGCGCAGGCCGAGGTGGCGCGCCTGGCGCCGGGCGCGCCCGTTGTCGCATTCGGCCATGTCGGCGACGGAAACGCGCACATCAATGTCGGCCCGGCGCCCGGGCGCGAACTCGACCCTGCGCTCGCGCACGCCATCACCGACGCCATCCATGCTGGGGCGACCGCGCTTGGCGGCTCGATCTCCGCCGAACATGGCATCGGCGCCCAAAAACTCGCCGAACTGCCCCTGCGCCGCAGTGCGGTGGAGATTGATCTGATGCGCAAGCTGAAACATGCGCTTGATCCGAAAGGCGTCATGAACCCCAATCGGATCGTTTCGTTCCACGCGTAAGATCCATCCTCCGGTTTTCAGCCTACGCACCAGGATTTTGCCTGCTATGCCGCTCTATCAGGACCTGAAGTCGGAACAGCTGTACGCGACGGCTGAGGCGCAGTGGATCGCCGAGCGGCTGCTTGATTTGCGCGGCGCGCTGGCCCGCCCGGCGCCGCTCGGCATCCCGGCGCGCCGGCGCGACCAATGTCTTGTAGCCGGGTCATGGAACCTGCGCGATTTCGACACCAATGCGGCTGGTCACGGTCCGCGCCTGCCCGAGGCGTTCCACTATATCGCTGAGATCCTGGCGCGTTTTGATGTGGCGGTTCTGTCGGAGATTGGGGAGGACCTGACGGCCCTGCGCACGATCATGCGGCTCGCTGGGCCAGGCTATCGCTTCTTGACGAGCGATGCGTGCGGGCCGGCGAACCGGCGGCGACGGATTGCTTTTGTCTATGATGAACGTATCGTCACCTTCAACGGTGTGGCCGGCAATCTGAGCATTGACGGCGGCGGCCTGGCGCAACCTTGCTTTGCAGCAGGCTTTTGTGCTGGTTGGTTTCGCTTTCATCTGTGCACGCTGTATGCCGCCCCAGGCGGCGCAGATGGCCGGCTCGGCGCGCTCGCTGCAGCAATCGACGCGCGCGCCAAAGCGGAAAACTCAAATTTTCTCTTGTTTGGGGATTTCTCGATCGCCGCCCCCGTCCAGGACGCTGCAGCCATGCTGGCCAAGGCCGGCTTTGTGACGCCGGCTTTCCAAGCGCTTCCAGAGGGCGCAGGTCGTTTCTACGATCAGATAGCCTACCAGGCGAACACGCCGGACCTTCGGCTGCAGGCAGCTGGAGCATTCGACTGGCGGGCGGCGGTGTTTCGCGACCGGGACTACCCAGAATACGCCCGACGACTGCCAGTTGCGCATCGCAAGTTCAAATCCGATGACCGCACAATCGATCCGATCCGCGACAAAGATTATTACGCCCAGATTTGGCGCACCTATCAAATGTCGGATCATCTTCCATTGTGGGCGACCTTCGACATCGACGGATCGGATGACTATCTGAGCCGGATCGCTGCGGGAACCGCCCGCCGGGCGCCGCTTTTGGGCGACGCTGGCCTGCTCGCCCGCGGCAAGGACAGCCTGACCCGGGAGCCTGCGCTGCCGCCTGAGAAGAAGGGGTGGCTTGACGCCCTGCGCGGCGACGGCGTGCGGCGCAAGGAAACCAGGCGCGTTCTGTCGCAGGCAGCCCGCCGGAGCGCGCCAGGCAAGCGCCCTTTCTGGCGCAGCGTCTGGGCCGGTCTGTTTTCACGCCACGATTAGGGCGTCGAGACACGGCTTGGCGAACCGGCCGCCAGGGTCCTCAACAGTATGGGAGGCTGGCGGCCCTGGGGTTTTGACCTGCGCCCAAGGCGCGCCCTTGATACCTCACATGCGCGCCCGCCGCCCGCGTTCAATCGCCCAGGGCAATATATCGGGCCGCCAGTATGCGAGGCCGAGCAGTCGCAGGCGTCGCGATCGCACGACCAAATGGCAGATAACCGTGGGCGCCCCGCTCGTGGCAAATGACGCGCGAGTTCCATGGCAAAATCCATGGCGACGGAGAAGGCTGTGCGCAGCCGGCCCGAGCAGGCCCCAAAGCGACACTCCCTGGGCGACACTCCCTGGGCGACACTCCCTGGGCGCCCCCCCCGGAGCGACACATTGACTGCGCCAGCGCGCCATGCTCGCGAGAGCGCGACGGGGCGCGGTCGGGCTTGGATCGCTGCCCGGCGTCGGACCGCACGCAGCCCCTCGCGCGGCAAGCCTCGCCCTGGCCCTTCCTGCCCGTTCTGCCCTTGCGCCAACAGCAACCCTGCCGGCGCGACGGATCCGCCATGAGGGTCAAGACCAGCGCCGCGACGGTTGGCCGGACCGGGGCGCCCCCTGCGCTCAGCGGTCTGCGGTTGCAGCAAGACGGGCGGCCAGAACATCGGCCTGGGCGCGCACTTCAGGAAAGGCAGTGGTCTCCAGACGCTCACCAAAATGAACCGCGCCGATCCCAAACAAACGCGTGCCCCTTGCGCAGGCCAGCATGCCCTGCGTGTCGCTCGCAAGGCCGATCCCCGTCGCCGAGCGCGCAACAATCCCCGCTCGCAGCAAAGGGGCGAACAGCGGCGCCTGGGCAAGATCAAGGAGGGGGCCGCGCGCGTCGATAACCGCATCAGCCAGGATCGACAGACCGGGTCCGCGGACCCGCAAACGCCCGGCCTCATGGTCGATTGCAGTCGCCAGCCCGGAACGAAGCGCGAGTGCGCCATCGGCCAGCGCCGCATCAAAATAAGCACGCGTCACGAGCGGCGCGCGATGGCGCAGCAATGACCAGAGATCCAGCCGGTCGGGGCGGAGCGCCGAGCGCTTTTGTGCGAGTGGCACCGTCGCCCACCAGTCCGGCGTCTGGGAGCGCACACTGTTCAGGACGCAACGCCAGTCGAGCATCCTCGCGCGCGCGCGCACCGCATGAAGCGTTTGGGCGACCGAGCCGGCCACCAGCCCGGTCGGCGTTGCCGACGAGGGCGTTTCGGGATGTGCAAACGGCACATGGGCGCGACGCGCCAGCACCGTTATGGCGCCGCGATGACCGGCGGCACGCAGACTGTGGACACTATCAAGCCCGCTCAAACCGCCGCCGATGATCGCGATCGCCGCATGCCGGGCAGCCAATGTTTCATAGGGCGCGTTCCATGGATCATATGCAGCCGGATGCAGCGCATCGCGGGGCGCGCCGAAACCGGCGGCCGCCACCACGACGGGTGCGCGCCACAGGTGCTTGTCCACGCGCACGACAAGATCACCGCCGTCGCTGTCGAGGCTCGCGACGCGGTTTGCGATGAGGACCCGCGCGCGCGCGGACAAATGCATGCGCGCATCATCTGCACAGGCATCGAGATATGCCGCAAAACGGCGCCGATGGGCGAAGGCGTCTGGGCCATAGGAGACGCCCTGGGCCTGCGACCACGTGCGAAATCCGTCCGGGGCGGCCGGATCGACTCCCATGGTTGATGCGCGGGTGTTCAGCAGATGCTCGCACCGAGCACGATGAAAAGCGAGTGTTTCAGGCGCGCCGATCCAACCCAGCCGGCCATGCCATCCGCGACGGGCAAGTGCGTGCACGAAAGCGATGCCGGCCGCGCCGCGTCCGATGCAAATCAGATCCAGAGCGACAGGCTCACCCATGGCATGTCTGCGGCGTTGTGGGGGAGGTCATCCTCAAAGGCTCGATCAGACGTGATGGGTCGAAGCGGGAGCGACACCTTGAGCATTGTCGCCGGGAGCATTGTCGCCGGGAGCATTGTCGCCAGGGCCTCGGAGCGATGCAACGGCGCGGCTCAGCGGCGCAGCGCAATCGCTGCCCCAAAGAGCGCAATCGGATGGCGCCGTGAGAAGGCTGCACATCCTGTGCCCGCCGGCCATGCGGCCGAAGGCGCGGCCTGTGATGCACACTGGACACCGATGACATCACACTGGTGGCCCTTGAGCGTCGCCTTGAGTGTCGCCGTGGGTGTCGATCGCACTGACTTGGCCGCAGTCTCAGCAGTCCATCGCACTCGTGTTCCTGGCCGGCCTCCACCGCCGCTGCGCCCCGCGTCTGTCTGACCGGCGCACCATGGCTGTGGCCGCATCTCGACCAAGACCACGCGCCAGCCCACCTGCTGGGCCGGCGCGCCAGGGCGTGGCGCCCGCCGGCCTCGTACCGCAGACAGAAGCCGCGCCGCCGGCAAGCGCGCTGCTGCCCCACCCGTGTGTCAATTGCGCGCGAGCTCGCGGATGAGGCTGCGGCAGTCTGCGGCGACGACGAGGGTTGCCCCGGAATCTCCCGGCGTCAACGCGCCCCCGACCGGGCCGGAGAACAAACGCCATTCGGTGCGCAAAAACAGCGTGCGCTGATGGGCGACGCACAAATCAGTCCAGCGCGGCTTGAAGGGCAGTCCGCGGGTCTCCACGGTGGCGCGCGCGTCCGGCGCCACCCGTCGGGCGTGATCATCAATGAACTGGAACTGGCCGGGCCGATCGCCGCGTACGCGCGCAACAATCACCACGCCCGGCGCGGATTGCGGGCCCTCATTGCGGGCTGAAACGGCGAGCGACCAGCGCCCGTCGCCAGCGGCGGCGGCGCTGGCGCGCGCTGCGCTGAAGCCGGCGTCAGCGGAGAGGTTGACGCCAAGGCCGATCACGGCGGCCGCGAAACCGATGACGGCAGCGATGGTTGCGTAGGCGACTTTCGCCGCGCCCCAACTTTGTCTGGCGGCCGGGTGGTTCAATGCCCTGTCGAAGGTCTCTTTGATGGCGCGCGGCGCAGCGCCGCGCGCCTCGGCAGAGCTTGGATGCGGATCCTGGGGCGAAGACATGGCCGCCTGTTACGCCGCTTTGCGTCTGCGCGCCACCTATCCCAGCGGTGCTGGCGCCCTGGCCGGCTGGCCAGCCGACGAGCGGCGCTCAGACGTGCGCTGCACCGTGTCCAGCAGCCGCACGATGTCAGCCCGCACCGTGTCGACCTGGCTTTCTGGAAAGCTCGCGCTCACCCCGACCCGCCACAGGTTCCAGCGAAACGCCCAAAGCCCGTAAGCTTGGCCGGTCTCGATACCGCTGGGCCAAATCCGGCCAACGGCCCCGATCGCTCCGGAAATCGACGCGTCGCGTCCGGTCCGTCCCTGCACACGCGGCGCCGTCTGCTGGGCCAGGGTGTCGAGGTCAACCTGGGTGCGTTGCAGTGGCGTTGCTTCGATTTCGATCTCGAATGTTGCTTGAATGGCGCGCGCCGCGTACTGGCATCGCGCTGTCTCCCCCCCGTCAGGCGAACGCCGCGTGCCGGTGACCGCAAGCGGCACGCCGGCAATGCTTGCAGGGCACACCAGCCCGGAGGCTTTGTGCAGCGACCCGACGCCAAGGCGTGGCTCAAAAGCGCCCTCCGTCGTGTAGACGGGCGGGGGTGACGCCTGCTCGCGCTCGGCCTTGCGCATGGCGGCCTCGGACCGCGACGACGGGCCCGCAGCGCACCCAGCCACGCCAATGATGACGGCCAGGGCAGCGCCAAACACGCTCACTGGCGACACGGCGGAGAGGCGGATCAGGAGGGTGCGCATGATCACAGGTTATGCAAGCGGATTGGCGGAAAGCAAGGCGGCGCACATGGAGGCGACGCACATGAACGCAGGTGATGCAAGCTGATTGATGCTGCACGGCAGCCCTGCGCGTTCTAGAGATCCTTGGCCAGCACCACGAATTCAAGATCACGCCGGCGCGGCGAGCCAAAGCGGGGATCATCGAGGGGAAACGGCGCACGTCGCCCAGTGTCGCGGTAGCCCCGCCGCCCATAGTAGGCGATCAATTCTGTGCGCAGCCCGATCACGGTCATTTCCATGATGTGCGCGCCGCGTCTGCGGGCTTCGTCCTCAGCGCCCGCGATCAGCACCTTGGCAAGGCCTCGAGCCTGCAGGTCGGGCCTCACGCTCAGCATGCCCAGATACCCAAGCCCTTGCCCGCGCACCGCAACCTGCACGCAGCCCACAAGAGCGCCATCCGCCTCGGCGAGCAGGATCGCCTGGGCGCTGTCAGACAGCATGTCAGCCAGCGCCATTTCATCCGTTCGCTGACCCTCCAGGAGGTCGGCTTCATGAGTCCAGCCAATGCGCGCGCTGTCGCCGCGATAAGCGCTGTGCACCAAAGCGTTGAGCGCGCCGATGTCGCGCAGGCCTGCCAAGCGAAGGGGAAGCGCCCTGATCACGCCGCCCTGCCGGCGCAGCGCGGATGGCCCTCAGCGCGCGCGCCGTGGGGGGGCCTGTCGCACCCACGCCAGCCGTCGCGCTGATCGCTCCCTGGCGCCCAGATGCTAAGCGCCCGAAAGCCAAGCGCCCAGAAGCCAAGCGCCCAGAAGCCAAGCGTCCGACAGCCAAGCGTCCGCAGTGCACGCGCTGGAGCGTACGACGCAAGCCACAAAGGCTTCAGCATCCCAGACGCAAACCGATTGGCGGGCGGCATTCGCAAGCACCTGTCCCTGCGGGCGCAGCACGCGCAGCGCGCAGCGCCGGACACAGCAACACTCAGACCGGGCGGGCCTGAAAATGTTCAAAGATCATCCAGCCGCCCATCGCCAGAAACCCAAGTCCGCCAATCAGCTTCAGCGGGACCCCGGTGATCAGCTTTCCCGCGAATGAGCCGGCGAGCACCGCAAGGCCAGTGGAGGCGACGAGCGCGCACGACGAGGCCGCGAACACCACCCATTTGTTGGCCCCGCCGGAATCCGACGACAGCATGAGAGCCGCGAGTTGGGTCTTATCGCCGAGCTCGGCGAGAAAGACGGCGGCAAAAATGGCGAAGAAAGCGGCCATGTCGGCTCCTGCAATGACGGGTCGGATCGGCGCCTTCGCCGACGCGGCAGCACCTGCCACACCGCGCGCGTGCACGCCAGCCGGCGTCCCCGGCCTGCGCGCCTTGACGCATGGCCCGAGGCGGCGCATCTGCCCGACATCGGCGACCCGCACAAACATGGAGCGCGCAAATGCCTGGAAAATCGCATGCGGAAGACCCCGTGGTCATTGTCGGCCTTGCGCGCACGCCGATGGGCGGCCTGCTCGGCGACCTCGCAAGCCTGAGCGCCAGCGATCTCGGCGCGGTCGCGGTCAAGGCCGCGCTCAGCGAGGCGAAACTTACCGGCGAGGACATCGACTGGATCGTCATGGGCAATGTGTTGTCAGCCGGACAAGGCCAGGCGCCGGCGCGCCAGGCGGGCGTCAAGGCCGGCCTGTCGATGTCGGTCGAAGCCACGACCCTCAACAAAATGTGCGGCTCAGGCATGCAGGCGGCGATCCTGGCCCGTACGGCGATCCTGTCCGGCGAAGCCGACATTGTGGTGGCAGGCGGCATGGAAAGCATGACCAATGCGCCACACCTCATTCGTCACCGCACGGGCTTCAAGTATGGCCATGACACGCTGAAGGACCACATGGCGCAGGATGGTCTTGAAGACGCCTACGAGGGCAAGGCGATGGGCGTCTACGCGGACATGATCGCTCGGGAGTATCAGTTCACCCGGGAGGCCCAGGACGCATATGCCATCGAGACCCTGCGCCGGGCGCAGGCGGCGGGCGCGTCCGGCGCATTCGCCCGCGAGATCGCGCCGGTTGAGATTGCGGCCCGGGACGGGACGACCCGGATTGATGCCGATGAGCTGCCGCGCAAGGCGAAGCCTGACAAGATCCCGGCTCTGAAGCCGGCCTTCACGCGGGACGGCGTCGTCACGGCGGCGAACGCCTCCGCGATCTCGGACGGCGCGGCCGCGCTCGTGCTGATGCGCGAGAGCGAGGCGCGCCGGCGCGCGATGGCCCCCCTCGCCCGCATCGTGGCCACGGCCGGTCACGCCCACGAACCGCAGTATTTCACCACCGCCCCAGTGACTGCGATGAAGAAAGTTCTGGACAAGGCAGGCTGGGCGCCGGAGGGCGTCGATCTGTGGGAGGTCAATGAGGCTTTCGCCGTCGTCGCCATGATCGCCATGAAGGAGCTCGGGCTGGATCATGAGCGGGTCAACGTCAACGGGGGGGCATGCGCGTTGGGCCACCCGATCGGCGCATCAGGCGCCCGCATCATGGCGACCCTGATTGCCGCGATGGAGGCGCGCGGCGTGCGGCGCGGCGTGGCAAGCTTGTGCATCGGGGGCGGCGAAGCCACCGCAGTGGCGCTGGAACGGGTCTGACCTTCGGCCTCGCCCGATCGCCAAATCAACGCTGCAGCCGCCTCTCGTCCGACGCCAGTAGTCCGGAGCCGGACGGCGGCTGACGACGGGCGGCGCTTGGCGCACGGGGGTCGGGTGCGCAGACGGCGCGTGGCGCGCGAAAGGGGGCGCAGAGCACGCCGGCGCCCGTCGGGTCTGAACGCCAGGCGTGTCTTTGAGCGTGACGCGCGCCATCGCCGACAGCGCCGTGGATCGGCGCGCCCGGTCACCGGCGACGGGTGCGCTCACACATTGAGCAGCAGAAACTCACGCTCCCACGGACTGATCACCCGCATGAAGGTTTCAAACTCGGCCTTCTTGATCGCGGCGTAGGTATTGATGAAGGCGTCGCCGAACACCTCGCGCAGTTCCTCCGTTTCCTCAAACAAAGCAACTGATTCAAGCAGACTGCGCGGCAGTTGATGCTCGGTATTGGCCGTGCTCTGCACCGGCTCAGCGGGCTGTAGCGCCTCCTCAATGCCAAGCCAGCCAGCGGCAAGAGATGCGGCCATGGCCAGATACGGGTTCGCGTCGGACGACGGCAGCCGGTTCTCGACACGGCGCGCCTCGGGCCCAGATGGCGGCACCCGGATGCCTGTGGTGCGATTGTCATAGCCCCACTGCACGTTGACCGGCGCGGTCGCTGAACGCACGAGACGGCGATAGGAATTCACGTAGGGCGCAAGCACGCACAGCATGGCGGGAAGATACTTCTGCTGCCCGGCAATGAAATGAAAGAAGTCCTGCGTCGGACGACCCTGCAAATCTGAGAAAATGTTCCTTCCGGTCTCAAAATCCACGATCGACTGATGAATGTGCATAGCCGATCCGGGCTCGCTGGCGATCGGTTTGGCCATGAATGTGGCGTAAATATTCTGCTGAAGGGCCGCTTCCCGGATCGTTCGTTTCAGGAGAAACACCTGGTCGGCGAGCCAAAGCGGATCGCCGTGCAGCAGATTGATCTCCATCTGGGCGGCGCCCTCCTCATGGATGAGGGTGTCAAGATCAAGTCCCTGCGCTTCACAATAGTCATAGATCTGTTCGAACAGATCGTCGAATTCATTCACTGCAGAGATAGAATAGGAGCGCCGCCCAGCTTCCGGGCGCCCCGACCGGCCTACAGGCGGGCGCAGGGGATAGTCCGGATCGGTATTCTTCTCCACCAGGTAGAATTCAATCTCAGGCGCGACGACCGGTTTCCAGCCGCGTTTCGCGTAGAGGTCGACCACGCGCTTGAGAACCTGGCGCGGCGCGATCTCCAGCGGGCGCCCATCGCGGGTGAATGCGTCATGGATCACCTGGGCGGTGGGGTCGCGGGCCCAGGGCACGACACACAGGGTCGAGAAGACTGGCGTCAGCTCGATATCCCCGTCGCGCGGATCGTATTTGAACTTGTCGTCTTCCTCTGGCCATTCGCCGGAGATCGTCTGCATGAAGATCGCCGAGGGCAGGGCCATTTGGGGGTCATGCAGAAACTTCGCCGTGGGCATGATCTTGCCCCGCGCAACGCCGGCCTGATCAGGCACGAGGGATTCTATTTCAGTGATCTTGTGGCGGGCAAGCCAGCGCTTGGCGTCGTCCAGCGACTTGATCGGCGTCGGGCCGGACTGTGCGGATGGTGCGCCGCCGGCGGCGTCGGCGTGTTTTTCGGGGGGCTTTCTTGACTTCGCGGCCATAGCGGGTTCGGCGTCCGGGAACGAGGCGGATCCATCGGTGCGCCGCAGGGCGATGTCTCGCCGCCGCACAGCGCGGGCTGGCCGCCCCTGGAGGAGGAGGAACCCACACTATCCCTCAGGCCTTAAGCCTTCGCCAAGCGGCATCGTGTTGGAAGAGGTGTGCACGTTTGCCTCGCGTGGGGCGGCAACGGCGCACCGGCTGCTCGACACGCCGCCAACGCCCAGGCCGGACCCCCGCCACGACCAGAACGCATGTGCGAGCCGGTCTGACGCGCCGGCGACCGGCTCAGGTGATCAGCAGGGCCCGCGTCTGCGGATCCAGGCCGCGCCCCGGGAGGTTCGCGACGCAGACATCAGCGCTGCGGTCCTTGTTCGCGATCCTCCCCGCGCATCTGGCCGACCTGGGTGGCCGAGATCGAGGTGGGCAGGCCCGGGTGCGGCACGCTGGCGTCACCCCGAGCCTTGGGCCGGCAGCGACAGCAGGGCAACTTTGCCTGGCGGGCTGGGTGGGCGGGGCGCAGGCCTGCCGAACTGGCGCAGCGCAAAACAGATTGTCCCCGCCCGGCAGAGCGGATCGCAGGTCAGCCCGCCGCCTGCAAACCAATCCTGCACACAGCGCAAGACCAGGTCGACTGCCTCCGACGGGCCAACTCTCATCAGCTGGCCGTGACGCCCAGACCATCATGGCCGCCATTTGCGGCCGCTGGCTGATCGAAACGGCCTGCACTGGGCCCCCGATGGTATTTGCACACGACGACCGGTCGACGCTCAGAAAGCGCCATTGGGCCCACACCACGGCCATCGCACGCCCCATCACCCGCACCCTTGTTCGCTCTGTGAAAGATACGACAGCGCTCACGCACAGGATCAAAAGCAGTGATCAGCGTCAGATGTCGCGCAGCAATCCCTGGTGCACGCCCGGAGAACCTGGATGTGCAGCGCCACGACGGCGCCAAGGGGTTGTTCCTTGGTTTTTGACGGGCTCCAGCGACGGCGCAGCCCCCCCAAAGCCCGGCAGCGCCCGCAGCCCCGCAGTGCATCGGTCGTCACCGCGGACCAGAGACAGGGCAGGCCGCCCATGTCCGAGCGGCCTTTACCGAGGACGCGCGGATGGGCG
>JBILMQ010000157.1:0-8411 GCA_044375455.1 Caulobacterales bacterium | reverse complement strand
ACCGCTCGCCGCCGACGTCATGAGCCTCCATCTGCGGCTATTCAGGCCTTGATCCATTGCTGACTCTCCTCCCCCTCAACATGGGGCAACGTTGTCCGAACCGCCCCTATTGGACGGCAAATTAATGCAAACCGCGATCCAGTCAATTGTGACAAAAACCCAACAGCGTCCGCAAAAAATGTCGATTTTAGCGGCCAAAACACCAGGGCTGCCGTGCTTGACAGAGCCCGTGGACAATGCAAATTTTTGCAAACCCAGGGCTCGCCGTAAACCAAAGCCCACCTGACAGCAGTCTCAAGGAGCAGAATCATGTGGCGACGCACGGCTCTGGCTGGGGTGTTTTGCGGTATGCTGCTGGGCGGCGCTCCCTTCTTTGCCAACGCGCGCGCTGCCGGCGCTGTTGGAGGCGAGGAGCCGACATCGGGTCGCGCGCAGGCAACGCGCGCCGCTGCGTCGGCACAGCGCACCGTCCCGGCCCAAGCCCTGCTGAGCCCAACCGAGACACCGCAGGCGCAGGCGACTCAGGCGCAGGCGACTCAGGCGCAGGCGACTCAGGCGGGCCTGCCTGCCACGCGGGGCGGTCCCGGGCCCGGACGCGTGCCCGAGGACGAAGTTGTCTACTTTCTGCTGCCCGACCGATTTGAGAACGCCGATCCCGCCAATGACCGCGGCGGCCTGTCGGGTGATCGGCTGGCGACCGGCTACGATCCGACCCATAAAGGCTTTTTCCACGGCGGCGACTTGGCGGGGCTGATCCGCAGGCTGGACTACATTCAAGGCCTGGGGGCGACGGCGATCTGGCTGGCGCCGGTTTACCAGAACAAACCGGTGCAAGGCCCGCCCGGACAGGAGTCGGCCGGGTATCATGGCTATTGGATCACCGATTTCACCAATATCGACCCGCATTTCGGAACACGGGCGGATTTCGCCCGCTTCGTCGCGGCCGCCCACGCCCGGGGGATGCGGGTCTACATGGACATCATCACCAACCATACTGCGGACGTGATCAAGTTTCGCGGCTGCCCGCCTGAGGGCTGCCCCTATCGATCGCGCGCCGATTTCCCGTATTCAAGACGCGGGGGCGTTGCTGGCCCGGCGATCAACGATGGGTTTGTTGGCGACACTGACCGCAGCGACGAGAACTTCGCCCGTCTGACCAATCCCAACTTCGCCTATGAGACCTTCGTGCCGACGGGGGAAGCCGGCGTGAAGGTTCCGGCGTGGTTGAATGACCCCATCTATTACCACAATCGCGGCAACACGACATTTCGAGGCGAGAGCTCGCAATCGGGCGATTTTGCGGGGCTTGACGATCTATATACCGCGCATCCCCGCGTGGTGCAGGGCATGATCGACATCTATGGAGCCTGGATCGACGAATTCGCGATCGATGGTTTCCGGATTGACACCGCACGTCACGTCAACCCTGAATTCTGGCAGGCGTTTGTGCCGGCCATGCTGGCGCGCGCCCGTGCGCGCGGCACCGAGAACTTCTACATTTTCGGCGAGGTGTATGATCCGGATCCAGGTCGTCTTGCCCGGTTCACCCATGTCGATGGTTTTCCGACCGTCCTCGACTTTGCTTTCCAGTCCGCAGCTTACGACGTCATTGTGCGCGGACAGGGTACGGACCGTTTGAGCCGGCTCTACGAGGCTGATGCGGTTTATCGCGGCGGCGAGGCCGCAGCGCTGCGACTGCCGACGTTTCTCGGCAATCATGACATGGGCCGTTTTGCCCACTTTCTCATGCGCGAAAACCCAGGCGTAAGCGACCAGGAACTGTTGCAGCGCGCAATCCTTGGCCACGCGCTGATGATGTTCTCGCGCGGCGTGCCGGTCATCTATTATGGCGACGAACAAGGTTTCACCGGGGACGGCCACGACCAGGATGCCCGCGAGACGCTGTTTGCCAGCCGCGTGGCGTCCTATAATGACAACCGTCTTCTCGGGACGACCGCGACCACCGCGCAGGGCAACTTCAATCCGGCGCATCCCTTGTACCGGGCCATTGCAGAGATGGCGCGGATCCGGGCCGCGCATCCCGCCTTGCGCCGCGGCCGGCAGGTGGTGCGCAATTATGTTGAGACCCCAGGCCTTTTCGCCTTCTCGCGTCTGCATGACGGCGTCGAGGTGCTGGTCGTTTTGAACACTGGAAAGGACAAGCTGCGGGCAAATGTCGAGGTAGACCCCGCCTCCGCCTCGTGGCGCTCCCTGCATGGAACCTGTCTGCCGACCGCCCAGGCGCCGGCAAGTTATGCCGTCGAGCTCGCGCCCTTCGACTACATCGTCTGCATGTCGGAGCGTCCAGCTTGAGCACCGAAGCGCTGCACCACATACTCAGCGAAGCCAAACCGGGCGCGCCCTGGTGGCGTGGCGCAGTCATCTATCATGTCTATCCGCTGAGCTTCTGCGACTCAAATGATGACGGGTACGGCGACCTCAGAGGGGTGACGCGCAAGCTCGCCTACATCGCCTCCCTGGGCGTCGACGCCATCTGGATTTCGCCGTTCTATACGTCCCCGATGCGCGACTTCGGCTATGACGTTGCAGATTACTGCGACGTCGATCCGATCTTTGGAACCCTGGCTGATTTCGATGCACTGATCGCCGAGACCCATGCGCTCGGCCTGAAGATTATTATTGATCAGGTCTACTCTCACACCTCCACAGAACACGCCTGGTTCCGGGAAAGCCGGCGTGACCGCAGCAACGCAAAGGCTGATTGGTACGTCTGGGCGGACGCCAAGCCCGACGGTTCGCCGCCCACGAACTGGCAGTCGGTTTTCAAGGCTTCGGCCTGGACCTGGGACGCGCGCCGCAGACAATACTACCTGCACAATTTCCAGTCGGAACAGCCTGACCTCAACCTGCACAATCCCGAGGTGCAGGAGGCGCTGCTGCGCGTCGCCAGCTTCTGGCTTGACCGCGGCGTCGATGGTTTCCGCCTCGACGCAATTAACTTCGCCATGCACGACCCTTTGCTGCGCGACAATCCGCCAGTTCTGGGCGAGGCCAAGCGGCTTCGTCCGTTCGATTTCCAGCATCATTATTACAACCAGTCGCACCCAGACATCCCCAAATTCCTGGCCCGGGTGCGACAGCTCAGCGAGAGCCGTGGCGCGGTGTTTCTGGTCGCTGAGGTTGGCGGTGAACAGGCTGATGCGGAGATGAAGCTCTACACTGAGGGCCCGAACAGACTCCACAGCGCTTACGGATTTCACTACCTCTACGCCGATAAACTTACCCCGGCGCTGGTGCGCGCATGCAGCGAAACATGGCCCGGGGGCCTCAACGAAGGGTGGCCGTCCTGGGCGTTTTCGAACCACGACGCACCACGGGTCGTATCGCGCTGGGCTGGCAACCGCGACGAGGCCGCATTCGCCAAGCAGGCCCTCCTGCTGCTGATGACGGTGCGGGGCAGCGTTTTTGTCTATCAGGGCGAAGAACTGGGCCTGCCGCAGGGCGATGTGCCGCTCGAATCGCTCCGCGATCCTGAGGCGATCGCCAATTGGCCGCACACGCTCGGTCGTGACGGCGCGCGCACGCCAATCCCCTGGCTCTCCGGCGCGATCAATGCCGGCTTCTCAGCCGCGAAGCCCTGGCTTCCCGTTGACCCGACCCATCATACGCTTGCCGTTGATCTGCAGGAACGCGATCCGCGTTCAACGCTCCAGTTCGCACGCAAGGCGATTGCGATGCGCAAGAGCCATCAAGTGCTGCGCACCGGCGCGATGACGTTGCTTGACGCCAACGATCCCTTGCTTGTCTTTACCCGCGGCGAGGGACGCGATGCCCTGATCTGCGCCTTCAATCTCGGCGCCCGCCCGGCGTCGTGGGCTCTGCCGGGGCAGTGGGAGGTCATCGAAACGGTTAACCTTGCGCAGCCATATTCAGGAGAACTGCCGGGCCTCGCAGGTCTCGTGGCGCGGCGTCTGTGATGAAGCGCGGGCGCATGCTTCGCATGGGGCGTCTAACCTCCGCACGACTCGCGAACGATCAGTTCGGTGGGCAGACGTTCAGAACGGCTGCGCATCCTGGCCTCACCTGCATCAAGCAACTTGGACACGAGCAGCCGGCCGGCCTTGGCGGTGTCTTGTGCAATGGTGCTCAGCGAGGGCGTGGCGTAACGCGCGAAGCGAACGTTGTCGAAGCCGATCACCGAGATGTCGCGCGGCGCGGCCATGCCGGCTTGGCGCAGCGCCCGCAGTGCGCCAAGCGCGATGAGATCGCTCGCGGCCACGATGCCATCGAAGGCGACTTTGTGGCGGATCAAGGCGTCGACCGCCGCCTCGGCCGATTCAACCTCGAAGTGGGCCGGCGTTGTCAGCGCCGGGTCTGCGTGCAGCTTCGCCGCAGCGAGGGCCTCAAGGTAGCCTGCATAGCGTTGCGCCGGTTCCGGATCATCAATGTCGCCCAGAAAGACGATCCGCTTGCAGCCGAGGCGGGCGAGATGCGACGTCGCCCGTCGCCCTCCAGCCACATTGTCGCTGCCAATCGAACAATAGTCCTGATCCGGCAACTGGGCGCCCCAGACGACGAACCTGTTCTCGTGCTGCGCCAGCTTGTTGAAGGCGTCGTGCAAGCTGCTCTGGCCGAGAAATACCACGCCGTCGGCGCGCGAGGTCGACATCAGCACAGCAAGATCCTCGTAGGAGGTGGGTGCGACGTGACTGACAAGCAGATCACAGTCGCGCTCTCTCGCCGCTTCGGCGAGGCCCGCCAACAGATCCAGGAAGAACGGATCGCTGAGCATGAAGTCGCGTCCGCGCGTCCGCGGCGCCACGATGGCAATGGTCGCCTGAGCGCCGATCGGACCCGCCGGCATATAGTGCCGGAAGGGATAGTTCTGCTCGCGCGCAATCTTCCAGATGCGCTGCTTGGTCTGGCGGTTGATCGCCGGACTGTCATTGAGCGCACGCGACGCCGTCGACACGGACACGCCGGCCAAGCGCGCCACATCCTCCAGAGTGGTGGAACGATTCGTCACGCCGGCTCTCACGCAATCCCACATCAGTCCGGCCACTTAATGCACCGCCTGTGCGCCTTGACAAGCGACCAGGCCGATCGCGGAGTGAAACTATGATCAGATTTACGCTGGCTTTGCTGATGCTGTGGATTTTGCCGCACCTGCAAGCCCAGGCTCAGCCTCTGGCGCAGGTCGCCTCGCCAAACGGCGCGACTGTGGTTGAGATTGAAATCAATGGCGAAGGGCGTGCGAGCTACCGGGTGTCGCACGAGGGCAAGCCGGTCATTGCGCCATCCCGGCTCGGGTTTCTGCTGGTCGACGCGCCGAAGATCGAACGTAATCTCAAATTGACAAGCCAGTCCCAGCGCAGCTTCGACGAGACGTGGGAGCAGCCGTGGGGAGAAGAGCGGCGCATCCGCAATCACTACAATGAGCTTCGCTTCACGCTCAGCGAGCAAAATGCGCCGCACCGCAGCATTGACGTCGTGTTTCGCGTCTATGATGACGGGTTAGGGTTCCGTTACGAGTTTCCGCAGCAGGCGCAGCTTACCGATGTGCGCATCCTCAACGAGCTTACCGAGTTCAATTTCGCGCAGGCCGGCGAGGCGCTGTGGACGCCGGCTATGCGCTCCAACCGCGAGGAGTACCTGTACTACCGCACGCCCATCGAAGAGATCGGTGTGGCCCAGACGCCTTTGACGCTGAAGCTGGCGAGCGGGCTGCATCTCTCGGTGCACGAGGCCGCTCTTGTCGATTACTCAGGCATGAACCTGATGCGCATCGAGGGGCGTGGCCTCAACGCGTTACTCACCCCTGGCGTCGGCGATGCGGCCGTGGTTCGGCGCGCACCGTTTGCAACGCCCTGGCGTACGATTCAAATGTCGTCTGACGCTGGCGGCCTTGTTGAGTCTCATCTGATCTTGAACCTCAATGAACCCAATGCGCTGGGCGACGTGAGCTGGTTTGAACCAGGAAAATATGTCGGCATCTGGTGGCAGATGCATCTGGGCGTCGCGAGCTGGGCCTCGGGCGCCAAGCATGGCGCGACCACGCAAACCGCGTTGCGTTACATTGACTTCGCCGCCCGAAATGGCTTCTCCGGCGTTCTGATCGAAGGCTGGAACATCGGCTGGGACGGCGACTGGTTCGGCAATGGAGAGGATTTCAGCTTCACGCAGCCCTATCCTGATTTCGATCTTGAACAGGTGACGTCCTATGCCCGCAAACGCGGCGTGCGCATCATTGGACATCATGAGACCTCGGCCAATGCGGCGCACTATGAAAGCCAGATGGAGGCGGGCTTCGCGCTGTATCAGCGCCTTGGAGTACGGGTCGTCAAGACCGGCTACGTCTCCGATGCGGCGGGCGCGCGCGTGAACGCGCAGGACGGACAGGTCCGCTTCGCGTGGCACGAAGGTCAGGAGATGGCGCGCCACCATCTGCGTGTCATAGAGGCGGCTGCTCGCCACCAGATCGCAATCAACCCACATGAGCCGATCAAGGACACCGGTCTTCGCCGAACCTACCCGAACTGGGTGTCCCGCGAAGGCGCGCGCGGCATGGAGTATAATGCTTGGGGCAATCCCTCCAATCCGCCCGAACATGAGGCCAATCTGGTCTTCACGCGACTGCTCGCCGGTCCGATGGACTTCACGCCCGGGATTTTCGGCATGCAGACGCAATCGCCCGAAGGCGTCGCCACAACCTGGGCCAAGCAGCTCGCGCTCTATGTGGTGATCTACAGCCCCATTCAGATGGCTGCGGATCTGCTCGCCAATTACGAGGCCAATCCCGGCCCATTCCAGTTCATCCGCGATGTTCCCGTCGACTGGGAAGAAACGCGCGTTCTCAACGGCGAACTCGGCGATTTTGTCACGATCGTCCGCCGCGACCGCAAAAGCCGCGACTGGTATCTCGGCGCCATCACCGACGAGCAGGCGCGCCAACTCAGCGCGCCCTTGACCTTTCTGGAGCCTGGCGTGGCCTACCGCGCCCAGATCTACCGAGATGGCCCCGCCGCCGACTATCGCGGATCGCAGCGCAGCGATATCGTGATTGAGGAGCGCAAGGTGACTCGGGACGACACCCTCAGCCTGATTTTGGCGCCGGGCGGAGGTCAAGCCATCCGCTTCACTCCCCTGCCCGCCCGCCCGAAGCGACGGTGAGACGGCGATGATGCGCATATTGTTCCTGTTTGTGCTCTTGGGTGCGGCGGGGTGCGCGCACCTGAGCGAGAATGCTACGGCCCGCGTCACCATACGCGCGACGGTTCCGGAGAACTCCGGTGCAGTCTATCTCACCGGCGATCTTGCCGAACTCGGGCCCTGGCGCGCGGATGGTCTTCTCATGCAAGGTGAAGGCCGCGCGCGCTCCGCCACCTTGCGCACGCGGCGCGGGATCCGGCTTGAGTTCAAGATCACCCAGGGCTCTTGGGATCGCGAGGGGCTTGGACCGTCGGGCGCCGTGATGCCCAACACCCGGGTTGATGTCGACGGCGATCGGGACGTCACGATCACCATCTCCGACTGGAAGCATGACATTCAGGAATATGTCGCCGATCCCGCCGGGGCTCAAGTTGTAGGGCGGCTTCTTCACTGGCGCGACGTGCGCTCAGCGTTCCTGGAGGAACCGCGCATTGTCAGCATCTATCTGCCGCCGCAATATGACGCCGACACGCTGGCGCGCTTTCCTGTGATCTACGCGCATGACGGACAGAACCTGTTCGATCCGCGCATCGCCAACACAGGCGTCGATTGGGGGGTTGATGAAGCGATGCAGGCGCTGTCCGCGCAAGGCGCCATTGAACCAGCGATCATCGTCGGCGTCTGGAGCACGCCGGCGCGCCGTCTGGAGTACGCGCCCTCCGGCGTGCTGGAAAGACTGACGGGCCCGATCGGCGATGTCGCATCGCAGGAATTCCCGCCCCAAGCCCGGCGTGCGGATGCATACGGCCGTTTTCTTGTCGAGGAACTCAAACCGCGGGTGGACGCTGCGTTTCGCACCCGTCCGGACCGCGGATCGACCTTTCTCATGGGCTCGAGCATGGGCGCGCTGATCTCAGTCTACACCATGGCGGAGCATCCAGACGTGTTCGGCGGGGCCGCAGGGCTGTCCGTCCACTGGCCGGTGACAGTCACCGACAGGATCCTGACGGATGACCAGGGCGCATGGCGGCCGGCGATCATCGCCGCCTTCGGCGATTACCTGCGTGCAAAGCAGCTGTCGCCAGCGTCACACCGCCTCTGGCTCGATCGCGGCACCGGTTTCCTGGACCATTTTTATGCGCCCTACCAGGAGGCGCTGACGCAGGTGTTCTATAGTCTTGGCTATGCTGAGGGACGCACCATTGAGACCAGGGTCTACGATGGCGCCGACCACAACGAGACGGCATGGCGGGCGCGCTTGCGCGATCCACTGACATTTCTGCTCACACGCGGGCGCCAGG
>JBILMQ010000407.1:0-2519 GCA_044375455.1 Caulobacterales bacterium | reverse complement strand
CGTCGCCAAAGCCGCTTTTGGCGAGTTCGGGGAGATAGAAGGCGACCGGGCGCTCCGGGTCGATCCGGCCTTCGGTGATGAGGATCTGGGCGATCAGCCCGGCGAAGGATTTCGTGACCGAGAACAGGATGTGCTGCGTCTGGCGGGTGGTGACCCCGAAGGTGCGCTCATAGACGATGCGACCGCGGTGCAGCACCAGGATTGCATCCGTATACGTCGCGTCAAGCGACTGGCGGAACGTGATCGGGGACGTGGCGAAGAGCGGCGTGAGGCGCACGGCCTCAAGATCATCGCGCAGTGCTGTCGGCAGCGGCGTTGCAGGGCCGGATCCACGCCTGACCGGGATGCTGCGCACAAAATAACGCCAGTTGGAAAAACTCCAGCGGGTCTGCGGAAACCGGAAGAAAGAGCCATCCTCAAAGGCGATGCGCTTGTCTTGCGGCGGCGGGCTGCCCTGCATCCAGCCAAGCGCAACCGGATCGCTGGCGGCGGCGTCGGCAAAGGCCATGGACGGGGCCGCGGCGGCGGCTTCGGCGATCACGGCGCCAAGGGCGCTCATGGCGAGGGCGCGGCGGGTGAGGGTGAACAAGGCGAGCCTCCGTGTGTGTCGTCACGCGCGCGGACGCCGCGATCGGCCTGAAGTCAAGCAGCCCGGTGCAGGCGTGTCCATGCGTGCGCGCTGAGGGCGGGCCGGACGCCCCTGGCGCACCACCCCTCTCTGCTCCCGCTTGGAGCACCGCTGGGCCCCTCTGGCGCTCTCTGGCGCCCACCCGCTCCCTCTGGCGCCCTCTGGCAAATGGCGTCCGGGCTTTGGTCGGTCAGCCGGTCACGCGCGGCGATAAAGGTCCGGGGCGAGATGTGTATATCCCGCCCGGCGCAGCAGGGCGTGGGCTGGCCACTGTGTGGGTGGGGCCTGCGCGTAGAATGGTGTCTGGGGGATGAGATCGCGCGCGGCGGCCAGTGCGGCGGCGCCAACCCCACGCCGGCGCCGCGCCGGGTCGATGAAAACGCCGAGGCGCAGGGCGTCATGGTCATGCGGGGCGGTCTGCAGGAGGGCGTGCGCCCCTGTGCGCGGGTCTGGCGCAGCGCAGAGCGGCTCAAGCCACAGCAGGCCTGCAGGGTGACCGCCATGGTCGATGATCGCCAGCGCGCCGGCTTCGGGCGTCTGCAGCCGGTCGGCGAACCAGCGCTGGTGATCCTCCCAAATGGCCGGGGCGGGGTCGGACGTCAGTCCGTCGGCCTGCGCCATGCGCCGCCAGGTGAAGGTGATGCGGCAATCGGTGGCGGCTGCAGGTCTGAGGCTGACCTCGGCGCCGTCGTCGGCGTGATGGGGAAACAGGGCGAGCGCGACGCGGCCTGCGCCAAGCCCGTCGCACAGAAGAGCGCCGGCCCGCGCCATGGCGACGCGCGCCGCGCCATCCTTGGCGAGGCGTGTCAGGTCGTCGGCGATGGCGGCTGTATCGAGCGCTCCGGCGCGCCCGAGCCGGCGGGCGGCGCCTGCCGCAACAAGACCTGCAATGGTGTCGGCCTGGTTGTCTGCGAGTTCGATGATCAGGCTCGGCAGACCAAGCGCCGCCCGCTCCCAGGCGGAACCGCCGGCCGCGCCGATGGCAAGGTCGCACTCTGACATCAGGGCGTGCATGGCGCTGACCCCGCCATGCACGATGAGGCGCGCCGCGCCAAGCGTGGCGGGCGCGGTCTCCGGCGGCGGTCCAGCCACATGCACGTCCAGCGACAAACCGGAGCGTGCGACGCCGTCGAGCACGGATGCGAGGGCGCCGCGGGCGTCGCCGCCGCCCAGGGCAACCAGGAGACGCTGCACCGGCGCCTGGCGCCGGCGCACGAGTGCGCCAGCGCGGGCGCGGGCAAAGGCGGGGCGCAGCAGGGCATAGGCAGGACCGGTCAGCGCCAGGGCGTCATGGCGGATGAGGCCTTGATAGTGCTCCGGGCGTCGGCCGGGTGCGGGGTCAAGCACAATGTCGGCGCACAGCGTCCTGTGCGGGCTGTCTTCGAGCACCAGGAGGCGGTCGGCGCCGCCGCGCAGTGCGGTGAGATAGGCAGTGTCGAGGTGATAGCTGTCGACGCCGATCAGGGCTGCGCCGTCTCGCGCCAGGGACAGCAGGGTCGCTGGATCGTCGGCGGCCGGTGTCTCGATGATCTCGATCGCGGCGCCGGCGATCGCCGCCACGGTAGCGCGGGTTGCGGGCAAAGCGAGGATGCGCGCCTGAAGCCCGCGGCGGGTCAGTGCTTCGGCGAGCGTCAGGCAGCGCATGATGTGCCCGGCCCCGATCTCGGGGCTGGCGTCGCAGCGAAACAGGACCTGCCGGGATCTGCTCATGGGCGGTGCGCGTCATCCGCCCGCGCCGGCGTCTGGCGGCGCGGCCAGGGAGCAATCCCGTCGGGGCGTCTTGTCTGCGCCGCCGTGCGGTCGCAACGCGGCGTACGGGCGGGAAGGGAGAGCGACATCGTCACCTGTGAACGTATGGCGCGCCGGCGGTGGGCAATTCAAGTCCGGTGCC
>JBILMQ010000011.1:0-27619 GCA_044375455.1 Caulobacterales bacterium | reverse complement strand
CGAGTGGCCTGGGATAAATGGGCTGTCGTGATAGGAGGCCAGGGCCTTGGCTCCCAGGGCCTTGCCTCCCAGGACCTTGCCTCCCGGGCCCCTGGCTCCCGGGACATTTGCCGAACGTCGTTGGCTGGGCTCATTGGCCAAGCTCACTGGGGCGCGAGGGTCCAGATCCCCCGGCGCAAAACATGGGGCCGATCAGGCCGACTCCACAGCCGCGACGAGCGCATCAATGCGGGCGGCTGCGGCTTTGAGCCGTTCGTGCGTCATCTCCTCGGCTGCATCTGCGCGGGCAGCCTCAGCAGCGCGATCGTGACGCGCCGTTTCCAGGTCGCGCGAAAGTTCCGCAATGCGCGCCTCCAGAGCCGTGATTCGGGCGCGATCCGCGCCATGGGCGGCGAGCGCTGCGGCATGGTCGAACTCGCTTGCCTTGAGGCGCGCGCGGACCTCAGAGAGCTCCTCTGTATACAGAAGACCTGCCATGAGGAACAACCGCGCGTCGCCAATCTGACCAAGCGACTTGGCGAGGCTCGCCACTTCGCGGTCGAATTCACGCACAAAACTGAGAAGGCGCGCCTCTTCGCCATCCGCGCACCCCAGCGCGTAGGGCTTGCCGTTCACCTCAATGGTGATCTTTCCCATGATGCCACCCGCGCTGATCCAGGCCGTCGGGCGGGCCTCTCAGGGCTCTCCCAGCACAGCGCGGACTTCCGCGATCGCCTGGTCAAGGGCCTGGGACGCTTCTTGAGCCGCCCGCTGCAAGTCTCGCTCACGCTGGTGCGACGCCTCAAGGGCCGCGCTCAGCCGGTCGTGCTCGATTCGCAGGTTGTCCGCAGCCTTTGCATCGCGCTGGGCGGCGGCGAGGCGACCCGCCAGGCTGGCGATCGCGGCGTCGAGACGAGCGAGTGCGTCAGCGAGCGCGGCTTCGCCCTCATGCGGCGCCGCGACCAGGTCAGCGCTGGGGTCCCGACCGGCCGGACCCGCGTACGCCGGAACGCGGTCAGGCGCGCCCACGGGAAGCCCCCCCGGCGAAGCTGCGGAGGCGGCCCCCGGCAAGGTCTGGCTTGGGAGCGCGGGGGCATGCTGCACGCTGGGCTGCACGCTGGGCTGCACGCTGGGCTGCTCGCTGGGCTGCTCGCTGGGCTGCACGGGAGGCAGATGATCTGTCATGGCGATGCGTGAGGCTACACCTACGCGGCGATTCTGCCAAAGCGCGCGGCTCAGGCGGGCCTGGGCGTTCTTGACCGGCCGCGCGAAAGGCGTTGAAAGCCGCAGAGAGGCCCGAATCGGGGCCTGATCGGAGATGATCATGTCGACGGCTGTGACCCATGCAGATCTTGCGAATGCGATCCGCTTCCTGGCCGTCGACGCGGTCGACGCCGCAAAGTCAGGCCATCAGGGCATGCCGATGGGCATGGCCGACGCCGCGACCGTTCTGTTCACGCAATTCCTGAAGTTTGATCCGGCTGATCCCAGCTGGCCTGATCGCGACCGCTTCGTGCTCTCCGCCGGGCACGGGTCGATGCTGCTCTACGCGGCGCTGCATCTCACTGGCTACGCTGACTTTTCGATCGAGGAAGTGAAGCGGTTCCGCCAATGGGGCGCGAAGACCGCCGGTCATCCTGAATTCGGCCATGGCGCGGGCGTGGAGACAACGACCGGACCGCTTGGGCAGGGCATCGCCACGGCAGTCGGCATGGCGATGGCGGAGCGCATGATGAACGCGCGTTTCGGCGATGCGCTGGTCGATCACCACACCTATGTGATCGCCTCCGACGGCGACCTCATGGAGGGCATCAGCCAGGAAGCCATCGCGCTTGCCGGACATCAGCAGCTGTCAAAGCTGATCGTGCTGTTCGACGACAATGCGATCTCGATCGACGGCGGCCTCGATCTGGCGGACTCCACAGATCAGCTGACGCGGTTTGAAGCCAGCGGCTGGAGGACAGTCCGGATTGACGGGCATGACCCCGCCGCACTCACGCAGGCGCTGTCGGACGCGAAATCGGCCACGCGCCCCACCCTCATCGCCTGCCGTACCGTGATCGGCTACGGCGCCTCCGCAGTCGCCGGCACAGCGAAGGCGCATGGCTATGGCGTGACCGGCGGCGCAGTGGCGGACATGCGACGGGCGTTGTGCTGGCCGCATGCCCCATTCGAGATCCCAGCGCAGATTCTGACGGCATGGCGCGCGGCGGGCGGGCGCGGCGGCGAACAGCGCGCCGCTTGGCGCGCGCGCCTGGCTGGCGTCGATGCAGCGGCCAGCGCAGCGTTCGAGGCGGCGGTGCACGGGCGACTGCCGGAAGGCCTGGGCCAGGCCGTGCGGTCGGCGAAGCAGTCTCTGATCGCCGCGCCCAAGGCGCAGGCGACGCGCCAGCACTCGGGCGACGCGCTGGAGCTGCTCACGGATCTGGTTCCCCACATGGTCGGCGGCTCAGCGGACCTGACCGGGTCCAACAACACCAGGACGCGCAGCATGAGCGCGTTCTCGCCAGGCGACCGGGCAGGGCGGTTCGTGCACTACGGCGTGCGTGAGCATGCAATGGCGGCGGCGATGAACGGGCTGGCGCTGCACGGGGGGATTATCCCCTATTCAGGCACTTTTCTGGTTTTTGCAGATTACATGCGCCCGGCTCTCCGGCTGGCGGCCCTCATGAAACAGCGGGTGATCCATGTGCTCACCCACGACTCGATCGGGCTCGGCGAGGACGGACCGACGCACCAGCCAATCGAGCATCTCGCCGCGCTGCGGGCCATGCCCAATCTGTTTGTCTTCAGGCCAGCCGACGCGGTGGAGACCCTGGAGGCCTGGGAGATCATGCTGTCGCTGGCGTCGAGCCCGAGCGTAATCGCGCTGACGCGCCAGAAAGTAGCCAATGCGCGCACGACACATACGGAGCAGAACCTGGTCGCTCTCGGGGCCTATGTGCTGCGGGCCGCGACGGCGCCCGAGCGCGTGGCGTTGCTGGCGACCGGGTCGGAGGTCGACATCGCGCTCTCGGCCCAGGCGTTGCTGGAGGCGCAGGGCGTGGGCGCACGGGTGGTGTCCATGCCGTGCTGGGAATTGTTCGAGCGTCAGTCGCCAGCCTACCAGGCCGACGTGCTCGGGGCAGGGCTCGTCCGCATCGGTGTGGAAGCAGCCGTGCGCATGGGCTGGGAGCGTTGGCTCGGGGCGGACGGACGGTTCGTGGGGCTGTGCGATTTCGGGGCCTCAGCCCCGTATGAAACGCTCTACGAGAAGTTCGCCATAACGCCAGAAGAGGTCGCAGCCCAAGCTCGCGCAGCGCTCGGTCTTTGATCTGCAGCGCAAAGCGCGCAGTCAGGCCTTGAGGCGGTAGCCGCGGCGCACCAGCAGCCACGCCCACAGGCACACCAGCGCGGTCACGAGCATGGTCCACCAGATGTGGGTGGAGACGTCGCCGTCAGCTGCTCCGATAAAGCCGTAGCGGAAGCCGTCGATCAGGTGGAAAACCGGGTTCCAGTGCGCGATGCTGGCAAATGGCTCGGGCAGCATGGCGGTGGAGTAGAAAGCGCCCGAGAGGAAGGTCAGAGGCGTGACGACGAAGTTGGTGACGGCCGCGATATGGTCGAACTTCTCAGACCACAGGCCACCGATGATGCCGATCGCGCCGAACATCAGGGCGGCCGACAGTCCGAAATATGCGACCGCCCAGCCATGGGCTGGGACGATGTGCGCGAACGGCGCGCAGGCGAGGATGCTGGCGAACGCGACGATAACGCCGCGCGTGACTGCGCCGCCGAGAAAAGCGATGGTGAGTTCGCTCGGCGACAGCGGCGGCATCAGGAAGTCAACCGACGATCCCATCAGCTTGGCCTGAACGAGCGACGACGAGGAGTTGGCGAAGGCGTTGGACAAAAGCGCCATCATGATCAGTCCGGGCGCAACAAAATCATTATAGCGCACGCCGAGGACGTCGCCGCGGCCCTGCCCGACAGCGATGGCGAACACCATCATGAACAGCAATGTCGACACGACCGGCGCGAGGACAGTTTGCATCGCCACTTTCAGGAAGCGGCGAACCTCTTTCAGGTACAGCGTCCACAGGCCCAGCCAGTTCACCGGCCCATATGTCCGCGGCGCCAGTCGGCGTGCGCTGCTATCCATCTGCAGACCCTTGTCAATCACCCTGTTCGGCGCTTCGGATGCGGTCTAGGCCCGATGCGGCCAGAAGGCCATAGGCACGCCGAGCATGCTTGGCGGGACAGCCGGGCCCGAGCAGGTTCGCGCCATCCGCAGAAGCGTCAGCATTCTGGCGCGGCCGACCTGCAAAGCTTTAGCGGCCACGCCCGGCCAACTTGTTCGTTTGACTGCCCGTGGGGGCGAAGACCGGCAGACGCGGTCATGGGCGGCTGCACCATGTCGCCATCCCGGACCCGGAGAAGCCGCATCCGGCGCCCGGATCGCCGGGGGCCGGATCGCCGGCGCCCGGATCGCCGGGGCCCGGATCGCCGGGGCCCGGATCGACTGACGGGATCGGACCGCCAGGACCGTGGCGCGCGGCAGCACGCGTCGCCATCGTCGCCACCCAGATCTTGTGTGTGCCGGCGCATGCTGGTTTACCTTTGGTTTACCCTTGTTGTGGATTGCTTAACCCCAAGCATTGTGTGCGCGGCTGACGCAGTTACTATGGGTAGGTGATCAGACAGCCAGCAAAGCGGAGCTGTCGCAACTATATGTGGTGTCGGAAAAGGGGCGAGCCATGGGCTGGACGGACGAACGCGTGGCGCTTTTGAAGAAGCTTTGGCAGGAGGGCCTCTCGGCCAGCCAGATCGCGAAACAGTTGGGCAGCGTGACGCGCAATGCCGTCATCGGCAAGGTGCACAGGCTTGGTCTTGCAGGCCGGGTGACGCCCACCCGTCCAGCCCGCCGCCCACAGCGCACGCCGCGCCCCCGCCCTGCCGCGGTGCAGGCGCAGCCTCCCCGTCCGCGTCCGGCGCCGGCCGCCATCGAAGTGGAGCCGGTGCGCTTGGCCAACGGGCGCATGGCCAATGTTCTCACGCTCAATGAGCGCACCTGCAAATGGCCAATCGGCGATCCAACGGACGAGAACTTCGGGTTTTGCGGTCACGCGGCGGCGGCTGGGTGTTCGTACTGCCCTGAGCACGCCCAGATGGCTTATCAGCCGGTGGCCAAGAAGAAGAAGGCGGGCGGCGGGCGTGACGACGCCGACATGCTGCGCTGGGCGCGCATCGCCGCGCAGTAGACACCATCCTTTGACCGCCGTGCGGCGGTTTCTTCTGAAGCCGGCCGACGCCCCAGTCGGCCGGCTCTTTTTTGTTCGATTTTTGAGCCCAGTGACTTGGGCAGGATGTGGTGTAAGCTAACAACTGGACGTCACAAGCCAGGACGCGTCATGGGGCGCCTGCCTGAGTGATGCTGCCCTGGCGCCGCGTGATGGCGACCATGCCATGCGCCAGGCGCAGGCGCAGCATCCCACAGTTGGCGCCGCTCCTGCCTCATGTAGTCTTTCCACAGGAAGTCTGCTGCAACGGGGGGCGGTATGGGAGAAAACGCAATGCCTGCCGAGGGCGCCGCCGGCCGACCTACAGCCCAGCCTCCGTTCAAGCCATTGGCCCAGAAGGGACCGGACATCAGCGTGGAGCGTCGCGCCGATGGCGCGATCCTCATCCGCTCAAATCACCCGCCAGGCGCGCGGCCGCGCACCATCGTCCACCTCCTGGATGAGCGCGCGGGGCAGTTTCCAGATCGCCCCTTCATCAAGCAGCGCCTGCCCGACCACGGGCCTTGGCGCAGTGTGAGCTATGGAGAGGCCAAGCGCATCACCGACAGTCTCGCCCAAGCGTTCCTGGACATCGGGCTTGGCCCCGACGCGCCGCTCATGATCCTGTCCGGCAACTCGATCGAGCATGCGATGGTGACGCTCGCGGCAATGAAAGCCGGTGCGCCGGCGGCGCCCATCTCGACCGCCTATTCAACGATGTCGGGCGACTTTGCAAAGCTGCGCCACTGTTTTGCGACGGTCTCGCCCAAGGCGATCTTCGTGCAGACGCATGCTCCGTTCGCCAAGGCGCTGGCGGCTCTGGACCTGACCGGTGTGAGAGTAATCGCAGCCGATGGCGGATGCTCCGGCGTGAGCGATTACGCGAGCCTTGCCGCCACCCCGCCAAGCACAGCGGTGGCCCGCGCGATGGGGATGCTGAGCGATGCGAGCGTGGCGAAATTTCTGTTCACGTCCGGGTCGACCGGCATGCCGAAGGCGGCGCCGCAGACACAGGGCGCCATGTGTTCCCTGATCGCGGCGCAGGAAGGCCTGCGCAATGAGGAAATGGATTTCGACGACCCGCCGCTCAGCCTGGACTGGATGCCGTGGAACCACATCTCCGGGGCCAACGTGAACTTCAACGCCAATCTGTGGGCGGGCGGCACGTTGTACCTGGATGAGGGAAAGCCGGTTCCCGGCATGTTCGAGACAACGATCCGCAATCTCTATGAGGTCAGCCCGCGCGTATTCGGCTCTGCGCCGATCGCCTTCAGCATGCTCGCCGACGCCATGGAGCGCGATGAGCGGCTGATGCGCGCGTTCTTCAAGAACCTCCGGTACATGGGATATGGCGGGGCCACCCTGTCGGACGATCTTTACGACCGTCTGCAGGCGCTGGCGATTAAGGCCACAGGGTTTCGCGTGCCGCTCACCACGATGTACGGCGCCACGGAAACACAGGGCGTGACGGTCGTGCACTGGCTCGCAGAAAGGGTCGGCCTGATCGGACTGCCGTTGCCAGGGCTGACGCTGAAGCTCGCGCCCAACGGGTCCAAACTGGAGGTGCGGGTCAAGGGTCCGACCGTCACGCCCGGCTATCACAAGGATCCGGTGCGCACAGCCGAGGCGTTTGACGATGAGGGCTTCTACAAGCTCGGCGATGCGGCGAAGTTTGTCGATCCGCACGATCCGACGCAGGGCCTCATCTTCGACGGGCGGGTTACAGAGGACTTCAAATTGAATTCGGGCACCTGGGTGTCAGTCGGCACGCTTCGCCCGGACGTCGTCGCCGCCTGTTCGCCGCTCGTGCACGACGCTGTGATCGCCGGCCAGGACCAAGCCTATGTCTCCGCGCTGCTGTGGCCCTCCCCGGCGGCGCTTGCCCAGTTCGCAGGCGAGACCGGCGGGGACAGGACACAGGCCTTCGCCGCGCTTGCCCGCGCAGCCGGTGAGCGGCTGGCTGCCTTCAACGCCGCCGCCGGAGGCTCCTCACGCCGGATCGCGCGGGCCATGCTGATGAGCGAACCGCCGTCCATCGACGCGGGCGAAATCACCGACAAGGGATATGTAAACCAGCGCCTGACGCTGGAGCGGCGCGCCGGACTTGTGGCGGATCTCTACCGGGATCCGCCGCCGCCTGGCGTCATGGTGCTGGGATGACGCAGACAGGGGCAGGGCAGGGTCTGGATGACGTCTCCCAGGCCTTCATCGACGCGCTCGCCAGGCCGCTGCGCGGCGCGACGCTGCGCGCCACAGCGGCGCAGCTCAAGCCACAGGCCTTCGTCGCCGCCGCGCAGGACCGTCTGACGATCGCGGCGACCTTTGCGCATGCAGCCTATCTGGCCCCGGATGAGGTCGGCGAGACGTTCGACGCCTTTGCTGAAGGCTGGCTTGGCAGGCAGATCGGCGCGCCGCCGGTCGCCCCGCTTCACCGCCCGCCGGAGACCGCCCCCGATGGCCTCTGGGCGGCCTACTGGAATGTGGTGGAGGACGCGCGTGCGGGACGGCTTGACGCGGGTGCGATCACCATGCGCACGGCTGCGCTCGGCGGCATGATGCCGGCGGCGTTCCAGGCGAGGCTGTGCCTTGCAAGCCATGCCTATGCCGGGGTCGGCGCGGCCGCTGACGCCGCCTGGCCGGCGCGCATTGAGCTTGCCGAACTCGCCGCCTGCCCGCCGGGCTCGCTCGGGCGCCGCTTTCACGATCTCATCGTGGAGAACGGCTTCGATCTTGAAGTGCTCGACCGTGACGCGATCGGCTTGACGCACCTGCCCCCGCCGCTCGGCTACCTCAACACGCGCATCCTGCAGGCGCATGATCTGTGGCATATTGTTGCGGGCTATGAGACGACGGCGCTGCATGAGGTGGCGCTGTCGGCGTTTCAGATGGCGCAATTCGGTCACTCCTATTCTGCGCAGTTCCTCGCCGTCACCGCTGGCGTCGCGGCCGTCGGCGAGCCGGCGGGCTTCGGTGTGTTGATGGAAGTGATCGCCACGGCCTGGGCGCATGGACGCGAGACGCCGCCGCTGATGCTCATCGCTTGGGAGGAGGTCTGGCGCGAACCGGTCGAGACGATCCGAGCCCGTTACTCGATCACGCCCTACGCCAGTCCCTATCCGCCGGATCTGCTCGAGCAATTCGGCGCCGCAGCGTGACGCGACTGGCCGCCAAATGCACATGCCCGGGCGACACGCAGTGTGGGCGCGCATTCTGGGCGCGCAGTGTGGGCGTGCTTGTGCCGTGCGGTCAGGCGTCCTACGTTGACAGAGGCGGCTTCTGTGGCGTGCGTGGGACACTTCAATCCCACCGACCGTATCGTTCCTGAAGGGAGCTGGCTCTGGCCGGGACCGTGGTCCTGATCAACTGGCGCCCACCTGACTATGTCGGGTCGCACGGGGATGAGTCTGATCTCACGGCGTTGGCGGGGCCGCCAATCATCAAGATGGTCGTCATGACGACGGACATGAAACAGGACCAGGGGGCTTTAGGGGACCAGGGGGCTTTAGGGGACCAGGGGGCTCTGGGGGACCAAGCGGTTCTTCAGGCCAAGTCGGTTCTTCGGGCCCACATGCGTCTGCACCGATCGGCCTGCGCGCAGGCTGACCCTGACGCCGGGCGACGTCTCGCCGCCGCGTTTGATCCTGCATGGCTGGGACCAGACGCTCGCAGTGTCGCCGGGTATTGCGCCGTTCGCGACGAGATCGACCCTCAGGATCTCCTGCGCCGTCTCGCGGCAGCCGGCTATCTGACGGCGCTGCCGGCGACCCCGCCGCGCGGGACGTATCAGACGCTGGAGTTCCGAAGCTGGCGGCCCGGCGACCCGTTGATCCGGGGCGCCTTTGGCGTCGGAGAACCTAGCGTGAGCGCCGGGAGCGTGCGCCCGGACGTCTTGCTCGTCCCCCTATTGGCCTTTGACCGCCAGGGCGGCCGGCTTGGTTACGGCGCCGGGTATTATGACCGGACGATTGCAGATTTGCGGGCCTCGGGCCGGGTTCGCACGCTCGGGCTGGCGTTTGCGGCGCAGGAGGTTGCAGTGACGCCGCGCGAGAACCACGACGTCCTGCTGGACGGCGTGGTGACTGAGACTGGCCTGCTTGAGGTCATGGCCGCAGGCAGCGGTCGCGCGACGCAGGACGCATCTGCGACTTCGTCGAAAGATCCCGCTGGCGCGCTTTGAGCCGCGTTTAGCGCCCGCCACAGCGCCGGATCTCCCCGCACCCGCCCGGTTGCACCCTGATCTCGGCCCCAGCCCGCCCCCGGAGTGCGACCCGGCAGGGTTACAAAACGCCTTTGGTGGAGGCCGGACCCGGAAGACGTGCGTCAGGCTCTACCGCCGAGCGCACCGCGCGGGCGAGCGCCTTGAAGCAGGACTCAACGATGTGGTGGGTGTTTTCGCCGTAGAGGTTCTCGACGTGGACGCACGCCCCGGCATGCATTGCGAAGGCCTGAAACCATTCCTTGAACAGCTCGGTGTCCATGTCTCCCACCTTGGGGCGAATGAACTGCACCTTCCAGACGAGGTAGGGGCGGTTGGCGAAGTCGACCGCCGCACGCGACAGGGTTTCGTCCATCGGCACATAGGCACTGCCGAACCGGCGGATGCCGGCATAGTCGCCGAGGGCCTCGCGAAAGGCCTGTCCGATGGTGATGCCGACGTCCTCGACTGTATGATGCATGTCGATGTGCAGGTCGCCTGTGGCCTCTACCTCAAGATCGAGCGCGGCGTGCTTGGCGAACGATTCGATCATGTGGTCGAAAAAACCGACCCCGGTGGAGATCATCCCGGATCCGGACCCATCCAGATTCAGACTGACCTTGATGCTCGTCTCCTTTGTGGTGCGGGCCACACGGGCCTTGCGCGGACGGGGCGCATTCATGACTCTCCTCCTATGCGGATTTGCGATTATGCTCTGAGTTCATCGCACCTGGAGGATGAACGACAGCCTCACGACATGCACCATTGCGGCCCCAGAAGTCGAGGCGTCTGTGGGTCTGTGCGTCTGTACACGGCGCACGGCCGACGTCCGGGCGGGCAACGCGCAGGCCATGCTGGAGCGCAAGCGACCATCTGCAGGAGCAGCCGAGCCGGGCTCTCGGCGCCAAGACGCGCCGGGCGTGGCTCACTCTGCCAGCGGCCCCGATCGCGCCTTGCGCGGGCTCAGCCCCCGGCCTAGGCGACAACCCGCGCCCCAACCGGGTGCGCGACGCCCTTCAGCTGCACCGTTCCGACGTCGCGGGTGTCCTGTGCGACCCCGGCAAGGCGCACAGTCTCGGCGCTCGCCAGAATCCGGCTGTCAAATTGTTTGTTGGCGGCCTCAAGACGCGCGGCAATCACCACCACTTCCCCATAGGCGGTGTAATTGAAACGGCGCTGGCCGCCGAAATTGCCCACCAGCGCCTCCCCGGTGTGCAGACCGATCCGTGTACGGCCGAACCGCACGCCTGCCTCCGCGCCCACCTGGCTGCGATAGGCCTGCGCAAAGGCGTCGATGTCGCGCGCGCAGTCGATCGCACGCCGGGGATGGTCAGGCTGGTCAACCGGCGCGCCAAAGAAGGCGATGAGGCCGTCGCCAGTTAGCTTGTCGATCATCGCCTCATGCTTCCACAGGATGTCGATCACGCCATCGAAATAGGCGTTGATGATCTGCGCGAACTGGGCCGGTGGGCAGGCGCCCACAAGAACGGAAAAGTCTTCCACATCGGTCGCCAGCACAGTGATGGCGCGGGTCGTCGCCCCGATTTCGACCGGTTCGCGTCCCTCGATGATGCGGGTGATGACCTGCGGGGCCAAATAGCGGTTCAATGTGCCCGAATAGAGCGCCCGGTCGGCGCGCAGCTGCGTCGCAGTGATCCGACCGGTCACCAGATATGCGAGCGCAAAACTCAAAATCGGCGTCGCGATGTCCACCATGACGCGGCCGATGGCAAGCGCTGCAAACGCGATGCCGGCGAATGCCGCCAGACCGCCCAGGATCATCACAAGGATCGTGCGCCAACCAAGGGCGCTGCGCCCGAACAGCGCGCCGCCGAGCGCGGCCAAGAGCAGGATAAGCAGGCCAGCCGCACCAACCGGGCGCATGTAGCGGTCGCCGACCAGCATCTGGTCGAGGGCGTGGGCGTGCACCTCGACGCCCGGCGTGCCGCCCTGGTGGCCGGCCAGAAAGCGCAGAGGCGTGAGATGCACGTCCTCAAGCAATTGGTCCGCGTCCCGCGTGAGAGAGCGCGTCACCCGCCCAATCAACACGACCTTGCCGGCGAAAAAATCGTCGGGCAGATCAGACACCATCGTCGCCGCGATCGACGGCGCAAGGGCGCCCGCGTTCTCGGCGCCGCCGCCGGCGGCCCGGCGATAGACGATCGGGAACGGAGCCTGCGGCGCGGCCAAGCCAAGCGCATCCAACGCCGCCGCCGCCAGTGACCTTCGCCCCTCAGGCGCAGGATCATAATCGCGCACCACGTCGTCGAGTGTGTCCTTCATAAGCGTGCGCGCATCAGCGAAAACCATGCGATCACTGGCCGGAAAATCGATCCCCGGCAGCAGCCCCGGCGCCGCTGCGGCGATAACCGGCGTCGTCACGTCCGCCAGTCGCGCCTTGAAGGCGTCAAACTCCGCGGGCGTGCGGAAGGTGTCCAGGAGATAGTCGACCACGATCACCGAGGCGCCGCGTGACGCGACGCCTGCGATCACATCCGCAAGCCAGACCCTATCGATCGGCGACAGGCATCGGCAGTCGGAGGCGTCGCGCATCGCAGCAAGCGATTCGTCGTCGATCTTGATGATCACGATTGGCGCGCCTGCCGGCCTGGCGGCGAGCGCCGCCCGCACGTCGTAAAACAGGTTCTCCGCAAGGCGCACCGGCGCGGTCACCGACAGCGCCAGCGCCACCAGGGCCGAAGCCAGCGCAACCAAAAGCGCAGCGCCCCAGGCCGTGAGGCCGGCCTGCGGCCGCTTTGCGCCCGGCCGGCCTGACCTGAGCGCCGCAGCCAGTGCGCCGGGCGCGGCGCGCAGGCGCGCCAATGCGCCGCTTGAACCCTCACGAGCGACCATGGCGTCCCCCTGAATGCCGGCCGCCGCGCGCCGAAGCGCCGACGATGCGTCACAGTGCCTCGGGCCCCCGGGCGTGTCGAGGGTGCAGCGTGCCGGCGGTCGCCCGGGGCGGAGAGGCCCCGGTCAAAGGCCCCGGTCAAGGGCCCGGTCCAAGGGTTGGCGCACAGGCCATGGACATAGGCCACGGACATAGGCCACGGACATAGGCCATGGACATAGGGTCGATCGCAGGCGAGCGGTGCAGGGGCAGGTTGCGGGGCGCCCGCCCGCTGTCCGCCCGGCCTGCAGCCGCGCTAGGCTGGCCCGCGCTTCGGCTTGGCGCGCCGCCGCGCGCCCGGCCCATCCTGCGCTCCGCCCCGCGAAGTATCTGCGCCGAGACCGCCAGCGACTGGCGTCACAGAGACTGGCGCATCAAAGCCTGTTGCTGGCGGGGTCGCTGACGCTGGCGCATCCGGCGTCGGCCAGATCCCGTCCCAAGACGGATCCGGCGGATCGGCGAGACAGGCCTCGGCGCGGGCGCGCATGATCTCACACGGCCGGTCGCCGGGGCGGGCTGAGAGCGCCGCGTTGAATGCGTCTTTAGCGGTGCGCCAGTCGCGCGCCGCAAGCGCCGTGAGTCCTGCCTCATAGGCGCTCAGCATCGCATCCAGTCCCGCATCATCCAGATCCCCTTCCTGGACCAGAACCTCATAAACCCGCTCCGGCTGATCACGTCCGCGCACGCGAATGCGGTCCAGAAGACGCACCCGATGTCCCGCCGCCATCGCAGCGAGGGCCGTCGTCTCGCAGACGGCAATCCCCACCTGGTAGTGCTTCGTCAGCGTCTGCAGCCGCGCCGCCAGGTTCACTCTGTCGCCGATCACGGTGTAATCCATCCGCTTGGGTGATCCGATGGTGCCGGCGATCACCTCGCCCGTCGCCACCCCCACGCCCAGGCGAAGCGGCGCGTCGTTGCGCGCAAGGCGCTGCGCATTCCTGGCCGCCGCCGTCTGCAGCATGGCGGTCGCGCTTTCCACCGCATTGACGGCGTCGCGCCCGCCCGGGATCGGCGCACCGAACACCGCCATCACAGCATCGCCCATGAACTTGTCGACCACGCCATCCTTGCCGTTCACCACGTCGACGATGTCCGCGAAGATCTCGTTGAGCATGTCGACCGTGGCGCGCGGCGACATCTGCTCGGCGATAGAGGTGAAATTCCGGATGTCGGCGAATAGCACGGTTGACCGGCAGGCGGAGCCGAAAAGCAGGTCTTGCGACTGCAGCACCTGGTCAACCACGCTCTGAGTCATGAAGCGCCGCATTGTGCTCTCCAGGCGCTTCTCGTCACTGATATCATCAATCAGCATGAGCACGCCGTCGCCGCCCTCGCCGGGTTCCTCCCGGATCAGAGGTATCAACGACACGTTCGCGGCAACGGCCTTGCCCGACGCCGTGTGCAGATCAATCTCCAGAATGCTGCGCCGCTCGCCGGTCACGCCGACGTTGACGGCTTCCGCCAGCAAAGCGCCATTTTCCGGCAGGATCTCGTGCGCCGCTCGGCCCGCAACATCGCTCGTCGAAAGGTCGAGGATCCGCACCGCAGCGGGATTGGCGCTCGCCACGGCGCCCGTCGGGTCAAATGTCACGACGCCGTTCGACATCGAGCCGAGGATGCTGTCATTGTAAGCTTTGGCCTCCAGAACTTCGCTAAACAGCGTCGCGTTTTCCACCGCGATTGCGGCCTGCGACGCGAGGGCCGCCATGCGCGCCGCATCAGCCTGCGAAAAAGGCCGCCCATCGCGCCGGTTGAGCGCCTGCATAACACCAAGGCGGCGCCCGTCGCGCGCCGTCAGCGGCATGCTCAAGACGCTCTGGGTCCGGTATCCTGTCAGCGCGTCAATCGCCGGATTGAAGCGCGCGTCCTCATAGGCATCCGCGATCGACAGGGTGCGGCCGGTTGTGAACGCCGCGCCCGCCAGCCCGGCAGTCGCGTCAAAACGGATCTCCCGCGCCCCCGCGCCCTCGGCGACGATCGACCACAGCTCGCCGCTCGCCGGATCATGAAGAAACACGCTGCTGCGCTCGGCGTTCACCAGAGCGCTCGTCGCGCCTACAATCCTGTCGAGAAGCTGTTCAAGACGCATCTCGGATGAAACCGAGGCGCTAACGTCCATCAGCCGGCGGAGGTCGCGGTTGATCTCCTCGGTGCGGGTGATCGCATCGGCCCATCGCTCGGCCAGAACCGTCGCATGGCAGAACAACAGAAACAGTATGGCGAGCGGCACAAGACTGGCGCCGCGGAGCTGCTCAGCATTCAGCAAACCGTTCATTCTCCCCGCGTCGACCGCAAAGGCGACGCACAGAAGGGCGATGCCGAGCAGGAACACCGCCGCGCCGCTGCGGCCCCGCAGCGTGGCGCTCGCCACTACGGCGACCGTGTTCAGGAGCGCTGCCCCTGTGGCAAGCGTGGTCAGCGGATAGGTCGATGACGCCAGCAAGGTATCGCCCAGAACCACCAGTGCGAACGCCTGCCAGGCAAAGGAAAGCACGAATGCAGCAAGCAGCGCGCGCCGAATGAAGCGACGGCTTTCGTGCGGGAACAGCGCATCCACATAGGCCACAAAGACCCCCACCGCCAAGATGGAGGAAAGGTAGCCGATGGTCAGCATTGTGCGAAAAGACAGGTCCGGGACTGCGAGCAGAAAGAGATTCTCGGGCCCGATCATAGAGATCGGCGGCAGATAGCACAGGCAGCTGAGGCCGAAGAAGAGCGAGGGCCGGTCGGCTGGTCGAACCAGGTAAATCACGAGGCTGTAGACCCCGAGCACCAGGAGGGTCGCGCTGAGCACGAGGTCGCGCGCCCACTGCAGCGCAAGCCAGCGGCGCACCGATGGCGCACTTCCGAAAACCGGGCTCGTTTCCAGGCCGTTGTCGCGCTGATGGAACGAAGCCACATCAATGGCGATGCGCAGCGGCTCGCCATTCGTTTCGACATTGACGAGATGCGAGCCCCAGCGCGACGCTGTCGTGGCGCGGTCATCGCCGACAACGCCGCTGACCGAGGCCACATGAGCGTTGATCGACACCTGGCTCGCTGCAAAGATGGTGGGCACAAAGAGAATGTATGAGCCCGGGGCAAGACCCATGACTGTCAGCTCATAGCGCGCGCGCCCATGGCGCGGCAGCGTCCCACCCGTCGGACGGGCGACGCCAAGCCATTGACCCGGCGTCGGGGCCGCGAGCGGTCCGCTCCGGGGGCCGGGCGCCAGCCAGTAGAGGCGCCATTGCCCCGCAAGCGAAATGGGCAGTTCGCCGAGCGTGCGCCCGGTAAGATCCATCACGCCGTTGACCGGGCCCGGCGGCGTGCGGTCGATCCGATCGCCGAACAACGGCGCGCACAAACAGGCGACCGCGGCGAGCAACAGGATCGCAAACAGTGTGCGTTTCAGTTGCGTCGCCCGGGGCGCGACCTCTGGCTCAGAGGCAATGTCGCCGGGCAAGGGCCGTCTCATGCGCAACTTCCCCTCCCACATCGCAGTTTAGAAGGGGCGCCGGGTGGGGTCGAGCACAATCCGCGAGGCCCGGCTGCCTGGCGCCTCGACCGGGGCGATTATGCCGCACGATGCATCGCCTCCGGCCGCGCAAGGCAGGCGGCGAGCCGAGAAGGGTGCAGCAGCGAATCGGGGGTCGCTGCGAGGCTGGCTGCAGGCTCGGGGGGCGTCGACGGGGCCAGCCTCCCGGCCCGCGCACGCCCGGCCTCGCGCCGTTGCGGAACAGCGGCGCGCCTTGCTGGCGAACGCCTGTCAGCCTTGCCATCGCCCCATGGCCGTGATGTTGTCACATCGTGCCGGGCGTCTTCAACCAGGTCCAGGCGGCGGCCGGGGGTTCGTTATGCTGACCATCGCGCAGATCACCGACCTGCACATCACCACGGCCAAGGACCCGATCAACCAAAAGCGCAACGAAGACCGCCTGCGCATCGCGCTCTCGGCGATCCATGCGCTGCGTCCGCGTCCGGTCGCCATTCTGGCGACCGGCGATCTGGTCGACCGCGGCGAACCTGAGGAGTTTGACGAACTCGCGCGCATACTCGCTGACTGCGACATCCCGATCTATCTCGGCGTCGGCAATCATGACGCGCGCGCCGGGCTGTTGAGCCGGTTTGGCGCGCCGCAGGTGCGTACCGATGACCACGGCTTCGTCCAGTACACCCTGGATTTCGATGACCTGCGCGTCGTCATGGCGGACACGCTGCAGGAGGGCGCGGCAGGCGGAGCGTTCTGCGCCAAACGCGCCAAATGGCTCAAGTCCACGCTGCAGCGCGCCCGAAGGCGGCCCACGGTTGTCGCTTTGCATCATCCCCCGATTAGCAGCGGCGTCCAATGGATGGATCCCGCGCCCGACGAACCGTGGATTATCAGGCTCACCAAAACGCTGCGCAGCCAGCCTCAGGTGCGCGCAGTTATCTGTGGCCATCTGCACCGGCCCTTTCACGCCAGCTTCGCCGGAGCCATCGTCTCGGTCTCGCCAGCGACATCCATCCAGCTGACCCTGGATCTCACGCCGATCGACATGCGAACGCCCGACGGCCGCGAAATCCTGACCGAGGAACCGGTCGCGTTCTCCCTGCTGATGTGGGATCGCGGGGTGCTGACAATCCATACCTGCCAGGCGGGCCCGTTTGCCCCGGCAGTGCACTATACCGTCCCTTTCATCCAGTCCTGAGCACACCTGCGGCCACGCGAGATCGTCAATCCGCGGCGGTCTGCCAACGCCAATCTGAAACACGGGCAGCCAACGTGCTCGGGCCATGCTTGGGGGCTGAGAGTGCCCCACGTCAGCCGCGTGATCCAAGGATGTGCTCCAGGGCTCGCAGCTGACGGCCGCCCGCCTACGCCCTGGTTTGATCGACCTTTTGTCTTGATGGCGCGAACCAGATTGATGCCCCAGAATGATCCTCCAGAATGATCCCCCAGAATGCCGCCCCAGAATGACGCCGGAGCGTCGGGCGACGACCATGGTGTGGCCGCCATGCCGTTGGCTGATCCGCGCGAGGTCGTCTTTGCACACGACGTCCAGGCGCCGGTCGCGCGCATTGTCGGTCAGCCAGCGCCCCCAGACTGCAGCGGCGGCGGTCTGGGCGCGGGGGGCCATGAAGCTGCTCACGAAGCGGCTCGACAGCAGCGCATTGGCCGCTAGGATCTCATCCCGGGCGCGGCCGATGGGGTGGACCGCGCGGCTATGGTCGCGACCATGATCTTTTTTCTCCTGGCGGCCCTCCTGACTCTGGCGGTGTGCGTGCTGCTCGTGCGCCCGCTGCTGCGCCCGGCGCCGCGCCTGGAGGGACCGGCCTCCTACAACGCAGCCATCTATCGCGACCAGCTGGCGGAACTCGACGCCGAAACGGATCGGGCGCCGGGTCCGGTCCACGCCGCCTCCGCGCGCCTCGAAATCGAGCGCCGGCTGCTGGCCGCGGCGAACAGCGCTGCGGTCCCCGGCGGCGCCGCGCACCGGCCAGCCCAGCGGGCCGCCCTGGCCCTGTTCGCGATTGGGCCCATCGCGGCCGGCGCGCTTTATCTTTACCTCGGCGCTCCGGAGGCGGCGCAAGGCGGGACCCGAGGCGGCGCCTTGGGCGCGGAGCTGGACGGCGGCGCCAGTCAAAGCGAGGCAGCGGCCCTCGGCGACGACCCTATGCACCCCGAGATGAACGAGATGGTCCAGTCGCTGCGCAGTCGGCTTGCCGCCAACCCGCAAGATGCGCAAGGCTGGGCTCTGCTGGCGCGCACGCAGGTGCGCCTCGGTCGCACCGACGAAGCAGTCGAAGCCTACCGCCGCGCCCACGACCTGGCCGGCGGCGACGACCGGCAATTGGCGGCGGAATACGCAGAGGCGCGCGTGATGGCGGCTGGGGGCATGGTCGACGCCATTGCCAAAGGCCTGTTCGAGGCTCTTCTCCGCGCTGAGGCGGGCGATCCGCAGGCGCGATACTATCTGGCGCTGGCCCGCGGACAGGCTGGGGATCTCGCCGGCGCGCTGGCGGATTGGCGCGCGCTCCTTGCCGACACCCCGAGCGATGCTCCCTGGCGTGCAACGCTTGAGCGCCAGATCGCCGCCGCTGAGGCCGCCGCGAGCGACGCGCCAGCGCCCGCCCGCGGACCGACGCCGGAGCAGGCGGCGGCCGGGGCGGCGATGGCCCCGGATGAGCGCGCTGCCATGATAGAGGGCATGGTGGCGGGCCTGGCGGAGCGCCTGCGTTCAACGCCGCGTGACGTGGACGGGTGGCGCAGGCTGGCCCAGGCCTATGATGTTCTCGGCAGAACCGCCGACGCCGAACAGGCCCACCGGCGCGTCCTTGGACTGGATCCGCGCGATCCGGGCGCGCTCTGGCGCCTGGGGCAGATTGCGGCGGCTAAGGGCGATGCGTCTGCGGCGCGCCGTCATTGGCGCAAACTTGAGCAGTCGCTTGCCCTGGGCTCACAAGAGCGCGCCCGCGTGGGCGAGGCGCTCGCCCAATTGCCCCGGTAAGCGCCGCCTGCCAAAGCGCCTGTAGAAGCGCCCGGGAGACCGCCCGGCAGGCCTTTCGGCGCCCGCCGCGCGTGTGGTCGGTCGCGCCCCGGCGGATGGCGATCGCGCGTGGCGATTGCGCCAGTGACGGATACGGATCAATCGATCCGGGACATAATGTCGGATCACGGCGCGAGTGCGGCGGCGGGGACTGCAGAACGACCGAAGGCACACGCAAGAGAACCAAGGCGTCAGATCAAAGACATCAAACGGCGCGGCGCTGAGCGGCCTGTCACAGAAGGGGAGCAGCCATGAGCGGATCAAAGCATGTCGATCTTGCAGGTTTCATTGAGGGCCTGCAGCGGCGCAATCCGGGCCAGCCGGAGTTTGTGCAGGCCGTGCAGGAGGTCGCGCAGGACATTTTCGACTTCATCGCAGATAAACCGAAATACCATGAGGCGCAGATCCTGCGCCGCATCGCCGAACCGGACCGCGTCGTTTCGTTTCGCGTCTGCTGGCAGGATGACAAGGGCGACATCCGGGTCCAGCGCGGCTGGCGGGTGCAGAACAACAACGCCATCGGACCCTACAAGGGCGGTCTGCGCTTTCATCCCAGCGTTACCGAGAGCGTGCTCAAGTTCCTCGCCTTCGAACAAACCTTCAAGAACGCCTTGACCGGGCTCCCCATGGGCGGGGGAAAAGGCGGCAGCAACTTCAACCCGAAAGGCAAGAGCATCAACGAAATCATGCGGTTCTGCCAAAGTTTCATGATCGAACTGTATCGCCATATCGGGGCCGATATCGATGTGCCGGCCGGCGATATAGGGGTCGGCGGGCGCGAGGTAGGCTACATGTTCGGCCAGTACAAGCGCATCACCAACCAGTTCACCGGGGTGCTCACCGGCAAGGGACTTGAATGGGGCGGCAGTCTCATTCGTACGGAGGCGACCGGCTATGGCGCAGTGTATTTCCTGCAAAACATGCTGCACACACGCGGCCACGACATCGCCGGCAAAACCGTGGTCATTTCAGGGTCAGGCAATGTCGCAACCCACGCCGCAGAAAAAATCAACCAGCTCGGCGGCAAGGTGGTGACCCTGTCGGACAGCGACGGGTTCATCCATGATCCCGAAGGCATAACCCAGGAAAAAATCGACTGGGTTAAGGAGCTGAAAAACGTCCGACGAGGCCGCATCAGCGACTATGCGAAGGTCTTTGCAGGGTCGGTTTTTCAGGGCGGGGGCGCACGACCCTGGGGCGTGCCCTGCGACGCCGCCCTGCCCTGCGCCACCCAGAACGAAGTGTCCGGCGCGGACGCCCGCCTGCTGCTGGCCAATGGCTGTGCGGCAATCGCCGAGGGCGCCAACATGCCCACTGACCTCGAGGGCGTGCATCTCTTCAAGGAAGCAAAGATCCTCTACGCGCCGGGCAAAGCGTCAAACGCCGGCGGCGTCGCCGTCTCCGGTCTCGAGATGAGCCAGAACTCCGCCCGCATGAGCTGGAAGGAAGATGACCTCCAGACAATGCTGAAGGACATCATGAGCGGCATTCACGACCGCTGTCTTGAGTACGGCGGCGGCGCCGGCGGACACATTGATTACGTCCGCGGAGCCAACATCGCGGGGTTCAAGAAGGTGGCCGACGCAATGCTCGCCTTCGGGGTCGTCTGACCCCGGGGCGCCCATCCCGGCGGCGCCTCAACTCTCGGCCTGCAGCCGCGCGATCAGCGGCTGAAGTTCGTTGCGCCACAGCGTGGGCGTGACCGGGCCAACAAGATGGCGCCGGATGCGTCCCCGCCGGTCGATGACAAAGGTCTCGGGCGTCCCCGTGACGCCGAGATCCAATCCAAGCCGACCGTCTGCGTCGTCGGCGGCGCCCGCATAGGGGTCGCCGCGACCGTCAAGCCAGGCGCGCGCCGCCCCAGGCTTGTCTTGCCACGCGACGCCGTAGACCTCAGCCTCCCCACGGCGCGCAACCTCCATCCACACCGGGTGTTCCAACGCGCAACTGGCGCAGCGCGACGCGAAGACGTTGATCAGCGTCACACGACCGGCCAGTTCAGCCGACGACAGCCCCGCCTCTCCCGGCGCCAGCCCCGGAAGGTCAAACGCCGGCGCCGGACGCAGCTCGACCGCCTGCGGCGGTTCAGGCCCGCGCATGAGCGAGATGGCGAACGCGAGGCTCAGAGCCAGAAACACCCCAAGCGGCGCGACCGTCCCCCACCTCATGGCCGGCCCTCGCGGTCGCGCACCGTATAAGGTGCGCCCGTGCGCGAGATGAACAAACGCTCCATCTCCTCGCGGGTGAACGGACGCGCTCCCAGGCGGCCGAACACCGCGATCTGATGGCCCGTCTCGTCCACCGCGCGGTCCCGCTCCAGCGGGCGCGACAGCGCAAGCGCCGGGCGCTTGGTGCGCGCCCAGGCGATGACCTCAGGCGCCGGTCTGGGCGAAAATCCGTAGAAGTTCGGCTGACTGGACGGGCTCGTCAGCTGCAGGACCTTCAAACCATTGCGCCCGTCCGCCACATAGGCGAACAGCGACGCGTTGGTCGAAGCGATCGCCACATCGCGCGCATCGTCGCCGCCACGCGCGTTCAGCTGCACTGTGTCGAACAGGCGGGGATGCTCAGGCCGCGTCACATCGACGATCACAAGGCCCTGTGCGCCAGCCGCCACGTAGGCATAGGTGCGCGCCACCGTGAGCCTGTGCGCGTCCGCCAGCGCCACGCGCGCACCCGGCACGAGGCGCGGCGCGGTGAGCGTGGTGACGTCCAGCGTGGCGACGCCCTGCGCGTCAGTCACGAAGAGATAGCGGAACTGGATCGCGCTCGCTCGCACGTCGCGCAGGGCGACGGTGGCGGCGTGGCGCGGGCGCAACGGATCGTTGAGGTCCACCACGACGAGGCCCGCATCCGCCGCGATAAAAGCGACATGGCCCGCCAGCGTGACATGGCGTGCGCCCGCCAGGATCGAGTTCGGATTCCAGGTGAGGGCCCGGCGCAGGAAGTTGTTCCGCGGATCCCCGTCGGCCAGCGTGTTGACATCGGCCAGGATGAGCCCCTCCGACGCGTCGGTGATCACGACATAATTGTAGATCGGATGAAACGCCTGTTCCTGGTTGATCGCGCGCATCTCCGGCGTGTTGCGCAGGGGTGCGATCGGCTGATTGGTCGGCAACGCCAGACAGGTCGCGTTTCGCGAGGGCAGCGACAGGCGATGTCCGACCGGTGAGAAGGGGCCGCCTAGAATGCGCTCCGAAAATCCCTTGTTGGCGATGCTGGCGATGTCGTAAATCTGAACGCCGCCGCGACCCTGAGCGGCGAACAGATACTCCCCCCGCGCCTGCAGACAGGATACGTCCCCGTCCGCTTTCTGACGGATATGGGATATCTCCTCCAGCCCCCCCGTTTCGCCCGTCCCATCGCGGCCATAGGCGTCCCCGCGCACCATGTCGCGCAGCTCGCGTCCGTTCTGCTGGTGCTGCTCATACCAGCGCGGATAGGCGTATCGATGCAGATAGGATCCAAACACGGCCTGCGGTTCGTCCCACTCGGTGACCCGGATCGCCTCAAGACCGGCCTGCGTCCCGACAAGGGCGTGCAGGCCCATAAAGCTCACATAGTTGGTGCCCAGCAGAAGCAATTGGGCCATAATCGCATTATTGTCGCCGTCGGCCGAGATGTGGCAGTCGCTGCACGTCTTGGTCTCGGTTTTTCTTTCTGTATGCGGATAATGCGGCGCGAAGGCCTGCGAGGAGAAGCCGATCGCGCTGATCGGGGGCTGTTGCACGTAAATGCGCTCACGGTTGATGTTTGTAGATGACAAGATGAGCGCCGATGACGAGCGCACCGGTGCGATGATGCTTCCTTTGGTGGTCTGGTGGCGGCCCAGCTGAAACATATCGTCGCGTGCGACCTGCGGGTTGTAGGTCGCATAATTGCGCGTGGCGCCGCCCTCATAGCGGTGGACCTCGGATTTCCAGTTCGCTTCGATCGGCAGATGGCAGCCGCCGCAGGACGTCGTCCAGGACAGATGGCACGTGTAGCACGCCATCTCGTCGTCCTGGTGCGCGCGCTCTGGCGCACCAACGTCAAGACCCCAGCGGTAGTCGCCCGACTGCGCCGCAACACGCGATGTGAGCTTTGCCCGCGCGGCCGTCGGATTGTAGACTGGGCTCGCAGGATCGACGCTGTCGCGCACGAGCGACACCGTCCATGACAGGTTCGGGTCCACGATCGAGCGCTGCACAAGCACGCGCCGTCCGTCCTGAGAGATCCACTCGAAGCGCCGGCGGCCATCGGGATTGCGCAACAAGGTGAGGTCGGTTCCCGCAGGCCGCGCAGCGGGTCCGGATGTGCGCAGGGTGGGATATGCGTCCGCCGTGCCGTGGCAATCCTTGCAGCCGATCTCAATGGCGTTGGCGACTTCGCCATAGATCAGGCCATTGCCGTGACTGTCCTGGGCGAAGTGGCAGTCCGCACACTGCATGCCGACTTCCGCGTGGATCGACATCATGTGAACCGTCTTGCCGGGGTTTACGCCGGGCGGAACGAACTCCGGTTCGCCCTTTCGCCGCCAGCGCTCGGGATCGTCAGGAGAGATTACTGCGCCGTTGGCGTCCAGCAGATTGCCTTCGCGGTCGCGCCGGAACACGCCGCGGAAGTTCCAGCCATGGCCATGGTAGTCGGCGAACTGGGTGTCGCGGAGCTCCGGATTGAGACCGTAGACATTGCGCAGAAAATCCGGCCGCCCAGGCTTGTCCTCGTCGATGACAGGATGGCTCTCATTGTCCGTCTGGCCCCATAGACCGCGCACGGCAGCGCCCTCCGGATTGCGGTCCAGAATGGCGCGCTGCTGCTCGGCGGTGGGCGCAAGCTGCTCCTTGGGCCACATGAAGGGCGCGTCAGCTTCGTAGTCCCACATCGTATAGCCGAGAAACGAGTTCAGAAAGATGTTCGGCTGGTGCATGTGACAGTTCATGCACTGCGACGTCGGGATAGAGCGCGTAAAGGCGTGGCGCAGCGGATGGCCCGGCTCCCCGCGTGGAATCGTCGGATCGGCGGTCTGCGTGGTTCCATCACGCCCGAACGGCGCGTAGATCAGACTGTGGCGCGGCTCGCGGTCATTGGCGTACACGACGTGGCATGCGGCGCATCCCGACGTGCGGTAGTCGCCGGGCTGGTCATTGGTGCCCATGAAAAGGGTGAAGGGATCATTGAGCCGCGTCTTGTGGATGTTCAGGACCGGGATCGCAACCCGCAGTCCGGTGCCCGGCCCACGGTTCGACTGGCGCAGATCTGGGCGTCCCGGCTCCTCAAGCCGCTGGATCTGGCCGGTTGCGTTGGGAATGCCAACCTCGGCGAACTGGGTTGAAACATTGCGCCCGCCGCGCTCAAAAACCCGGAAGATGTCGCCCGGCGGCACCACGTGCCATGTCGGCAGCGGATACAGAACCGGCAGCGCGCCGCGGGCGGCCTGCTCGGGCGTTACCTTTCCAGGCTCGGGACCGGTGGACAATAGCTTCGCTGGCTTGCCGTCGCGCGTATAGGCCTCGCCGAGGATATAGTTCTTAAACGGCAGGATGCCGTTGTTGTAGGACGCGCCGCCCCACAGCATGGCCCCGGTCGCCATCAAGGACCGTTCCGCAGCGTGAATGAGGTCGAGATGGCAGGCCCCGCATGCCTCGCGCGCAACGCGGTAGTCTGACGGGTTGACGAAGCGGATGAATTCCGGCGCCTCCCGGTTCAACAGCGCATAACCCCTCACGGGATTGGCCGAACCAGGATACCCCCAGCTCTTGGGATATCGCGGCGCGACATGGGCGCCCGCCCGCGCCGCAGCATAGACCGACGACTCCGGCGGCGCGCCCGGCGGCAGGCGTATCGCGGGGTTGCCGCCATGACAGTCGGTGCAGCCGAGAACCACGCTTGGACTGTCATGCATCGTCGCAGCGTCGCTTGCGGTATGGCAGTCAAGACAGCCGATGCTCTTATCGCGGGCGGCCTCGGCGCTCTGCGACCGCGGCGCCGGCGCAGCGCGAACCAGGGAATAATCGACCGACTGAGGCGTTTCCTCCTCGCCCGCCCATGCAACGCCGCCGCCCAGCGGCCCCGCCAGAGCCAGCCACGCGGCAAAGCCCAGTCCGGCAAGCGCTCCGGCCAAGGAGCCGACAAAAGATCTGGCCAAGGTCCCAGAACACGGTTCCAAGACAGGTCCAGCAGCCCCCGTCGTGATTCCCCTGGTCCTGATTCCCCTGGTCCTGATTCCCCCGGCTCCCGAGCGCCCGGATGTCGAGCGCCCGGATGTTGAACGCCGGCTGGCGCGCACTCGGGACAGCGCCCGGTCGCCTGCCTGCCCTGCCATCAACGCCGAAAGGTCCATGGCGGGAGCCTAAAACGTCAGCACGGCGTTGAACAGAGCCGAGTAGAATCCCTTCGATCGCTCACGGTCGGCAAACAGACGCTTGAAGTCACCCGACGGAGCGAGCACCGCCGCAGAGGCGCGAAACACCCAGTTCTGAATAAAATTTGGCCGATAGGTCGTCGATAGTGACAGATCCCACCCGATCGGGCGGCCGATGCCGGCCTGCATGCGCAACGCCTCGAGCGTCGGCGTGGCGACAAAGGACAGATGATTGGCATTGACCGAGACCCGCAGGGGCGGCGTCACGTCCAGGTCGATCCCAGCGCCCACAAGCGCCGTCCCGGGGTTGGTGAAGTTGGATTGACCTTCCTCCTTGGACGAGCGCAGGGCGTTCAGCAGGCCATTGCGCCCGCTGAGGCCCACCGCGCGCGCCCCGCCGATCAGCGGCACCGACTGGCGGATCCAATAGCTCGTGTCGGCCCCGGCGAATTGCGGGTTCTCGAAGATGGCGTCGAAACCGGTCTCACAGTCGTCAAACGGGTCCTGGTCCGCAGAGGCCACGAGCGCTGACGCCCGTACCCGGATCCAGTCCCAGTCGTAGGACGCCTCGCCCGCGGCGAAGCCCGCGCGAATGTCGGTGGTCCTTCCCGTGAAGGGGCTGCCGCGGTTCTGACCAAAGGCCATGTATCCGCTTGCCGACAGGTTTACCCGCCGGATGCGCCCGTCCACGCTGTAGCCGAGATATGCGACGTCATACTCGCGGGTCCGCAGGTCGCCGAACAGGGCCGGGCGCGCGGGAAACCCGTTCTTGTCAACGTGCACCTCGCCAGCCTCGCGATTGGCGTTGTAGGCCAGCGTCACCAGGCTGGTCAGCGCCGGCAGGGGGAAGTCCTGGCGATACAGGTTGGCGATGAGCACATAGTCCCGCCGGACGCCCGCCGCAATGTCATTGAGCCCCGAATTGGTGTCCTTCTCAAGGCGCGCGAACGCAGCAAGATTGTACTGGATCCGATTGTTGTCGCGGGTGCCGAAGAGACGAACCCCAAGCTGGTTGTCCTGAAACAGAAACCCCCGGAAATCCGCCGTGAACGGTTGAATACCGATCCGTAGAGAATCGAAATCATACCGCGCCGACACGTCGCGCAGGTGCCGATCGTAGAATGCTTCCTGAACGCCGACGAAGGTGTCATGCCGGAATGGCTCCCGCGAGGGTCGCACGTTGAGCAGGCGCCGTTCCTCCACCCGGGCGTAATTGTAGCTGTAGGCAAGCGTCGCGCGGTACTCCCATGCGGGGGGCTTATACGCAGTCGATCCCTTGATCAGCGCCGCCGAGGCAATGAATGTCTGCGCCGCCAGAAGCGAGCGCGTTGATCCAAACACATCTAGCGCGCCTGCATTCTGCGTCGTCTGGATCCCCACCGGGGCAGGAAACGAGCGCGGTTCGATCACTGTGTCCGACACGCCTGTCAGAACCACGAACAGATCCTTTGTTCCCTGCAAGGGGCGATCGCCCTTGAGGGTATTCTGGTTGTAGGGGTCAAACAGCCTTGGTCTGACAAGGCCAAGCGCCTCGGCAAGACGCCAGCGGTCGGCTATCGGCGGCGCGCAGGGCGCCAGCACGTCATAGGCCTGGCCTTGGCCCGGCTCGCAGGCAGCGATTTCGGCCACGCCAGGCGGGGTCACCGCAGTTGGATCGATGCGCAGAACCGGCGGCCGGGGGCGATCAAGGCCTGGCCTGCGCCGATCATAGATCTCATCCTGGACGCCGCCCTGAACCTCATCCGGGCGCGTCGCGATCGCGGCCTCCGGCGCCAGCGTTTGGCTTGCCCCGTCCCGACCGTCCTGCCCCGGCGCCCGCGCGCGATGCTGACGCATGGCCTCGGCGCGCAACGCCGCCTCCCGCCAATCACCGGCCCTTCTGACACGCTCAAGAGCTTGACCGCCCCCCAGCAGACCCGTGGCGGAAGCATCGGGGAGCCACCGACCCGTGGGATGGTCATGCTCTCGCCAGGGCTCGCGTTGCGCCTGCTCGTTCCGGGTCTCTCGCTCTTTCCTGAAGTTGTGCCAATTCTCCTCTGTCTGCGGACGTTCTGTGTAGGACAACGGCGCAGAATTTCTCAGGAGAACTGGATCTGCAACCTCAAGCGCCTCTGCACACAGTCCCAGCGGTGCAGCCAGATGCAGGCCAGCCACAGCCAGCGCCGCCCGGACGAGTCCGGCCAACAGGCTAAAGGCCCTGACAGACATTCTGTTCGCTCGAATCGACAAATGGGGCAAACGGACAATTTATGTAGCGCAGCCGGACGCCGCGGATGAACAAAAGATCGCTGCGCCGCGCCGACGGCGCATTGCCGATCGAGCCATTCAGCCGGCGCGAGGCCCGCGCCACCCCTAAAAAAGCGATCATGTCATCCTGGTCGATGCCGTCGCCCGAGACGCCAATGGCCCCGACAAGCTGGTCGCCGCGGTAGATCGGCGCGGAGC
>JBILMQ010000406.1:0-2536 GCA_044375455.1 Caulobacterales bacterium | reverse complement strand
GCCTCGCGCGCCAACCGGCGAGCGGCGCGGGTGTCAGAGATCGAGAAGGCGACGTCCTGGAAACGGTCGGGATTGACATTCATGGCAGCTTCAACGGTGCGGGTGAGCAGCGTCAGATCCTTGACCAAGACTGTGACATCGGCATTGCCCTCAAAGCCGCGAATCTGGTCGGGCCGGCGGTCGCCGCCCTCCTTCATCACCGGCGTCACCCGAATGTCAGTCCGCTCGATCACAACCTTGGCCGGGTCAATCAGTCGAATCGCCAGGTCGAGCGCCCTGGCGCGGTCAGAAACGGCCCGCGTTGCATCCGCAGCCGCCCGTCCAGGAGCGTAAAAGCTGACGCTGACACGCGCCTGATCCGGCGGCAGATAGAGCTCTGCGCGCCCGCCCACGCGCACAATGGCGGGGTCGTAGGGTTTGAGCGTCCCAAGGGCCTGCGCTGCGGCTGGGGCGGGCGCAATCACCGCCATTGTGCACGCCGTCGCCGCACAGACTGCAGCCAGAAAAAACCGCATTTTCGACTCCTGTTTCCTGTCACCGAGGCAGCATCGGGGCGATTTGGTCGAACGTATGGCGTTGCGCATCACCACAGGCTCGCCTATGCCGCGCCAATGCCTGAGCCCGATCTTACGACTTTGCCGCGCGACAAGGCGGCGCGGTACGCCGCAGTTCGCGCCGACCTGCGCGCGGTGATTGCGGGAGAACCAAACCGGATAGCGCGGATGGCCACGGCGGCGTCGCTGCTTGCCAACGCCTTTGCTCCTCGTTTCTTCTGGACCGGCTTCTACCTCGTCGACAGCACCAAACCGTGTGAGTTGGTGATCGGTCCCTATCAGGGGACAATGGGCTGCCTTCGTATTCCGTTCTCGAAAGGCGTCTGCGGCGCGAGTGCGTCATCGCGAACAACGCTGGTCGTTCCGGACGTCCATGCCTTTCCAGGGCATATCGCCTGTGACAGCAGATCAAGGTCGGAAATCGTGACCCCGCTATTCGATTCCGCCGGCCGGCTTGTCGGCGTGCTCGATGTAGACTCATCGGAGCCGAACGCCTTTGACATGCTGGATGCGCGCGGCCTGGAAGCGATCTGCCGCGACCTCCTGTCGACGCCCTAACATCTGTCAGCATCGTGGCCTCGACACGCCTCGGCGCGCCCCTCTGTGACCACGGTCCGCGGCTTGGTCGAGCGTCGTCGCAGCGCTCCAAAACCGGCGCATGGTCCATATCAGCCTGCGCTGGCGTCGTCTCAGCGAATGCTTGCCGCCCTAGGTCAAGCCGCCGCACGTCCAGCCAGCCCCCGGTCCGACCGAGCCCGAGGGGCCTTGCCGCGGACCTCTTTTGCGCAACATTTTGCCCATGCTGATTCTGCTTTCGCCCGCGAAGAATCTGGATTTCGCCGCCGGCCCGCCGGACCTTGCCCGCACCGAACCGGAACTTGCGGCCCATGCCGCACGCATCGCGAAGGCGGCGTCCCGCTTGTCACAGTCCGATCTGATGCGGCTTATGGACATCTCCGAGAAACTCGCAGCGCTCAACGTCGAACGCTTCCGCGCATTCGCCGCCACGCCCTCCCCAGAGACCGGCAAACAGGCAATCCTTGCATTCAACGGCGAGGTGTATCAGGGCCTCGCAGCAAATGCATGGTCGCGTGAGGATCTCGCGTGGTCGCAAGACCGTGTGAGGATTCTGTCTGGCCTCTACGGCGTGCTTCGTCCGCTCGACGTGATCCAGCCGTACCGCCTGGAAATGGGAACAAAATTCGCGCAAGGCAAGGCCGGCGACCTTTATGCCTACTGGCGAAACGCGATCGCCCCTGTTATCGCCAGGGACCTTGACCGGCTTGGTGGTCCGCGGATCCTCATCAATCTAGCCTCTGACGAATATGCGCGCGCGGTTGACTTTGCGAGCCTGGATGCACGTGTCATCACGCCAAGCTTTCGCGACGTGAAGGACGGCGTCGCGCGATCGGTCTTTATGTTCATCAAACGGGCGCGTGGGGAAATGGCGCGCTGGATCGTGCAGACACGCATCGAGGATCTTGAGGCGGCGCGGGCGTTTTCATGGGGCGGTTATCGTCTGGATGAAGACCAATCGACGCCAGATCGATGGACTTTCATCCGCCCACAACCCAAACCTAACACACGGTCGGGGACAGAACTATGAGCGATCAGACAGTCAAGGCGCCGATATCGGCCTGGGTGCTTGGTCTGGCGGGCCTGGGGCCAGCCATGCTCTTCACCGCCGTCGCCCTTTTCGCGGACACGCCGCTCTGGCCGCACGCGTGGCGCTTCATGCTGTGTTATGGGGCAGTTATTCTCTCCTTCATCGGCGGAGCGTGGTGGGGTCTTGCAAGCGCGCCGGGCGCGTCTGGCGGACGCGCGAGCCTCTATGTTCTGGCGATAGCCCCTGCCCTCGTCGCAGCAGTCAGCCTGATCATCGGGGATTGGCGTGGGCTCAGCGCAGTGTCGGCGGCATTCTTTGCTGCACTCGCGGTTGACACGCATCTTGTTGCGTCAGGAGTGGCGCCAAAGTGGTGGAC
>JBILMQ010000156.1:0-8475 GCA_044375455.1 Caulobacterales bacterium | reverse complement strand
CAGGGGGGCTGCGATCAGGGGGGGCGGGATCAGGGGGGGCGGGATCAGGGGAACGGCAATCCCCGCTCAGGCCAAGGTTCGCCGCTCCGCGTGCTGCCGGCGCGGCTGCAAGAGGCGTTGGCGGCGTCCCTCGGCGGGGCGCAGCCCATCGATGTGGCGCAGCCGGATGTGCGCCGGGCATGGCGGCGCACGCTGCCGGTGTTCCTGTTCGCCGTGGTGTTCTGCCTTGTTCTGGCGCCGCTCAGCGCGGCCGCCCTGATCACTGGCCTGAGCCCGGCAAGCCAGGACGACGCAAATCCGGTTTTTTCAGGATGGTTTCTGCTGACGATCGCGGCGCCTCTGGCCGCGGCAGGCCTGTGCATGCTCGCCGCGCCGGTTCTTGCCCTGCGCAACGCCAGAGCAACAGTCTACGCGCTCTGCGCAGACGAGGTCTTGGAAGTGGTCGCGCAGGGCCGGCGGGCGCAGGTCCGCCGGCTTCGCTGCGCTGATGTTCAGGAAACCGCTGCGCTGATGCGCTCTGACGGCGCCGGCGATCTTATTCTGCGCTATGGGCCGCGCGACGACCGCGGCCGGCGCGCACTGTTCGTGCTGCGCGGCCTCAGAAACCCCGAGGCCTGGCAGGACCTCATCGAAGCCCGGATGCCGACGCCGGGCGGCCAAAACGCAGACGCCGGTTGACGCCCGCCCCCCGCGACAGACCAGACAGGAGCATGCTAGCAGGGCGGCGTTGTGTGTTGTGCAAATGGTTGAGCGCGCCGGGTGAAACAAAACCGTGATCTCGAGCCCCGGCCCGTCTGCGTGGTCAGCGTCGGCGTCACCGGCCACCGTTGGAACAAGCTGCCGCGAGACCAGCGCAGCCGCATCGGGGGACAGCTCGATCTGGCGTTTGCGGCCATTGCCGGGGCGGGCGCGGACGCACGCGCCCACTCCAAGATTTTCTATGACGACCAGCCGACCGTTCTGCGCTGTCTCAGCGCGCTTGCTGAAGGCGCTGATCGCATGGCCGCCGAGGCGGCCGTCAGGGCAGGCTACGCCCTGCATGCGCCGCTGCCCTTTCTGCCGGCGCGCTACGAAGAGGACTTTGCAGAGCCGGACAGCAAAGCCGCCTTTCGCGAGTGGCTCGCCAGAGCCGAGCGCGTGACTGCCCTGGACGGCGCCGCGCTGACGACGGGCGATGCGGCGTCGTCAGCGCCTTACGCCCACCTGGGCGATGTTCTCGCCCGCTCCAGCGATGTGGTGATCGCCGTTTGGGACGGCGCTGCAGCCGCCGGCCCCGGCGGCACGGCGGACGTCGTCGAGCACGCCCTCGGCCTTGCAAAACCCGTGCTGTGGATCCATGCCTGCGATGACCGACCCGTGCGTCTTCTGAGCGACAGCATGGCGCTCGACCTCGCCGATCTCGCTCAGGCCCGGCGTGAGATCTTCAACGCGCTGGATCCATTTTATGCGCCGCCCCAGGATCCATGGATCCGCCGGCGCCTGCGCGCCTTTCTTGAAGAACCCGCACCCGATCCGACGCTCGACCGAGAACCTCCGCCGGCGGAAGCCTTCGCCGCCTCCGCTGCCGTGGGGCCGCAACTGGCGGACCGGTTTCGCGAAGTCCTGGCGCCGCGCCTTGCCTTCGTGCGGCGTGGCGCGGAGCGACTGGCGCGCCGCGACCGGCGCTCGCGGGCCTGGGTCGCAGCGCTCCCCCCGATGATCGGCGTGTTCGCCCTCGGCGCGGCGCTGGCGCAGACCACATTTTCCGGCGTTCTGGCGCTGATCGCAGGGCTGTGCTGTCTCGGCCTCGCTGCTCAGATCGCTGCCGAGGGCGTGCGCCGATCGCGGTTCCACGCTGCGGAGCGCGACCGGCTGTTTCAGCGGCTGTCGGTCATGCCGGGGCTTGCGATCATCGGTGCAGACGCCAGCGACGATCAGCGCGGAACAGCCTCGACCTGGATCGAGTGGTATGCACGCGCAACCCGGCGCGAACTGGGACTTCCAGACGCCGTCATGGATACCGCCTGGCGCACCGAAGCCGCACGCTCGATCCGGGACCGCCTGATCCGCGACGGCGCCGCCCAGTCCCGAATGGTGTCAATCCGCCTCCTGAGCGAACGCCGCCAGCTGACGCGTCTGTCGTTTTTTCTGGCCTGCGCGTCTGCTGGCGCAGCGGTGTGGTCCTTCCTGGCGATCGTCATGGGCCTGAAAGCATCTGCTGACGCACTGGTGGGCGCGGGCTTCTTCGCGCTTGCCGCGGCGGGCGGCGCATCAACCGTCTGGGCGCTGCGCAATGGCCGGGACCCGGCCGCCGTAGAAGAGGCAGCGCATCGCGCCCGGCGGCTTGAGGCCGCCGGCGTGCGTAATTTTGCGGCCGGCGCGCCGGGCGCGCCCGCTGCAGCCGCGCGCACGCCGCTGACCATGGAAGACGCCATCCGGGCCGCCTGCGCCGAACTCTGAGGCGCGCAGGCGACTTGCGCGCGAGGTCGGCGGATCCGCCGGTTGGCTGATCCAAAGGTTGGCCGATCCGAAGGCCGGCCTCGCTCGGGACTGGCCTGCCCAGGAGCAAGCCGGTCTAAATGCAGTCCCGTCGCAGGAACGCCGTTGGCGCGGCAGCCAAAACCAGGCCCCTGGCGGGCTCACGGTCAGGCTGCCACGAACGTTTTGGCGTTGGCGAATTCCTTCAATCCGACGGTCCCCAGTTCGCGCCCGAAACCGGAGGCCTTGACGCCGCCGAACGGCAGGCGCGGATCGGAGGAGGGAACCGCGTTCACGAAGACGCCGCCGGCCTCAATGAGCGCAGCGAAGCTGCGTGCGCGCTGCATATCCTCAGTCCAGATTGATGCGGTCAGGCCATACGGCGTGTCATTCGCCAGGGCGAGCGCCTGACCGAGGCTATCCGCCCGCAGAATGGCGGCGACCGGACCAAACATCTCCTCAACAGCGGCTGGACTGTCCGGCGACGGATGCACGAGCACCGAAGGCGCAAAGAAAAAGCCGGGCAGATCCGAAAGCGATCCGCCCGCCAGCGCCTCGCTGGCGCCGAAGGCAAGGCTCACCTGACGCTGGCGCTCCAGTTCGGCGCGCAGATCTCCGCGCGCCATCGGGCCGAGAAGCGTCTGCGCGGACAATGGATCGCCCGGCGCATAGGCCTTCGCAGCCTCGACAAAGGCGGCGACGAAGTCATCGAACACAGCGCTCTCAACGATGAACCGCTTCGCGGCAAGGCAAGCCTGACCCGCGTTCTGGAAGCGGGACCGCGCGCCGGCCTCTGCAGCCTTTGCGATGTCCGCGTCAGCCAGCACGATGAAAGGATCTGATCCGCCGAGTTCAAGGACGCATTTCTTGAGGGCGGCGCCGGCGGCGGCCGCCACAGAGGCGCCGCCGCGCCCGCCGCCGGTGAAACCGACGCCGCGAATGCGCCAATCGGAAATCACGCGCTGTGCCTGGGCGTTGGTCAGAACCAGCGTCTGGAACACGCCCGCAGGCGCGCCAGCCTCTGCAAACAGCTTTTCAACCGCAAGGCCGGCGCCAGTGACGCTGGGGGCGTGCTTCAGCACCACCACATTGCCGATGGCGAGCGCGCCCGCCGCGAAGCGAACGATCTGCCAGAAAGGATAGTTCCATGGCGTGATCGACAGGAGCGGACCCAGGGGCTCATATGTCACCCGACTGTCGGCGACCCCGATGTCGACCACCTCATCGGCCAGCACGTCCGCGGCGGCGTCGGCGAAATGGGAGAGCGCCCAGGCGCACTTCTCAATCTCGGCGAGGCCCTGCGCAATCGGCTTGCCCATCTCACACGCTGCTAACTCCGCCAGGGCCGCCTTGCGTTCCCGAAACAGGGCGCTGACCCGGCGCAGCACCTCAGCCCGGCCGTCATAACCGACCCGGCGCCAGGGCTGGCAGGCGCGCTCAGCCGCATCAAGTGCGGCTTCAATACGCGCAGGCGTTTCGATGGCGTAGCGCGCCAGCGGCTCGCCGGAGGCGGGATTGACGGTCTCGATTTCCTGGCTGTCGTGCGGCATGGCGGGCCCTTTGTTCAAGGCGGTTGATGTGGCGCCGAAGCGCGCCGCTGACTAGTGCGGGAGCATCGCAAGCCCGGCCGGGGGGGCGCAGAATTGCGTGTGCGCGCCCCACGCCGGGGCGATATGACCACCGCAAACCGCGCGGCTGAGCCTGCGACGGCGGCGTGCATCCGGTCCGGGCGAAATCTGCGGTGAAATCTGCAGCGACATGTCACGGACGGGTCTTGGATATGGCCTCGGACTTGTTTGGTTGACGCACCTTTTTTCAGCATCACTCCGCCGCGCCCGGAACACCCGTTTCGAGGCGGGTTAGAGCCGATTGTCGGGCTTATGGGGTGTGGGCCAGGCGCGCCGGATCGTCTCGCCCGCCGCAGGCCAACGGGCCTGAAATGCGGGGCGCTCGATCATCCAGATGTCGGTTTCAAAACCAAAAAGCACGGTGCGTCCACAAACGGCCTCGCCAAGCCGACGGGCCACGGCCTGGCTCAGACCATTATCCGGCCGGATCAGACTGATGATCCGGTCGCAGCGCCGGGTTTCGAATGTCCAGGCCATGGCGGCGACCGCCGCTTCCGTGATGTAGCCCTGGCCGCGATGCGCTGGGTGACACGACCAGCCCACCTCCAGGCCCGGCCAGCCCTCTGGCATCCATGGCCCGGTCCGGCCGATCCAGGCCCCGGTTTGTTTGTGGAGGATGCTGAAAAAACCGAAGCCGCGCAGCGACCAGTGACCGACGATCGTGGCGAAGCTCCGCCATGCCGCAGACGCATCCTGCGGACGCCCGTCAAGGGTGATGAAACGCGCCGTGAGCGGGTCCGCCATCAGCTCGGCATGCGCCTGCGCATCCTCAGCAATCGGCGGTCGCAGGATCAGCCGCGCGGTTTCAAGCGTGGGGACCTGTGGAAGCGTGGGGATCTCGACCATTTCCTGCCTCCTGCGCGCGCCCCCAGGCCAGCAGGCCCAACCAGCAGGCCCAACCAGCAGGCCCAACCAGCAGGCCCAGGCCACCAGGCCCAAGCCACCAGGCCCAGGCCAGCACGTCCTTGGCGCATGACCGAGCGCTGCGCCAGCGCGCGGGGGATTGCCGAGGCGGGCAGCCAAGCGCGCGTGCCCCGGCGCACCCGGACGCCGATTGCCATCCCGCATTGCAACCCGACCCGCGACCTTTCGCGCGGCGCGGGCGGCCAGCGAGGCCAACCCAGACGGGACGGATCACGTCAGGGCAGGATCCAGCGCTTTGCAGGCTGCGATCAGACCCTCGACCGCCGCCACCGACTTGGCGAACATTTCTGTCTCACCGGCATCCATCGGGAATTCGATCACCCGCTCCACGCCGCCGGCGCCGATCACCACCGGCACGCCGACATAGATGTCGTTCAGACCATACTGACCGGTCAGATGGGCCGCCGCGGCGACGGTCCGCTTCTTGTCCTTCAGAAAGCTTTTGGCCATCGCGATGGCGCTTTCGGCCGGGGCGTAAAACGCTGATCCGGTCTTCAGCAACGCCACGATCTCGCCGCCGCCCTTGCGGGTGCGCTCAACGATGGCGTCAAGTTCCGCCTGGCTGAACCAGCCCTGCTCCACCAGCGTCGGCAAGGGCAGGCCGCCGATCGTCGAATAGCGCACCATCGGCACCATGTCGTCGCCATGACCGCCAAGCGTCCAGGCCTGAATGTCTTCGACCGCAACGCCAGTGCGCTCCGCCAGGAACCAGCGGAACCGCGCCGAGTCGAGCACGCCGGCCATGCCGACCACCTTATGGCCGGGCAGACCGGAAAACTTCTGGAACGCCCAGACCATGGCGTCGAGCGGATTGGTGACCACGATGACGAAGGCGTTCGGCGCATAGGTCCGGACGCCCTCCGCGGCCTGCTTCATGACGCCGAGATTGATGCCGATCAAATCGTCGCGGCTCATGCCAGGCTTGCGCGGCACGCCGGCGGTGATGATCACCACGTCGGCGCCGGCGATCGCCTTGTAGTCGTCAGGTGCTTTCAGGGTTGCGCCGGCGATCTCGATTGACGAGCCGAAAACCGGGCTTGCTTCGTCAATGTCCAGGGCCTTGCCCTGGGGCACGCCTTCCGCGATGTCGCAGAGGACCACATCGCCCAGTTCCTCGCGCGCCGCGATATGGGCCAACGTGCCACCGATCATGCCCGCGCCGATCAGCGCGATTTTCGAACGAGCCATACAATCCCCCTCAAGGCCGAGGCAGCGCGCCGGCCAGACTGCGCCGGCGGCCCGCATCGGCAGCCAAGATCACCCCTCCGCGTCAGCGGCCAGCGCCAGACACTGCAGGTCGACCACTGCAGGTCGACCACTGCAGGTCGACCACTGCAGGTCGAACACCGCAGGTCGAACACCGCAGGTCGAACACTGCACGTCGGCCACTGCACGTCGGCCACTGCACGTCAAACACGACCCGCAAGCCGACCGACAGTCATCGTATCCTGGCCCGGACTCAGGCCCAGCCCCGGCTTAGGTCCTGTGCGGTCTTCGAGCCGGCGCGGCCTGGCGACCGAACGTGCGATGGCGACATTGCCGCGCGGTGTAGCCGCGCCCGCCGGCGGTGGCAATCGGGCGTGCGCCTTCGCGCCTGCAACAATCCGGTGCAATCTTTGAATGGCGCGCCTCCGCCGCCGGGGTATAGCTCGCGCCAAGGCGCGTGAAGGAGATGGCGCATGTGCGGGATCGTCGGCATTGCAGGCCACAGTCTGGTGACAGCGCGACTGGTCGACGCGCTGAAACGTCTTGAGTACCGCGGCTATGATTCGGCCGGGCTCGCAGTGCTGGCAAGCGGCCACATCGAACGCCGGCGGGCGCCAGGCAAGATCAAGAACCTGGAGATCGCGATCACCCGGGAACCGGTCGACGGGTTCACCGGCATCGCACACACCCGCTGGGCCACCCACGGCAAACCGAGCGAAGCCAACGCGCACCCGCATCAGGCCGGCCGCGTGAGCCTCGTGCACAACGGCATCATCGAAAACTTCCGTGAACTGCGCAGCGAATTGGTGGCTGAAGGCAGGGTCCTGGAGAGCGATACCGATTCCGAGGTCATCGCCCACCTGATCGACCGTGAACTGGCCGCAGGTCTTGCGCCGGAAACCGCCTTCGCCAGCGCGCTCGCCCGGCTGACCGGGGCCTTCGCCATCGCCGCGGTCATCTCCGGCGAAGACGGCCTCGTCCTTGCCGCCCGGCAAGGCAGCCCGCTCGCGGTCGGGACCGCCAGTGGCGAGACCTTCGTCGGATCGGATGCCCTGGCGCTCGCGCCATTCACCCGCGACGTGACCTATCTGGAGGAGGGCGACTGGGTGATCGCACGCCCAGGCGCGTTTCAGATCCGCGATGCGTCCGGCGCGCCTGTGACGCGTCCGGTGACGCGTTCGGCCGTCTCGGCTGACCTCGCCTCCAAAGGCGAGTTCCGTCATTTCATGGAGAAGGAGATCCATGAACAACCAGAGTCCATCTCCCGCACCATCGCGCATTACCTCGATCCGCTCACCCAGACGGTCGCGCTGGGCGCTGAGCTGAGCGAGCTTCTGGGATCCGCCTCCCGACTGGTGTTCACTGCCTGCGGCACGGCCCATTACGCGGCCCAGGTGGGTCGCTACTGGATCGAGCAGACCGCCCGCATCGCCTCCGAAACCGATATCGCGAGCGAATTCCGCTATCGCGCCCCGCCGCTTGCAGCCCAGGCTGTGGGCGTGCTGATTTCCCAATCCGGCGAGACCGCAGATACGCTGGCGGCTCTGCGATTTTTCAAGGCGCAGGGCCGACGCGCGCTCGCCATCGTGAACTCACCCGAATCAACCATCGCCCGCGAGGCTGACGCGATCGCCCCAACTCTTGCGGGACCGGAAATCGGGGTGGCCTCCACAAAGGCGTTCACCGCTCAACTCTCAGTCCTCGCAGCCTTGGCGATCGGCGCGGCGCGCGCACGCGGCGTGCTGACGCCTGCCGAGGAAGCGACCCATGTCAGGGCGCTGCTCGAACTGCCGCGGCTGATGAGCGCGACCATCCGAGCCAGCGAAGAGCGCTGCGCACGCCTCGCCAATGGCCTCGCCCGTGCAGATCACATCCTCTATCTTGGCCGCGGGGCCTACTTCCCGCTCGCCCTTGAAGGCGCTCTCAAGCTCAAGGAGATCAGCTACATCCATGCTGAGGGCTTCGCCGCAGGCGAGCTGAAACACGGGCCCATCGCGCTGATCGAGGAAGGCACCCCGGTGATCATTGTGGCGCCGTTCGACGACATGTTCGAAAAGACCTACTCCAACCTGCAGGAAGTGGCGGCGCGCGGCGCCAGGGTGATTCTGATCACCGACCAGCCAGGCGCCGAGCGGGCCGCTCAGGCGGCCGCAGAGACCATCGTGATCCCCGCCACGCTGCCGATGCTCGCCCCGATCCTGGCCAGCGCGCCGCTGCAACTGCTTGCCTACCATGTCGCGGTGCTCAAAGGCGCAGACGT
>JBILMQ010000155.1:0-8494 GCA_044375455.1 Caulobacterales bacterium | reverse complement strand
CTGTCAGGAACTGAAACAGGAAATCGGACTGTCTCACGACGAAGGGCGAGGTTGGCGCGGCTTTCACCATCACGCCGCGCTGTGCATCGCCGCCTACGGTTTCCTGATCTGCGAGAGGGAGACGATTCCCCCCTTAAGGACCTCGCTTCGACCTCAGACGCCCGTCGTCTGCCATTTCCGAGAACAGACGACCCCGAGGCGCTGCCAATATGGACAGCACGACACGTGGCGGGGTCAATAGCAACGGTCCGACGAAGATTGAGCATCGCCCTGGCGCGGTCACTGGATAGATGTCCAAGGTGCGCAGTGGACCGACGAACCATCCTCACAGCCACTTTATGACGTCGCAGTAAACGCGTATTCCACCCTTCAAGGGATTGCGTATGCGCCAACGCTTTACCGCGGCCCAGCCTGATTGCCGGCGATCGGGCTCAACCTGGCGAACTTCGAAACGCACTCCCTGCGGCGGACCAAGGCGGCGCTGCGCTGAGCTACCGCAAGACCGGCAGCCTGAGGGAGCTTCAAGAGCTGCTCGGCCATTCCGGGGTTGAATGCACGGTCCGCTATCTCGGCGTCGAGATGGATGACGGGTTGGCTATTTCCGAGGGCGTTGACCTCTGGGGGCTGCACCAAGCGGCGGGTGTCGTTCGCATCCAGCGTTCACTCGCCCGTGCTGGACGGCCTGGCATCGCCGACACGCCATATGCGAGTGACTTGCAAACTCAATCGCAACTGAGGTAGGATACCTTCATGTTCGTGTGCAACTGCAACGGTCTTCGGGAACGCGATGTGAGCGCTGTGATCGACACTGGCGTGCGCACCCCGGCGCGCGTGCATCGCGCCTGCGGCGTCCAGACCCAGTGCGGGCGCTGTCTGAAGGATATTGCGGGCATGATCCGCGCGCGCAAGGCGGCGGAACGAACAGCGGCACAGTAAAGCGTTCACCCCGCTCTCAATAAAAGGCGGCCCGCCGCAGAAGGCCCGTCCCGGCAAAAGGCCAAACGCAACAGGAGGCCGGTCACAGCAGAAATCAGGCCTGCGCCTGCGATCACGCTTTGCCACACGCTGACGTCTCTTTATGGTGACACATCCAGAGTCGAGCAGAAAGGCGCGCCATGAAGGGCGACAAGGCGATCATCGCCAGATTGAACGGCATCCTGACCAACGAGTTGACCGCCATCAATCAGTACTTTTTGCACGCACGCATCTATCAGAACTGGGGCTTTGAGCGCCTCGGCAAGAAGACCTATGCCGAATCGGTCGGCGAAATGAAGCATGCCGACATGCTCATCAAACGGATCCTGTTTCTGGAAGGCCTTCCCAACCTGCAAAACCTCAACAAGCTGCAGATCGGGGAAAGCGTGCCAGAGGCGCTGAGGGCGGATCTCGCCAGCGAAACAAAGTCACGCAGCGATCTTCTGGCGGCCATCTCAGCCTGCGAGAAGGCGGAAGACTACGTGTCGCGTGTGCTGCTGCGTGACATTCTGGAAGATACCGAGGAACATATCGACTGGCTCGAAACACAGCTGAGCCTGGTCGACTCAGTCGGCCTCCAGAATTTCCTGCAGAGCCAGATGGACGCAGCGGACTGATCGCAGCGACCGCAGGCAGGCATAGCCCACGCGTGTGGTTTGCCCACAGGGGCCGTTTGGCGGGCCTCCTGTTTGGACCCAGCTGTTTGGACCCAGCTGTTTTGATCCCGCAGGGCGGGCGCCTGCTCTGCCCGGCCAGCGGCCAGGGCCAGGATCGCCTGTCCAAAACACCATGTGGTGAGGGGCGCGGCTCGACCACGGCGCCGCAAAACAATCATCAAACGACTGGAAAAAGAAACGGCCGCGTCCCCGGGGACGCGGCCGCAAGGCATAGGGAGGAAACGCCCAAGAAGGGCGGCGGCGTGCGACGCCGCGACACCCTGTTATTTATTTTGCAGCGCACAAAACACAAGGGGAAACCTGCGAGAATTTTTGATGTCGTGCAGATAAATTTCTATTTTTCTTTTTAATACATGTACTTATGAATTGGCTGCGGCACTTTTGCATCGCAGCATGATTACAAGTTGACCCCTCCCGCCTGTCAAAGGAGCTGACGGCGCCGCGCAAACGGGCATTGGTCGACGGCACCAAGCCAGCCGGCGTGGCGCCGGCTTTGCTTTGGTGTGGTGACAACGCCCCGGGATGAGACGCCCGGCTAGGGAGCCGTGACCATGGCCAACTCGATAGATCTGCATGTCGGCAAGCGCCTGCGCCGCCGCCGCCGCCTTCTCGGCCTGACCCAGCAGCAGCTGGCGCAAGGCGTCGGCATCCGCTTCCAACAGATCCAGAAGTATGAATGCGGGGCAAACCGGATCACCGCCAGTCGTCTGTTTGAACTGGCTGAAGCCCTCAACGTGTCGCCGGCCTACTTCTATGAGGGGTTGGCGCCCTCCGAGCGGCGCGCGGCGGAGATCGCACCTGCCAATGAAAACGCAGAAATTGCCCCCGAGCTGTTGCACCAGAAAGAGACTGTGGACCTGCTGAAGGCCTATTATCGGCTGGGCGAACGGCCCCGCCGGCGCCTGCTCGATCTGGCCAAGGCGCTGCAGGACGACGACGCAGACGCTGCCTGATCACCGGCGCCCCGCGCCAATGCGGGGCACAAGGCCTCTTCTCTGCCCGTGCGTCGCCGTGCTAGCCACGCCGCATGACTGCGGCTCCGCACGACGCGCCGATTGAAGAGTTTCTTGGCTTCGCTCATCGCCTTGCCGATGCAGCCGGTGCAGCGATCCTGCCTCACTTCCGAGCCGTCGAGGCCAACGACAAAGCTGCGCCAGGCGGGCGTTTTGATCCGGTCACGCCAGCCGATGAAGCAAGCGAAGCCGCGATGCGCCGGCTCATCGAAGACGCCTACCCCGCGCACGGCGTGCTCGGCGAGGAATTCAGCGAGCGCGTCTCACAGGACGGCTGGACCTGGATCCTTGATCCGATCGACGGCACCCGGGCGTTCATCTCCGGCATTCCGACCTGGGGCGTGCTGATCGCGCTTGCCTACCATGGCAGGCCGGTGATCGGGATCCTCGATCAGCCTTATCTTGAAGAGCGCTACGCGGGATGGCCGGGCGGCGCTGAGGCGCGCCTCAAGGGGCGCACCCAGGGTTTGCGCGCGCGCACCTGCGCGTCGCTGAACCAGGCCACGCTCGCCACAACGGATCAGAACCTGTTCAATCCGCGTGAAAGACGCGGCTTTGACGACGTCCGCAGCGCCGCGCGGCTGACGCGCTACGGACTGGACTGCTACGCCTACGCCATGGTGGCCGCAGGCCACATGGATATGGTGATCGAGTCGGGCCTGAAGGCGTTCGACATCGCCGCCCTGATCCCCGTGTTGCACGGCGCCGGCGGCCTTGTCACCGACTGGCGCGGGGGACCGGCGTGGAGCGGCGGACAGGTGATCGCGGCTGGCGATGCGCGGATCCACGCACAGGCCCTCGACGCCCTGCGCCCGTCAGCCGCCTGATCACATCTTGAACCTGCCGGCCATGATGTCGGCGAAAACCTCAGGGGTCAGCGCCACATAGGCGTTCTGAACCGGATGGTCGAAATAGATGGGTTCAGGGATCACCGCGGGATCAAATCCCTGCTTGACCAGATCGACCTTGCGGTACTTGAAGGTTCCGGTGACCTCGACCTCAGGCATCATGCGCAGGAACATCGGGCGGGCATAGGGCGGCAGATTGCGGGCGACATGCGCGTGCAGCGCCGGAAGATCGAGGTCAGGGCCTGCAACCATCGCCACCATACCGGCGCGCCCGTCAAGATTTGCAACCGTTACGCCGTAAACATTCGCATCCAGCACACCCGGCGCGGTGGACAGCACCTCAGCCACCTCATTGGTGGACACATTCTCGCCTTTCCAGCGGAAGGTGTCGCCGATCCGGTCAACAAAAAAGAAGTAGCCCTCGGCATCCCTCTTCAGCAGATCGCCAGTGCGGAACCACATGTCGCCCCGCTCAAAGACATCCCGCAGGACCTTCTTTTGCGTGTTCTGCTCGTCCCCGGAATACCCCTCGAAGCGCTGGCGGGTCTCATTGGTGATCGGACCGATCGCCTCTCCTGGCTCGCCAAGATCCGCCTCGATGCAAAATCCGTCGGCCCCGCGAACCGGCTGCTCGCTTTCCACATCGAACTTCAGAATCTTGACCGGCATCCGCTTTTCAAAATACCGCGGAATTCGTCCGATCGCCCCAAGCTTGCCGTCATAATTCATGAGCGCGACATTGCCCTCGGTCGAGCCGTAGAACTCGAAGATCTTGGGAATCCTGAAGCGCGGCTGAAACCGCTCCCATACCTCCGGGCGAAGCCCGTTGCCGAAGGCAAGCTGAAGCCTGTGGCTCGTCTCCTTCGGATGCGGCGGCTGATTGATCAAATAGCGGCACAATTCTCCGATGTAGACAAACATCGTCGCCTGGCAGTCGACGACGTCATCCCAGAAGTGGGTCGCTGAAAACTTCCGACGCAGGATGACCACGCCGCCGCGCATCAGCGCCGCGCCGATCCCGGCAAGGCCGCCAGTGGCATGGTACAGCGGCAGGACCACATACACCCGGTCATGCGCATCGGAATGCATCGCGCCGGCAAAGACATTCAGCATCATCTGCACGCGCGTGTGGATCATGCGGGCCGCCTTGGGCAGGCCCGTGGTGCCGGACGTGTAGATGAACATGCACAGATCACCGCCCTTCAGCCCGGCGCGGTGGCTGCGGTCGGGCCGCACATCGCTCTGCGCGTCAAGCGCGGCGTCCATGTCCTCCAGGCCCATCGCCGGCAGGCTGATGTCCGTCAGGCCCTGGGCAGCGCGGCCCTGACCAAATGCCGGCAGCCCGCCGATCAGGGGTGCGGCGCTCGCCCATTGCGCGGCGAGCTCCGCGCCCACGATCACTGCCTTGGCGTTGGCGATCCTGATGCAATGGGCGAGCGCCGCGCCCTGCAGGTTGGAATTGATGAGGGCGCAGACCAGACCGACCTTGGAGAGCCCAACCCAGCAGGCGACATAATCCGGCCGGTTCTGCATGAAGAGCGCCACCGCATCCCCGGGCTTGAGACCCTGCGCGAGCGCCCAGTGCGCGAAGCGGTTGGCCTGGGCGTCAAAGTCACGATAGGTGATCTCGGCGCCTTCAAATACGAACGCAGGCCGGTTGGCGTACTTGTCGACGGACGCTTCGAAGTCATCGGCGACGGTCTGCGCCAGGCTGACGTCGAGGTGCTTGATCGCACTGAGCGCGCCGAATGCGCCTTTGAAAAACGCCGCCTCGCGCCGGATCGCTGTCATAATGCCCATGGAAGGCTCTCCCCGCCGGCGCGCGCGCCAGCACGCCGCCGCGCGTCCACGGTACGGCGCGCGCAGCCGCGGTCAAGGCAAGGCGCGCCCATGGCCCCATTCAGATCGGCCAGGTTTCGCGCCGATAGGCCGCATCCCAGAACATCCACTCATACCGGCTGGCCTGCAGGAACGCCGCCTGCATGCGGGCGCGTTCTGCCGGCCCTGCTCTTTCATGAGCAAGATCAACGAGTTCCTTCATCCGCTCGGTCGCGGCGGCGAACTCTGGCGCAGCGTAGGCGTCAATCCAGGCCTGATAGAAATTGTCCGGCTCTGACGAAGATTTGATCGCGACGCCGACGTCCCAGTAAATCCAGAAACAGGGCAGGATCGCCGCGGTCAGAACCGGATAGCCGTCGGCGGCGGCAAGACCGAGCATGAAATCCACATAGGCCTGACAGGTCGGCGCGCGTTCGGCGCGCTCAGCCTCGGAAGGCGCCACGCCAAACCGCGCGAAGTACTCCGCATGCAGCGAGCGCTCGACGATGACCGCGACTTGCGCAGCCTTGGAGAATTCGAGGATTTCATCCGGCCCCGGCGCTTTGGCGCCGGCCAGCGCAAGCACGCGGGCGTACCCCTGCAGGTACAGACCGTCCTGGATCATATAATAGCGGAATGCGTCGCGCGCCAACCTGCCAGCGGCGAGCTCGCGCACGAACGCATGATCGTGGATTGCGGCGCGGATCGGGGCAATGCGCGACCACGCCTCGGCGGTAAACCTCACGGACGGGCCTACATGCCCGGCAGACGCAGGCGCGTCTTCGACGGGCGCTGGATCGTCGCGGTCTTGCCGCCGGTCACATTGTCGACGGCGGCCTTTTCCGTTGCCGCCCGCGCAGCGTCGGCCGGAGGCTGGCCAAGAACGCGATCGGCGAAGCTCGTGGGCTTCTTGGCGATATCGCCTTCCTCGGCATCGATGACGTCGCGCACATTCGGGTCGGCCTGCACCGCGCCCGCCCGCCCCACCAGGAGACGCTCTCCATCGGACGCCGACTGACCGACCGACTCTCCGAAGATCGCCACCTGGGCCGCCCGACGGGGATCGAGTTCCTGCGGGCGAGCCTCGCCCGGCGCCGGCGGACGCAGATTGAACTCCGGCGGCACCACCAGAGGCGCCGAGGTCACAACACGGAATTCGTCGGGCGCCACCTTCTCCGAACCGACCGCCTGACGCAGGCCCGTGCATCCGGTCGCCGACAGCGCCGCGATACCGACCAAGCCGAGAGCCGCTCTCTTGTTCATACCGGTCGCCTTCATGCCGATCGCCCTTTCCATCCGACGCCCCCCTCAAGGGCGCGCCGCACCGGACCCTATGTCATCCGCCTTTTAGGCGACAGCGAGGCAATGCGCAAAGGCCCGGCGCCGTCCCTGGACCGCCGTCTGTGGGGGCGCTGTTCTTGTGGCGCTGTCGCTGGGCTGAGGGCCGCCAAGCCGCCTTGCCCTCGCGCGCGCGGCCTGCAACAAGCCGCGGCCATGAAACATCCCCGCGCTTTCTTCAAGCCGCTCGCCATCGGCGCCCCGCAACCCTGCCACGATCTGCCGGTGCGCGTGGAGCGCATGATCCATTTCGTGCCGCCGCACCTGGAAAAGGTACGCGCCAAAGTCCCGGCTCTGGCAGGCGAGGTCGACGTCATCCTCGGCAATCTGGAAGACGCAATCCCGGCCGACGCAAAGGAAGCCGCCCGCGCCGGCTTCATCGAGATGGCGCAAGCCACAGATTTTGCGAGGACCGGCACAGGCCTGTGGACCCGCATCAACTGCCTCAACTCACCATGGGCGCTCGATGACATCACGCAGATCGTGACAGCGCTTGGCGGGCAGCTGGACGTCATGATGCTGCCCAAGGTCGAGGGCCCCTGGGACATCCACTATCTCGATCAGCTCCTCGCCCAGCTCGAGGCCAAGGCGGCGGCGCGCAAGCCAATCCTGATCCACGCCATCCTGGAAACGGCGCAGGGCGTGAACAATGTGGAGGCGATCGCAGCGGCAAGCCCACGGATGCAGGGCGTATCGCTGGGACCGGCGGATCTCGCCGCCTCCCGGGCGATGAAGACCACCCGGGTCGGCGGGGGACATCCGATGTACAGGGTCCTTGAAGACCCCAAGCAGGGCGTCCGGCGCGCCGCGGCGCAGCAGGACCCATGGCACTATACCTTGGCCAGGATGGTTGACGCCTGCGCAGCGGCGGGGCTGAAGGCATTCTACGGGCCGTTCGGCGACATCAAGGACCTCGACGCCTGCGAGCAGCAGTTCAAGAACGCATTCCTGCTTGGCTGCGCCGGGGCGTGGAGCCTGCATCCCGATCAGATCGCCGTCGCCAAACGGGTGTTTTCGCCCGACCCCGCCGAGGTCGCCTTCGCGATGCGCATCCTGGAAGCCATGCCGGACGGGTCAGGCGTCGCCATGATCGACGGCAAGATGCAGGACGACGCAACCTGGAAACAGGCCAGGGTGATCGTCGACCTGGCCCGCCAGATCGCCGCCAGGGATCCGGACTTCAAAACCGCCTACGGTTTCTAGCCGTCCCCGGCGATCGTGACGCCTGACCCGGTCGAGCAGCCATCGCACTGCGACGATCCGTCGTCGGCGCAGCGCGCGCCGACGATGCAGGCCGCAGGTCTGAGCCCGGACAAGGGGCCGATGCATCACGCAAAAAGTGCGTCGATATCGCCCTGGCTGGAGGATGCCTGGCTGGACGGGGCCTGGCTGGACGGGGCCTGGCCGGAGGACGGCGGGCCTGACTTGGTGAACAGCGCGTCGATCGCGTCCTGCTTGACCTCAGGCCCGTTCAGCGACGGTCCGTTCAGCAGCAACGCCTTCTTGCGGCGCTCTTCCGGGGTGAGCTCGGCCTGCGCGTCCTGCGCGCCCATCACATGGGCGAAGCGGGCGACGCGCTCCTCAATGTGGCGCAGCGTGTCAACCACCTTGCGCACGCGCTGGCCGGTGATGTCCTGGAACGAGCACGCCTCGAAAATCTCAAGCATGCGGTCGTTTACGAAGGCGGCGAAGTCCGGCTCGCCTGGATCCTTCGACATCACCGCCTCAGCCGCCGACATGATGGTGTGCGTCGCGTCCTCAGTGTTCTTCACCACTGCGTCCAGCTCGGCGCCAGCCTGCGGAATACGGCTTTCGCGGATCTCGT
>JBILMQ010000405.1:0-2549 GCA_044375455.1 Caulobacterales bacterium | reverse complement strand
GCCTGCCCCGCGTCCTTCAGCCACACCGGATTTGCGGGATCGCACCAAGCCCCGGCGTCTATCCAAATTGACACCAAAAAGTGTCACGTTATCTTGACCAATGCTCGGCGCAGCGGCGCCTGAACGCGTGTGCGCTCGGGACCGGCGACGCTGGCGCTTGTGAGGGTCCCCGATGGGCACGGCCGCCATGGACACCATCGCCGTCGTTCTGGATGCGCCGCAGGTGCTTGGCCTGCGCCGTCTCGACCTCGCCGCGCCCGGCGAAGAGGACATTGTCGTCGATGTGGACTTTTCGGGTGTTTCCACCGGCACTGAACGGCTGCTGTGGTCTGGGCGCATGCCGCCCTTTCCGGGCATGGGCTATCCCCTCGTGCCCGGATATGAAAGCGTCGGGCGGGTGCGCGAGGCTGGCGCGCGCGCCGGTTTCAGCCCGGGCGAGCGGGTCTTTGTCCCCGGCGCCTCCTGCTATAAGGGCGCGCATGGCCTGTTCGGCGGCGCTGCCCGCCGTCTGATCGCGCCCGGCCGGCGCGCCATCGCCCTTCCCGAGAATCTGCCTGAGCGGCTGGCTGAGACAGGCGTCCTGTTTGCCCTCGCCGCCACCGCCCACCACGCCATCGCGGCCGGCGCCGCCCCCCCTGATCTCATTGTCGGACACGGCGTGCTCGGGCGCCTGCTCGCACGCATCGCGCTGGCGCGCGGCGCACCTGCGCCAACGGTATGGGAGGCTGACCCGTCGCGGCGGGATGCCGAAGGATATTCGGTTGTGGCGCCCCAGGACGATGCGCGCCGGGACTACCGCGCGATTTACGACGCCAGCGGGGCGGGTGATCTTCTCAACGGGCTGATCGCGCGCCTTGGGCGCGGCGGGGAAGTGGTTCTCGCCGGCTTTTACGAAGCGCCGCTGTCGTTTGACTTCCCGCCGGCCTTCATGCGCGAGACGCGGCTGCGCATTGCGGCCGAATGGAGCCCGGAAGATCTCACCGCCACCCGCGACCTGGTCGCCACGGGCCGGCTCAGCCTTGAGGGACTGATCACGCATCGCCAGGCCGCTGAGACGGCTGAACAGGCCTACCGCACCGCCTTCAGCGACACCGCATGCCTGAAGATGGTTCTCGACTGGAGAAACCTGCCATGACCATCACGCTGATCGATCAGACGCGCCTCCTGCGCGCCGAGGCCGAGGTGGAACCCGAGCTTCCCCCGGCCGGGCAGAGTGCGAAGAAGACCCAAATCATCGCGATCTACGGGAAAGGCGGCATCGGCAAAAGCTTCACGCTCGCCAATCTGAGCCACATGATGGCCCAGCAGGGCAAACGGGTGCTGCTGATCGGATGCGACCCGAAGTCAGACACCACCTCGCTGCTGTTCGGCGGCAAGTCCTGTCCAACCATCATTGAAACCTCTTCGAAGAAGAAGGCCGCGGGCGACGACGTGCGCATCGAGGATGTGTGTTTCAAGCGCGGCGGGGTCTTCGCCATGGAGCTTGGCGGTCCGGAGGTCGGGCGCGGCTGCGGCGGGCGGGGCATCATTCACGGCTTCGAACTCCTTGAGAAACTTGGCTTCCATGAATGGGATTTCGACTACGTCCTGCTGGATTTTCTGGGCGACGTGGTGTGCGGCGGCTTCGGCCTGCCGATCGCGCGCGACATGTGTCAGAAAGTGATCGTCGTCGGATCAAATGATCTGCAGTCGCTCTATGTCGCCAACAACGTGTGCTCGGCGGTCGAATATTTCCGGAAACTTGGCGGCAATGTCGGCGTCGCCGGCATGGTCATCAACAAGGATGACGGGACCGGTGAGGCCCAAGCCTTCGCCGAAAGCGTCGGCATCCCCGTGCTTGCGGCGATTCCTGCCGATGAGGACATCCGGCGCAAGTCGGCGAACTATCAGATCATCGGGACGCCGGACGGCCGCTGGGGTCCGCTGTTCGCCGAGCTGGCGCAGAATGTGGCGCAAGCTCCCCCGATGCGTCCCCGGCCCCTGACGCAGGAAGGGCTGCTCGGATTGTTCTCGCCGGAGGAGACCGGCGCCGGGAGCACGCTCGAGCCGGCGAGCCAGGCCGATATGCGCGGCGGAGCGGCCATTGAGCGGCGCTCCCTCGAAGTCGTCTACGACAGCATCTAGGGGCCGGCATGGATCATCCCTCACCCTCCGACATGCGCGACACGCCGGCATCCGGATGCCATGCGCCGGGCGAGCAGCTGCGCGCTGAGGCGCGCGCCGCCGGCGCCGGTGAGATCCTCGACCGTTACGCGGCCGACTATCCGCTCGGCCCGCATGACAAACCACAGGGCATGTGTCCGGCCTTCGGCTCGCTGCGGGTCGGCCTGCGCATGCGCCGCACGGCCAGTGTCTTGTCGGGATCGGCGTGCTGCGTCTACGGACTGACCTTCACGTCGCATTTCTACGGAGCCCGCCGGCCAGTGGGCTATGTGCCGTTCAACTCTGAAACGCTTGTGACGGGCAAGCTGTTTGAGGATATTCGCGCAGCCGTGTACCAGCTCGCCGACCCGGCTCTGTACGACGCCGTTGTGGTCACCAATCTGTGC
>JBILMQ010000154.1:0-8536 GCA_044375455.1 Caulobacterales bacterium | reverse complement strand
CTGCTCCATGGATTGCGGAGCTTCCACAAACAACACGTCCGCCCCGGCCTCAAGATACCGCTCAGCCCGCTCGAGGGCGCCCTCCAGACCCTCCACTGCAATCGCATCCGTGCGCGCGATGATAAGCGTGGCAGGATCGCGGCGCGCATCGACCGCAGCGCGCACCTTGCCCGACATCTCCTCACACGTGACCAGGGCCTTGCCTTGCAGATGCCCGCAACGCTTCGGGGACTGCTGGTCCTCGATCTGGATGGCGTTCGCACCGGCGCCTTCCAACATCGAGACGGTTCGCTGCACGTTGAGAGCATTCCCATAACCTGTGTCGGCGTCAACAATGAGAGGGATCGCGACGCGGTCGCGCATGCGCGCGACCACGTTCACAACTTCGCTTGCAGACACAAGCCCGATGTCAGGCCGACCGAGTTGGGTATACGCTATGGATGCTCCAGACACATAGACGGCTTGAAAGCCCGCCTGCTCGACGAGTAAGGCAGACAAAGCGTCATAGGCCCCCGGCGCAACAACCGCTGCATGACCCGCCAGCAGATTTCTCAGGCTCACTCGACTTCCCCCAGGTGATTGGCGAAACGCGCCTTCAGATGCGCCACAAGGCCGCCTGCCTGGATCATCTCCAGCAGGTGGGCAGGCACCGGAGCGACCTGATAGGCGCGCGCCTGCGTTTCATTCACAATCGTGCCAGCCAGCGGATCGAGCGTGATCTGATCGCCGGGCCGCACCTCGTCTGCCTGCGGAAAGTTCAGGCAGATGAGGCCAAGGTTCAGCGCATTGCGATAAAAGATCCGGGCGAAACTCTTCGCCAGGACAGCCTGTACGCCCAGAAGCTTCAAGGACACTGCCGCCTGTTCGCGGCTCGAACCGATGCCAAAGCAAGTCCCAGCCACAATCACATCGCCAGCTGCAACGCCCGCGGCGAAGTCAGGATCGACCGCATTCAGGCAGTGGCGCGCAAGATCTGCGGGCGGGAGCTTCATAAACCGCCCCGGCGCCAGGACATCGGTATCGATATTGTCGCCGAAAACCCAGGCGCGACCAGTCATGTCACGCACCTGGGCGCGCGCATGACGTCACGCGGGTCAATGATCCTGCCGGCGACCGCGGCAGCGGCGACCGTGTAGGGCGAAGCCAGGTAGACAAAAGAGTCTTGATGCCCCATCCGGCCTTTGAAATTGCGGTTGGTCGTGGAGATGCACGTCTCGCCCTCAGCGAGCAGACCAGCTCCCATGCCGGCACAGGCCCCACAGCCTGACGGCGCCAGGATCGCGCCTGCTTCCAGCAGCGTGGAAAGCGTGCCGTCGCGAGCGGCGATCTCGGATGTCCGGCGTGAGGCGGGCGCAACCATAAGCCGGACACCAGGCGCAACTTTGCGCCCAGCAAGCACCTGCGCGGCCATGCGCAGATCTTCGATCTTGGCCCCCACACAGGCCCCGATGTAGGCTTGATCGACCGACACCCCGCTATACGCCGCCACCGGCCCCGAGTTGGCCGGCGAATGCGGCGCCGCCACCTGGGGCGTCAATGCAGCTGCGTCGTAGCGAAAGACAGCCGCATACGGCGCGCCAGGGTCGGAACGCCAGGATAAGGCGTCTTGGCAAGGCGCACCGCCATGGGCGAGGATGTGCGCCGCGGTGATTTCATCCGCCTCAACCAGTCCGGTGTCAAAGCCCAGTTCAGCCGACATGTTGGCAAGCGTCATACGTTCCGCCATGGCCATGGCGCGCACGGTGTCGCCGCCGTACTCGATCACTTTGAACGCATTCTCCATGCCGAGATCCCGGCACAGCAACAGCATGATGTCCTTCGCCGCAACACAAGGCCCGAAGTCGCCTGACCACTCCACACGCACCGTCTCCGGGACGATTGTCCATGTCTGCCCGGTGGCGACCACGCCGAGCATGTCAGTCGCCCCGAACCCGAGCGCATAGGCGCCAAAGGCCCCTGCCGTGGGCGTGTGGCTATCTCCGCCGGCCACGAACATGCCTGGCTGCACCAGCCCGTTTTCCGGCAAAACGACATGGCAAATGCCCTGCATGTCGAAGAACCGACCGACATCGAAGTCGCGCACGAAGTCGCGGGTGAGTTTCAGGATCGCCGCGCTCTCGCCGTCTACCGCAGGCACGTAGTGATCAGAGACAATGATCACTTTCGCCGGATCCCAAAGGCCGACGCCGAGAGCTTCAAGGTGGGGCCTCCAGCGGCGCGGTCCGCTCGAGTCGTGCGCCATCGCAAGATCGACCGTGCAGACCGCGAGCGCGCCCGGCACAGCCTCCGCCTGACCCGAGGCCCGCGCGATGATCTTCTGCACCAATGTCCGCGCCGGCTGCATGGTGGCTCCAGTGCCCGCTTGCCAATTATCGGTGTGCAATCTGGCCAGTGTTGGCGCCAAAGGATATATCTTTATATCATTTCTCGTCGAGGCCGCTCACCGTGTCCAGGGAACAACGCCTGTCAGCCCGGATAAGCGTTATGGCGGCTGCACCACATGGCCGACGGATCCGCCCGGCCCTCCGGAGAAAGGATCGCACGGACCCAGCACATCTGTGCCGCATGCGCCCAGCCAAGAGCGTCGCCGGAGCCGACCGACGCCGCGTCTGGCGCCGCGTCTGGCGCAGCGTCACCGGCCAGCTGGCCGACGGCGGGCGTGTGTCCCGGCTTCTGGCGGCGCCGGGCGCTTGCCGGGCGCATGGACAAGGCCGGGTCCGCAGCCTGGCCGCCCAGGCCAACCCTTCGCCCGCAGCGCGCGATCAGGACGCGGCTTGGACAGCGCAGGCCTGTCAGGCGGCGCCCGCAGCGCGGGCATGCCAGGCGCATCGACGGTGTGGGCAGGGCGACCCTGGCCATGAGGCCGATGCGGGGTGACGCCTGGAGAGTTCACCCCAGATAGCATGACGGTCCGCATGACGGTCCGCATGACGGTCCGCATTCTGGGCATTGAGGTGGATCCATGACAAAGCGCGCATCGATCGCGACACTCAGTCCTGAGTTGCTCGACCAGAGCCTGCCGACGCCGCTCTACCATCAAATCTATCTGCTCTTGCGCGAGCGGATCCGGACTGGAGCCTTCACCGCCCAAAGCGTGCTGCCCAGCGAACAGGAACTCACCAGGCTGCTCGGCGTCAGCCGGATTACGGTCAAACGCGCGCTCAACGAATTGGCGGCGCATGGTCTCGTGTTGCGCCACCGCGGGCGCGGGACCATTGTGACCTACAACACAGCCTATCCCCTGGTAAAAGGCGACTTCTCCAATCTGATCGACAGCCTACGCACCATGGGGCTCGAGACTGAGATAGAATTATTGGAGGTGACCGACCTCACTGCTCCGCCCGAGGTGGCGGACCTCATGGGTCTCCCGCCGGGCGCTGACGTGCAGCGCGCAGTGCGTCTGCGCAAGCTTCAGGCAGAACCGTTCTCTTATCTTATCACCTATGTGCCGGCCGATATCGCGGCCAGCTTCTCACGCGCACAACTGGCGAGCGAGCCACTGTTGCGGCTGCTTGATCGCGCTGGTGCGCAGGCTGCCGAAGCCGAGCAGATCCTGACAGCGACGGCTGCCGAGCCAGCTGTGGCTCAGGCGCTGCGTACGGCGATCGGCTCACCGTTGCTGAGCATACAGCGCATTATGCGCGACCAAAGCGGCCGGGCTATTCAGCTGATCATGGGGTTCTACCGTCCGGACCGCTTCCAGTACCACATGCGCCTTACCCGCCAGGACGGCCAGAATCAAAACGTCTGGCGCGCAGAAGAATAGACCGGCCAATGTGAAAAAGTCGGCCGCGCGCATGCGCGCGGCCGATTGAGGCAACCTCGGGGGAGGAAACATTCGACTAAGAACAGTCGCAAAGCCCACCAGGGGACAGTGGGGAACACCATAAGACGACTGGATGTCGACTGTGCGAGCGAGGCCCCGCACGCGAATACATTTGGCGTTTCAGTTCAACGGTTCAATGCGTAGAAACCCGATATGCGGCAAACGGCCTCACGCCATCCGCCTGCGTGTGGGCGAGCCGGGGCGGAGGCGCCCGGAGCGCTTGCAGCCGCGCACGTGCATCGCTGTTTAAGGACCGTGACGCGTGCGCAATGCCGCAGCCGCCCGATTACGACGCAGCACACAAGCCCGCCTGCACGCCCGAGGCCGCCGCTGCGGCGCCCAACTTCTGCATCGCTTAAGGTCGCGCACCAGCCTGCACCTCAAGAAACCACACCCTGGCTGCCCCCCAGACGCGCGTATCCACCACGGAAAATCCGTCCGGAGCTTGAAACACATCGCCTGCACCGGTCTCCACCACTGCGACCGCATGAGGGGCCAGCCAGCCGCCATCACGCAGCTGTTCAAGGGCGCGGGCTGCCAGGTCCCCCCCGTAGGGCGGATCCAGAAAGGCGATGTCGAACACCTCGTGTGCGGACGGTTTTGCGCCGAGCTTTGCCGCGTCCCGGCGATGAACCCTGGAGGTCGCGAACAGACCAAGCGCTTCGACCGTGTCGCGGATGGCGCCGCGCGCGGCTTCATCTGTCTCGACAAAAAGACAGAATTGCGCGCCGCGCGAAAGCGCCTCAAAGCCAAGCGCGCCCGATCCAGCAAACAGATCCACGACCCGGCTTCGCACCACACCCGGACTCCACGCCGCATGTTCGAGCACATTGAAGATAGCTTCGCGTACGCGATCAGCAGTGGGCCGCGTGGCGCGCCCCACCGGCGCCTTGATAACGCGCCCTCTGAATTCTCCTGCGATGATGCGCATTGCGCTGCAAGGCCCCGATGCGTCCCTGGTTCAGTATTTGATGCTGCAACCGTAGGGGGGCGACGTCGCGAATGCGACCGGCCTGCCTGCCTTTAGATCGGCAAGCGCGGCGGCCACATAGTTTTTGGCTTTCGCCACGTCAGCGGGATTGGTGGTTTTCCGGTCATCGATTGCGCCAGCATAGACGAGAGTGCCCTGCGCATTGATCACATACATATGCGGCGTTGTTTTGGCCCCGTAGGCCCGGCCCATGACGCCGCTGGCGTCGATCAGGATCGCGGCTGGCGTCGCGCCGACCTCGGCGGCGTGGGTTAAAGCCTTCGCGGGCGCAAGGTGACCCTGTTTGCCGGGGGCGGACGAGATGATCGACAGCCAGACAACGCCGTCTGAGGCGGCCTCAGATTGCAGGCGCTGCATGGCGCCAGCGCGGTAGTGCTTTTCAACGTAGGGGCAATCCTTGTTGGTCCACTCCAGAACCACGGTCCGCCCCCTGAACTCCGCAAGCGAGCGAACCTTGCCGGTCGCATCGACGACGGAGAACGGCGGTGCAGGCTTGCCCACCTCAGCAGCGGCAGCCGCATTCGCTGTGATGGAAATCAGGGCGCCAGCAGACAGCGCCGCTGCCGCCGCCATGCCAAGACCGATTGAGAATGAGCGCCGATCCAACATTGCGACCACCCCTCGCCGCGGTGCGAAAACCGGGTCAAACGGCTCTGCAGCACCCCTTACCGTGCGGCCTGGGATATGGCGGATGCGACTGCGCGCTCAGTGAGCAGCTGCGGCAGCACGCGCGGCTCAGCCCCGGCCCGACCAGGAAACACCAGATAGAGCGGCACGCCCGAACGTCCATAGGCCGCCAGCGCAGCTGCAATCTCCGGATCGCGGTTCGTCCAGTCGCCGACCAGATACGCAGCGTTCGTCTCCTTCAGGGTCGCCCTCAGACCCTCGCCAGACAACGCCACCCGCTCGTTGACTTTGCATGTGACGCACCAGGCCGCCGTGAAATTCACAAACACGACGCGACCTTCCGCCTGCAGCTCGCTCACCCGCTCCTGCGACCACGGCTCGCCCGCCAGCGCCCCGGTTTCGGCGGCCGCGACGGCGCCGAGCGGGGCCGGTGGCGCACTGAGCGCCCAGCCGCTCAACGCCAGCGCCAGACTTGCGCCCGCTGCGCGCAGCACGACGCGTCCCGTCACGCGCCACAACCAGACGCAAAATCCGACAGCGATGCAGGCCGCGAGCAGGCGGGCCAATCCATCCGGGCCAGTTTGATGCGCGAACACCCATGCCAGCCATGCCGCGGTTGCAAACATCGGAAAGGCGGTCAGTTCCTTGAACCGGACCATCCAGGGCCCCGGTTTCGGCAGGCGCTCCAGGACGCCGGGAACAAGGACAACGGCGACGAAGGGCGTCGCAAAGCCGATGGCAAGCGCGGCAAAGACGCACAAAGCAATTGGGGCCGGCTGGGTGAAGGCCCACCCCAGTGCGGCGCCCATGAATGGCGCCGTACACGGGCTCGCGACCACCACCGCCAGTGCGCCGGTGAAGAAGGCGCCCACGACGCCGCCGCGATCGGCAAGTCCTGCACCCAGGTTTTGCAGCCCGCCGCCAAGTTCAAACAGGCCGAGCAGAGACAGCCCGATGACGATGAACAGCAGCGCAAGGCCAGCCACGACGATGGGCGATTGCAGCTGAAACCCCCAGCCAGTGACGGCGCCGGCCGCCTTAAACGCAATCAACGCACCCGCCAGCGCCAGAAAGGCAACCATGACGCCCACAGCGAAGGCCCACGCTTCGCTGACGGCTTTCGCGCGGGCTGCATGCGCCAGCCCAGCGATGGACAGCGCCTTCACCGACAGGATCGGAAACACACAGGGCATCAGGTTCAAGATGAGCCCGCCCAGGAATGCGAAAGCCACAGCTGCGGCGAAGCCGAGCAGAGCTGTCCCGCCCGATCCCCCGCCATCTGCGGCCGCTTTGGCTGCTGAGGCGAGCGGCCTGTCACGCGTGCCTGCGAAGGCCGGCCCTGGCTGGGCCGAGACGGCGTACGCCGTGTCACGACCGGCAGCGTCCGTCGTCACCAGCCAGCCTTCGAGCGGTGTCGAGCCGATCAGCGAGTTCGGCGCCGGCGGCAGGAAAACCGTCAGACCCTGCGGACCAAAGGCGACGGGTTGAGCCATGGCGTGGTTGACCATGGCTGGATCGAACGGGAAGAAATAGACGCCCCGCAAAGCGCCGGATCCGGCCGCACGCGCCAAGTCAGGCGACGCCAGACTGAGCACTCCGCCCGAACTTTCACGCGCCACCGCGCTCTTCCAGGGCGCCGGCCGCGCCGTCGCCGACCGCGCAGCATCGATCCGCGCGCGCCAGGCAGGGTTCGTCAGCCGGGCCCCGGCTGTTGCGAGCATGAGGGTGAGCGTCGCCTCTTCGGGAATGCAAATGTCCGCGCAGACCAGCCAGCGGGCGGCGGCCGTCACGGTAACGGGCGCGCCGACAACCAAATCAGCTGGCGCAGTCACTGGCGATGGAAGCAGGATCTCGCCCTCAAACCCGTAATTGACAAGCGGTCCCACCGGGAGTCGTCTGGGCGTTGGCCAGATGATGTCGCCGGCTGAAAACCCTCGCGGCAGCGTCCAGGCGATCTCAGTCGGCTCGCCGCTATCGCCCGGATTGCGCCAATAGGTATGCCAGCCAGCACGAATTTTTTGCCGTAGGGCGACATAGATGGTCTGCCCGGGGGCAATCGAGGCATGGTCGCTGACCAGCTCGACCTCGACATTGTCGGTGCGCGCAAGCGGCGCCGCCACAGCGGACGACACCAAACAGATCGCCGCCAGACATCCAAGCACCCACCGCAGCATTTCCGAAGGCCCCTTTTGTCCACCAGGAGACTTTAAACGGCCCTGTCGCACGCGAAAGCGATTTTGCGCCGCCCTTGCACGCTTGGCAGACCACCACCGACCTGTCAGGAGGCAGAGCCGGCCCGGCTTTGGGCTGACGCCTGCAGTCCCGCCACCGACGCGCGCGCCAGACATCCCAATCAGGATGACAAGGAAGGCTGGGCGCGCACGCCCCGCCAATAGGCAGCCCCGACGCCAGGACACGCCACTCACGGGCTCACGCAACGCTCCTGTGGCGAAACAGCACACCGCACAGCGATCTTCGCGGCGCGCGAAACCCTATGCAGCAATGTGGGCGCGAGCGCGATAGGGACCCGAGATCGAATCCAAGCGACGCTTCGCCTCCTCATATTCGCGTGCGAGCTGCTCGACCCTTTCGCCTGCGCTCATAACGGCGCGCACCGCACCAATGCCCTGGCCACATCCCCAGATGTCTTTCCAAGCCTTTTTTTCGGTGTTTCCGCCAGAGCCGAAATTCATTTTTGACGGATCGCTCTCGGGCAAATTGTCTGGATCAAGTCCCGCAGCGATCACGGAGGGCTTCAGGTAATTGCCGTGCACGCCAGTGAACAGATTGGAGTAGATGATGTCTTCAGCGCGGCTGTCGACGATCATCTGCTTGTATCGCTCATCGGCCACAGCCTCTTTGCACGCGATGAAGGCAGACCCAATATAGGCGAGGTCAGCACCCAGGGCCTGCGCCGCCAGGACCGCTGCCCCGTTTGCAATGGCCCCGGAAAGAGCGATCGGACCGTCAAACCATTCGCGCAGCTCCTGCACCAGTGCGAACGGCGACAGCGCCCCGGCGTGACCACCAGCCCCGGCGCATACCGGGATCAATCCGTCAGCCCCTTTTTCGACGGCCTTGCGGGCGTGCGC
>JBILMQ010000012.1:0-27395 GCA_044375455.1 Caulobacterales bacterium | reverse complement strand
CAGATATCCCACAACCCGGCCATGGCGATTGGCCCGCCAGCGTGAGCGTGGATGAAGTAGGGCTGCTTGTCACCGGCCTGGCCCCGCCACTCGTAGAACCCGTCTGCGGGGATAATACACCGTCGACGGGCCAGACTGGCGCGAAACATCGGCTTGTCCCAGGCGGTTTCGCTGCGTGCGTTGATCACTGGCGCGCCGGCCGGCCGGCGCCTGAGAAATGACGCGAGCAGGCCAAAGCGCATGCGCCGGAGGCGCCTGCCCGCGTCATCCGCTGTCACCACCGGGATCATCTGAGTGGGCGCCACGTTCCAGCGCGGTTCAAGATTGATGCGATCTGCAAAGCCAAACAGCGCCGCGAGGGCTTCCACCGGCGTCGTGATGGCGTAGCGCCCGCACATATCAGCTCACCAGCGCATCTGGGCGGGGACAGGATTTCACATTGCGCTGAACGCGGTGCACCTCAAACACGTCGTCGCCTGGAATCTGCGGCTGGGCGCGAAACTGCGTGCGCCCGTCGCGCACCCAGGCGGAAAAGCAGTTCTTGCCGGAAAACCCGCTGTCCTCGTAGGCGAAGCACACAACGTCGCCTGCTTCGGTCCACATTCGTCCGCGCAGGATGGCGCGGCCCTGGTGGACGTAAAGCGTGTCGCCGTCGGGCTCGATGCATTCACTCCAGGTCTGACCGCCATCGCGCGTGACGCCGCTCATGACGACGCCGAACCAGTCCTTGCGGAGTTCGTCGGCGGTGAGCCGGCGTTCGCCGCTTTGCGCTGATGCGCCGCTACTTGCGAGAACGCCCGCCAAGGCGAGCCAGACAATCCGCATCAAAGGTTCTCCCGGGCGTCGCCCATGACAGACCAGCGCCCAGCTTACACCACAGTCTGGCGATTGTGCGACGCAAAGCCTTGCGCCATCGTGCGGCGATGGAAGCACGACCATCCCATCCAGTGCCTGCAGTCGGAATTGTCTGTCTGCGGGATGAGTCTGTCCTGCTGATCAGGCGCGGCGCGCCGCCGCGGCTTGGCGAATGGTCGTTGCCCGGCGGGCGCATCGAGTGGGGAGAAACGGCCCGCGCGGCGGCCTTGCGCGAACTGCGCGAGGAGACCGGCGTGGAAGCCGATCTTGTTGGCCTGATTGATGTGGTGGACGCCATCTTCACCAGCCGCACCTCCAGCGAAACCGTGCGGCATTATGTCCTGGCTGACTATGTGGCGCGCTGGCGGGCCGGCGAACCCGCCGCTGGCGACGACGCGGCGGCCGCCGTCTTCGTGCCGATTGCCGATATCGAAACGCTCGGCATGTGGGAGCAGACGGTGCGCATCATTCACGCCGGCCGCCGCCTTGCCCTTGGCGAGATGACGTGACGGCGCTCTGGACTGACGGCGCGGGCCGCGTATGACGAAGGCGGCGCACGCTTTGGCCCCCGCCCCGGCGACGGCGAGGCAGGCGCGCCGGGTCTGTCGCACGCACGCCGCGGCGGCGGCCCTTGACCGCGCATCAGGGGCCGCATCCGGCGCCGCAGGGAGAAATCAGTCTCATGGCCTACAAACTCTTTGATTTGACCGGGAAGGTCGCGCTGGTGACCGGCGGCAATCGCGGCATCGGCTTCGGCATGGCCGAAGCGCTGGCGCAGGCTGGCGCCGACGTGGCGATCTGGGGGACCAATCCTGAGAAGAACGCCGAGGCGCAAGCTGCCCTGGCGGCCTATGGAGTGCGCGCGAAAGCGTACTGCGTGAATGTCGCTGAGGAGGCGCAGGTTGTGCACGCCATGGCTGAGACCGCCTCCGATATGGGCCGGATCGACTCGGTTTTCGCCAACGCCGGGATTGGCTATGGGGCCCCCGCCTTCATTGACACCACCACAGAGACCTACCGAAAGGTGCTTTGGGTCAATCTCGATGGCGTGTTCTGGACCATGCGGGAGGCCTGCCGCCATATGGTCGAGCGCGCCAAGCAGGGCGACCCGGGCGGCTCGCTTGTCGGACTTGCATCGCTGGCCGCCATTGAGGGCGCGGCGCGCAACGAGGCCTATGCCGCAACCAAGGGAGCGGTCGTCTCGCTGATCAAGTCGATCGCTGTGGAGCATGCGCGCTACGGCATGCGGGCCAACGCGATTTTGCCCGGGTGGGTCGCCACCGATATGACGAGTATGGCGCAGGCGTCGTCTGCGTTTGCGGAGAAGGTGATCCCGCGGGTGCCGATGCGCCGCTGGGGCGAGCCGCAGGATTTCGGCGGCATCGCCGTCTATCTCACGTCGGACGCCTCTGCCTTTCACTCGGGCGACCTGTTCGTCATCGACGGCGGCTACGCGATCTTCTGACGCAGGTTTGGCGGAGACGGTTGCGCCCGCCGTCACCGGCGGGCCTGCGCCGCGGCCTTGCCGCTGAGGCCTTGCTGTCCTGTCCCTGTTGTTCGCCGGATCTGCTGGCGAAGGAGGATTTGACCTGGTCACCCCCGGGCGCGCAGCAATCGCGCTTGGTCACGTTTCCAGTCGCGGTCCTTCTCGCTCGCACGCTTGTCATAGTTTTTCTTGCCCTTGGCGAGCGCCACCTCGATTTTGGCCCGTCCCTTTTCGTTGAAGTACAGCTTCAGCGGGGCGAGCGTGCGCCCTTCCCGCTCGACGGCGGCCATCAGTTTGTGCAGCTGGCGCTTATGGACCAGCACCTGACGTGGCCTGCGCGGCTCATGATTGAACCGGTTGGCGGGGCCATACTCAGGTATGTAGGCGTTGATCAGCCACAGCCCGCCGCGCTCGCTTGACACATAGGCTTCAGCGATATTGGCCCTGCCCTCGCGCAGCGACTTGACTTCCGTGCCGGTGAGCACGAGGCCCGCCTCCAGCACATCCTCGATGGCGTAGTCGAACCGCGCCTTGCGGTTTTCCGCGATGAGCTTCGCAATGGCCATCAAAGGCCCGCTCTGAGGAGGGCTGCGTCGACCGCCTGGCGGGCGGCCTGCGAACACGGCGTCAGCGGCAGGCGCAACTCCTCCTGGATCAGACCAAGCCTGGCGAGCGCATATTTGGCTGGCCCGGGGCTTGCGTCTGCGAACAGGGCATCATGCAAGCCGGCGAGACGGTCGTTCAGTGCGCGCGCGGCGACAAAATCGCCCTGTGCACATGCGTTTTGCATCTCCGCATAGAGCCCGGGCGCGACATTGGCCGTGACCGACACGGCGCCACACCCCCCATGCGCGTTGAAGCCGAGCGCGGAGGCGTCATCTCCGGACAGGAGAACAAAGTCAGGCCCGCACAGCTCGCGATGCCGGGCCACCCGCCCGAGATCTCCGGTCGCATCCTTCAGGCCAACCACGTTCGGCAGCGCCGACGTCCGGGCGACGGTTTCCGGGCGCATGTCGACACCTGTGCGACCCGGCACATTATAGAGCACCATTGGAATATCCACGCCTTCGGCGAGCGCCTTGTAGTGCTGAAAAAGACCCTCTTGGCTGGGCCGGTTGTAATATGGGGTGACCACCAGAACGCCGTCGGCGCCGGCCGCCTTGGCGTGGCGCATCAGGCGCAGCGCCTCGTCCGTCGCGTTGCCGCCGGCGCCGGCGATCACTGGAACGCGCCCTGCCGCTGCTTCGATGCAGACCTCAATCACACGTTCGTGTTCCTCAAACGACAATGTGGCCGACTCCCCGGTCGTGCCGACGGCCACGAGACCATGCGCGCCGCCGTCTATCTGCCGCTCCACCAGTGCGGCAAAGGCTTTTTCGTCGACCAAACCGTTGCGAAAAGGGGTTACGAGCGCGGGAATGGAGCCATGCAGCATCGGTTGCTCACCGGAATCGTGTAAGGTCGGTTGCGAGGTCATATCATTCCTGGTCATGCTTGTGGGATGAGAATGCGCGTCGCGAGATGGACGGCGGCGCCATTCGGCCTCGAACTCGCCGTGTCGCCGGCTTAGGACGCGGCGCATCGGGTGAAGAGCCGGTGACTCGCCGGCGTGCGGATGGAGCTCCCGGGTGCGGATGGAGAACGGGTCTGTGACGACAGTGCTGCGCCACAGTGCAAGCGCCGCCATGGCCGGGCCGCGCCGGAGGGGGATCAAAGGCGCAATCATGGCGGCGCTGATCGCCTGCTTCGGCCTCGCGGCGGCAGGGGCCTCAACGCCCCCAATGCCGCGTCTGAAGCCGCCACCCAAGCCGTCGCAGCTCCAGGAGACGGCTGCCGCGGCGACGGTGCGCCGCGCATTTGACGCCGCCGCCGCCGGTCAATGGAGCATCGCGCGCAGCGAACTGGGCCGCGCCGACGGTGCGGCGCGCGAGCTCATTCGCTGGCGCATCGTCACAGACCCAGGCAGCGGGGCGTCCTGGTCGGAGATGGAGCGCGGGTTGCGCGACCTTAGGGGGTTTCCGCGCATGGGCGACCTGCGCGAACGTGTTGAGAGCCGGATCGATGAATCCGCCCTGACACCCGCCCAGCGCGCCGCCTGGCTTGAGGCGTCCGGTCCGGTGAGTGGCGAGGGCAAGGCCGAGCTCGCGCGCACCTACTACGCCAGCGGCGCGCCGCTGGAGGGCGACCGCATGTTGCGGGACGCGTGGCGCAACCACGCTCTGTCTGCTGGCATGCAGCAAGGTTTGGTGTCCGAACGCGCAGACCGGCTGACCAGCGATGACCATGCCGTGCGGGTTGATATGCTGCTGTGGCTGGATCAGCGCAGCCAGGCCCGCGCCCTGCTGTCGCGTCTGCCGGCCGATCAGGCCGCCCTGGCAGCGGCGCGGCTGCGCCTGCGCGAAGGCGGGAAGAACGTCCAGGCGGCCATCGACGCCGTGCCGGCCGCCTTGCAGGACCATCCCGGTCTTCTGTTCGATCGGGCTCAATTCCGCCGTCGCTCCGGCCAGGATGACGCGGCCTGTGCGTTGATCGCGGAGGTTGACGGCGCGCGCGCTCACGCCGCCGGCCGCGATCGGCTCTGGCGCGAGAAGCGCCGCTGCTCCGGGGCGGCGATGCGGGTTGGCGATGCGGCCCGGGCTTATCGGATTGCAGCCAGCCATGGGCTGACCGCTGGCGAGGGTTTTGCACAGGCGGAGTTCCTCGCTGGCTGGCTGGCGCTGCGCAAACTGCGCGATCCTGCGCGCGCCATGCGGCATTTCGAAACACTGGACCGCGGCGTCGCCACGCCCGTCAGCAAGGCGCGTGCGCTGTACTGGCGCGGCGAAGCCGCGCGCGCGAGCGGCGATGCGGCGACGGCGGCGAGCTTCTATCAGGAAGCTTCGAAACTGCCGACCGCCTTCTTTGGCCAGCTCGCAGCGACCAAGACGGCAGGCCCGGCGATGCTGTCGCTTGGCGAGGCCGTGGCGATCACGCCAGGCGAGCGCGCAGCATTTGAGGAGCGCGTGCAGGTGCGCGCCATGCATTTGCTTGCCGCGATCGGCGATGCGAAGACGTTTCAGCTCTTTGCATTTGCGCTGGATGATCAGCTCACCACGCCGGCCGACCACGAATTGCTTGCCCAGTTTGCGCGCGCCCGCCTGTCTCCGGAGGTGGCGGTGCGCTCAGCCAAGGCGGGCCTGCGCCGCGGCGTCGTCGCCCCGGACGGGGCCTATCCGCTGGTTGACATCCCCCAGGCGGCTGCACGCGACATCGGGCTTGAGCCTGCCATGGTGCTTGCGATCATGCGTCAGGAGAGCGAATTCAATCAGGCTGCGGTTAGTCCGGCCGGCGCGCGCGGCCTGATGCAGCTGATGCCCGCGACTGCGCGGCTCGTGGCGCAGCAGACGGGCCGTCAGTACAACCTGAGCTGGCTTATTGATGACCCAGACTACAATATTACTCTCGGCGGTCGGTATCTTCAGGGTCTGATAGACCAGTGGAGCGGCAGTTACATCTTGGCCATCGCCTCCTACAACGCTGGTCCGGGCCGGGCCCGCGAGTGGATCAATCTTTATGGCGATCCGCGCAGCCCCGGCGTCGATCCGATTGATTGGCTGGAGAGCATTCCGTTCGAGGAGACGCGCAACTATGTGCAGCGCGTTCTGGAGAACGTGCAGATCTATCGCCACCGCTTGGCCGGCCGGCCCGTGCCGCTGACCTTGGACCGTGACCTCAGACGCGGCGGCTGGGCCGGCTGATCTGGGCCGGTTGATCTGGGCAGCGCTTAACCGGCCATCAAGGCGCGGGTGAACATTGCGGAGTCGACATTGCCGCCGCTCGCGATGACGCCAACACCACCGCCGGAGGGTTCGATGCGACCGGACAGCACCGCGGCGAGTGCTGCCGCGCCGCCTGGTTCAAGCACGATTTTCAGGTCCTCGAAGGCGACACGCATCGCAGTGAAGACCTCCCTGTCGCTCACCGTAAGCCCGCCGGCCAGGCCGGTGCGATTGAGCGCAAAGGCGATTTCGCCCGGCCGGTCGACCAGCAATGCATCGCAGACCGAGCGAACGCCTGGCGGATTGGCGCAGATCACGCCGGCCTCAAGCGACCGCCTCAGATCATCGTGGCCTTCTGGTTCAGCTGCATACACCCGCGGCTGGCGACCACCGGCCGCCGCAAAACCCAGCGTGACGCCAGCGACCAGACCACCTCCGGACGCGCACGCGACGACTGTATCAAGAGCGACGTCCATCTCGCGGGCCTGGGCGGCGAACTCGAGGCCGGCGGTTCCTTGCCCGGCGATGATGTCGGGATGCTCGAAGGGCGGCGCGATCACGGCGCCGGTTTCGTCGGCGATGGCGCGCGCAATCGCCTCGCGGTCCTCGCGAACACGGTCATAAAGCACGATCCGCGCGCCTGCCCGCGCCGTCGCATCCCGCTTTGCGGACGGAGCGTCGGCGGGCATGACGATGGTGGCGGAGATGGCGAACATCTGCGCCGCAGTGGCGACAGCGATCGCGTGATTGCCAGAGGAAAACGCGACGACCCCCCGCGCTCGCGACTGCGGGGTCAGTCCTGCGATCAGGTTGTAGGCCCCGCGAAACTTGAATGAACCGGTGCGTTGCAGGCATTCGGCCTTGATGAGCACCGGCGCGCCGACGCGTGCGTCAAGCGCCGCTGCGCGCAGAACCGGCGTGCACAAAGCTGCGCCGGCAAGACGCTGGGCGGCGGCCTGCACGTCGGCGGGACCAGGCAAAGGTGTGTCGGGCATGGCGCCCGATGCCGCGTCACCGAGCTGAGGTCAAGGCCCGTTGTCTGGCCGGCAGGCGCATGGCGCTGAGGAAGCGCGCCGCCTGCACAGGCCTTGCGCGCACGCCTGGGGGCCAGCTCTTGGGGGCCAGCTCTTGGGGGCCAGCTCTTGGGGGCCAGCTCCTGGGGGCCAGCTCTTGGGGGCCAGCTCCTGGGGGCCAGCTCCTGGGGGCCAGCTCCTGGGGGAAGGTCTTGAGGAGAGGTCTTGGAACAAGGGCTCTGGCACAGATCGGGCAGACCTCAGGGCCAGCTTTGCCTCGGACCAGGCCAGCGCCGATGGCCGGGGACGGCCGTGACGGACCTCCACAGGCTGCTGCTAGGCCGCGCCTTGGCTGGCGAGGCCAGGCTTGACGAGGATCTTGGCGTGGCGCTGCGGGCTCTTCAGGTCTTCGAAGGCCTGCGCAACGCCGCCAAGGCCGACTTCGCCGGTCAGGATGGGCGCGGCCGGTATTTCTCCCTCCGCCAGCTGACGCAGCGTGTGTGCGAATTCCTCGGGACTGTACCCAAGCACGAAGCGCAGCTCGATTTCCTTGGTGACCGCCAGACCGGGCTCAATGCGATCGGTTTCCATGCATACGCCAACAACCACGATGCGGGCATGCACCGGCGCAGCGTCGATCAGTGACTGGATGAGACCGGGCACGCCGACGCATTCGAAAATCACCGGCCGGCGCACTGGCGCGCCGGACATCATCGTCGCCATCACCTCGCCTGCATTGGTCGGCACGCCCAACGCGGACCACATCGCATGCGGATCACCGGCCGCGGGATCGATCACGACATCAGCGCCGTAGGATTCGGCCAGACGGCGGCGTGCGGCAGAGAAGTCGGCTGCATGAATTGGGCCGAGCGCCTTGGCCTTGAGGGCGGCGATCACCGCCAGACCGACAGGCCCGCAACCGATCACGAGAGCGACACTGTCTTTGTCCATCTGCGCCTTGTTCACCGCATGCAGACCGACGGCGAATGGTTCGGTCAGAGCGGCGTGATCCGCGGCCAAACCATTGGGAACCTGGATCAGCATCGGCTCAAACAGGAGCATCTGCTCCGCATAGCCGCCCGGAAAGCGGTTGGAATAGCCGACCGTCTCCACGCCGGCGGGCCCGAAATTGACGGGGACCGATACGACCGTTGACCCGGTCTTGATTTTTCGGTCGCTTCCAGGTCCGTAATCCACGACCTCACAGGAGAACTCGTGACCCATCACGATATCCTTGGCCGGATCGGCCGCAGGCGGCGCGCCAGCACGTCGCCCCAGGGACAGCATGTGCTCCATGTGATGCAGCATGTGCAGATCGGATCCGCAGATGCCGCAGGCGAGCGTGCGCACGAGCGCCTGCCCTGGACCTGGGGTCAGGTCTGCGACGTCATCAAGGACCAGACGGGTCCCGCGTTTCACGACTGCCCGCATGGCTGCACCTCCCTGCCGCTGACAAAGGTCGGCCTGTAGCGCCGCCGCCACGCCAGCACACCACCAACTTGCGTGGCGCGCAACGGCGGCGGCACGGCGGTCTAAGCGAGGCAGTCTATGCGAGTTTTATCTCGCGCAGGCGCTCTTCCAGATAGTGCTGCGCGGTGATGGGGGCAGGATACCGGTCGGGGTTGTCGGGCGTGACGCACGACGCCAGAGTTTCGATCAAAACGTCCGGTTCGAAGTGCAGAAAAAACGGCGTTGAATAGCGCGAAAAGCCACGGCGCTCGGGAGGCGGATTGACCACCCGATGGGTGGTTGACGGCAGCACATGGTTGGTCAGGCGTTGCAGCATGTCGCCGATATTGACGACAATGCAATCAGGCGGCGGCGCGACCGCGAGCCAGCGCCCGTCGCGATCGAGAAGTTCGAGGCCTGCCTCCTCCGCGCCAAGCAGCAGCGTGATTACATTGATATCTTCATGCGCCCCCGCGCGCACCCCCGGCGCGTCGGCGCCAACCGGCGGGTAGTGCAGCAGACGCAGCACTGAGTTCCCGTGGCGCACCCGATCCTCGAAATAGTTGTCCGCCAGTCCCAGATCATGGGCGATGGCGCGCAGGAGCCGCTGGCCGAGATCATCGAGCGCCTCGAACATGCTCCAGACGGCGGGCCGGAAGCCAGGAAGCTCAGTCGGCCAGACATTGTTCGCCATGATGGCCCGATGGCGGGATCCGTCAGGCAAGTCACGCCCGACATGCCAGAACTCCTTCAGGTCGGGTGCTTGGGCGCCTTTGGCCGTTTCGACCCCGAACGGGGTGTAGCCGCGCTGTCCTGCGCCGCCCGGAAGCTGATAGGTCCGCTTGACCGCTTCCGGCAGCGCGAAGAACGCCTTCGCCTCGGCCAGCGCTGCGGCAATGACCGAGGCATCAAGACCGTGATCGGCGACCACGGCAAAACCGTAGCGCTTGAACCAGAAGGCGAGATCACGCGAAAACTCGCTGAACCTCGTCTGATAGTCGGCCATAGATACGGGGGACAGATTTTGTCGAGGCATGACTGATTCCAGAGGGCGCGGCGCCTCTATTGTGGCGGCGCCCGCTGGGCTTTCAACTGCGGCGCACGCACCGCCACGGCTTGCCCTAAGGGCGCCCTTGTGCGGATGTCGGTCGCGGAGAATTCTGCGCCCCGATCACGAGCTGGCCCTGAAAGCCGGCCATCACAAAAGGATCCGCCATGATCAAGACCCGTTTCACCGAGCTTTTCGGCGTGCAGCACCCCATCGCGCAGGGCGGCATGCAGTGGGTGGGCAAGGCCGAGCTTGTCTCTGCGGTCGCCAATGCTGGCGCGCTTGGGTTCATTACAGCTCTCACGCAGCCGACGCCTGAAGCGCTTGCGCGCGAGATCGCACGCTGCCGCGACATGACGGACAAGCCATTCGGCGTCAATCTGACCATCCTGCCGGCAATTACGCCCCCGCCTTACGCGGAATACCGCGCCGCAATCGTCGAGAGCGGCGTTCGTATCGTTGAGACGGCCGGCTATAAGCCGCAGGAGCATGTCGACCACTTCAAACAGCATGGCGTGAAGGTCATCCACAAATGCACCGCGGTGCGCCACGCGCTGAGCGCCGAACGGATGGGCGTTGACGCCATTTCAATTGACGGTTTTGAGTGCGCCGGCCATCCGGGAGAAGATGATATTCCCGGTCTGATCCTGATCCCGGCCGCTGCCGACAAGGTGAAGATCCCGATGCTTGCGTCGGGCGGTTTCGGTGACGGACGCGGGCTCGTCGCGGCACTCGCGCTTGGCGCCGACGGCATCAATATGGGCACGCGTTTTTGCGCCACCGTAGAGGCGCCGATCCATCCGCTGATCAAACAGAAGATGGTTGAGAGCGACGAGCGCGCGACGGACCTGATCTTTCGCACGATGCACAACACAGCCCGGGTCGCGAAGAACGCGATCAGCCAGGAAGTGCGTGCGCTGGAAGCAAGGGGCGCCAAGTTTGAGGAGGTGCGTGATCTCGTCGCCGGGGCGCGTGGGCGCATGGTCTACGAGAATGGCGACCCGGACTACGGCATCTGGTCAGCCGGCATGATCCAGGGGCTGATCCATGATGTGCCTACGGTGAAAGAACTCGTCGAGCGCATCGTGGCCGAGGCGGAAGCGATCATGCATGAGCGTCTTTTGACCATGTCGCCGCAGGCGCGCGCGCCAGCCTGAGACGGCTCAGTCAAGCGCGTGCGCTTCCACGAGCCAGGCAACGCATGGGTCGATCAACGGCAGGCGCAGCCCTGTCTGCGCGAGCGCCGTGCCTGACATCTCAGCTCCCTCCCGCCACGCCTGCGGATCGGCGAGGCGGCGGGCGGCATGCGGCAGGGGATCAAGCGCGCGCACGCGGTACATGCGTTGGCGCGACAGCGTGGGCAACGTCACCGGCTGGGGCTCCGCCCCCGGCGCCATGTCTGTCTGGATCAGCAGCGCCAGCATCCGCGCTTGGTCCCACCCGGTTACGCAAAGACAGGTGACGCCATCGGGCGTCGTCCAGGCGCTGAACTGTCCGTCGTGAAGAAATGCGCGGTGTTCTTTGTACAGCGCGATGTGCTGAGAAAGGCTTTCGCGTTCATGCGCATCAAGGCGGCCAGGGTCGGCCTCGACGCCAAAGTGCCCGAACATGGCAAGCTTGGCCCGGAAGTCCATCGCCAGACTCCTCCCGGTGATCGGGTTCGGGCTTGGTCCGACATGGGCGCCCAGAACCGCCAGCGGAAACACGAGCCCTGCCCAGCGTTGGATACGCACCCGCTCCAGCGCGTCTGTCTGGTCGCTCGGCCAGATGCGCGTGGCGTGGCGCAGCACGCCGAGGTCGGCGCGCGCTCCGCCGCTGGCGCAGCTCTCGATCTCAACCGTCGGGTGCCGTGCGCGGATTCGCGCGAGCAGATCATAAAAGGCGCGCGTGCGCGCATGCTGACGGGGCGCTGGAAACAGATCGCGGTTGAAGTCCCATTTCAGATAGGCGATCGGGGCCGCGCGCAGCACTGCGTCGATCGCCCCAAACAGGTAGTCCCCGACGGCGGGATTGGCGAGGTCGAGCACCCATTGGCGGCGCATCGTCGGCGCGGGTGCGCCGGGACTGGCGAGAATCCAGTCGGGATGGTCGCGGGCGAGATCGCTTTGCGGGCTCGCCATCTCAGGCTCCACCCACAAACCGACGTCCATCCCAAGAGAGCGTACATGTTCACACACCGGGGCCAATCCGCCCGGGAACCTGTCGACGTCAATGCGCCAGTCGCCCAGCCCCGCCTGATCATTGCGCCGGCCGGTGAACCAGCCGTCATCGATCACGAACCGCTCGACGCCGAGTGCGGCGGCCTGCGTCGCCAGCGCCATGAGACGAGCTTCATCAAAATCGAAGTACACCGCCTCCCAGGTGTTGAAATGAACTTTACGCGGCCCGAGGGGCGCGATGATGCGGTTTTTCACGAAGGGATGGAACCGCTCGCTCAAACCGGCGAAACCGCGCTGCGACAGAGCCAGATAGGCTTGCGGGCTTGCGAATGACTGCCCGGGCGCCAGCTCAATCTCGCCGGGGGCAAGGTAGGCTCCGACCTGAACCTGGCGGTCGCCCTCAGGGCGGGTTTCGGCCAGCACGCGGTGAGAACCGCTCCAGCCGAGGTGTATGGCGAGGGCAGGGCCAGCGAGATCGGTGGTGGCGGGCCCGCACAAGATGAGCGTCGATCCGGCGAAACCGGTGCGACCGCCGCGGTTGGTTCTGCTCCATACCCCGGTGTCGAGCGCTATGTGATGCGGATTGTGTTCCTTCGCCCACCTGCCGTCGAACACAAGCAGTCGACGCGCCCAGTCCGGTGCTGGCAGGGCGATGGCGGCCAGCCAATCCACCGCGAGGGGCCCGGCGCCGAGGTTTGTCAGCACGCTGTGCGCCTCGATGACGCCGGTATCGCCATCCATGCGCAACTCGCTGCGCACACGCATGCCGAGACGGGTGTCTTCGTGTTCGACAAGCGCGCCGTTTTCACCGAGCGGGATGAGCTGACATCGGTCAAAGCCGATCGCGCCGTCGCCGCCCCGGTGCGCGGCGAGCGCCGGCTCGCCGAGAAAGCCGAAGCCGTTGACCGGCAGAAGCGACAGGCCTGCATGACTGTCAGGGGCCGACTCGCGACGGATGGGCGCGGCCAGAACCGCCGCGCCCTCAAGCCTGTCGCCGGTCGGCAGGCGCGCGCCGAGATAGGCGAGTTCAACCGGGCCGCACCCGGTCGCCCGCAGAATGAGGCTGGTGTCACCGCCGTCGAGACGCACGACGGCAGGCAGGCCCGTCACGACGGCGCCGGCGTCTTGGCCGCAAAGGCGGCTGCGATCTTCTCGCGGCTGGTAATCCACACGCCGGACCTGCCGGTCACATGCTCCAGGAACGCCCGCAGCGCCCCGATTCGGCCAGGTCGGCCAATAATGCGCAGGTGCAGACCGAGACTCATCATTTTTGGCTCGCCCGCCTCGGCTTCGGCATAGAGTTCCTCAAAGGTGTCGATTGCGTAGGCGAGCCAGTCCCTCGTGGTCAGGGCGGGGGCAAGCCAGAACTTCATGTCGTTAGAGTCCAAGGCATACGGAAGAATTACCATCGCCTTGCGGCCTTGCGCGGTGTCGACGACGTCCCAGAAGGGAAAGTCATCCGAATAATCGTCCATGTGATAGAAATAGCCTTCCTCGGCCAGGATGCGCCGCGTGGCGTCAGTATGCAGATAGCGCGACAGCCAGCCAATCGGGCGGCGTCCGGTGGTCTGTTCGATGGAGCGCCATGCCCGGGTAATGAAGTCGCGTTCCTTCTCCTCATCCATCCAGAATTGATGGGCCCAGCGATAGCCGTGTGCGCAGACCTCGTCGCCGCGCCGGACGATCGCTGCGGTGAGCTCGGGCGCGCGTTCAAGCGCCAAGGCGGCTGCTGTCCAGGTGCAGTGGACGGCGTGTGCATCCAGCAGCCTCAGGATGCGCGCGGCGCCAGCCTTGATGCCGTACTGGTAGTTGCTTTCGCTGCCGTGCATGCGCATCGCCCGCTTGGGCGCGGCCGAAAGTTCGTCAACGGGTTCGGGACCGCGGTCGCCATCACGAATGTTCTGTTCAGCGCCCTCCTCGACATTGACGACGATCGAGAGGGCCAGCCTGGACCCATCCGGCCAGACGAAATCAGAAGGGCCTGGCATTGTTACATCTCCCCGTCGGCCGCCCGTGGGCGACGCTCTCCTAACATTACCCCCGGCGACTGAAAAGCAGCCCCCGTCCGCCGCTGCCGGCAGGCGGTCGCCGCCCATCACGCTCTTGTGGCTGGCGTCCGGCCGCAAAGCACGGTTTGTGCACCTACGCTTGGAGACGCACATGAACCGTCATGCACTTCCCACTGCCCTTGCCATGCTGCTCGTTGCCTGCGGACCAGTCAGCGAAACCCCAGGCGCGCTGCAGGAGGCGAAGGATCAGGCGGCGGACGTCGCGGGGGTTGCGGCGCGCGCGGCTGCAGAAGTGATCGACACCAGGACGGCCTGCATGCTTGCGGGCAAGCCTGAAGCCTTTTGCGGCTGCCTTGCCGAAGAACTCGGCCCGCGGATAGACCCGCAGCACATGGAGGCGATTGCCGCCCTGCTGCGCGGCGCAATCGACGGCGTGACCGGCGATGCTGCGACAAACGCTTCCGACATCGAGCCGGAAACGCGTGATGCATTCGTGTCATGCATAACGAAGGCCGCAATCGAGGGCGCCGGAGCAGAACAATAGTCTGTCAGCCGGCGGTTGGTTCATGCCAGCGATTCATACCAACCGGCTTTGCACCACGGCAGCTCGGATGAAATCAGCAAACAGAGGGTGTGGTTCGAAAGGACGGCTCTTGAGTTCGGGATGGTATTGGACCCCGACAAACCATGGATGGTCGGGATATTCGACCGCTTCCGGCAACAGGCCGTCTGGCGACATGCCGCAAAATACCAGTCCGTGCTCCTCGAGCCGCTCCCTGTACGCCGTATTCACTTCATAACGGTGGCGATGTCGCTCGTTGATCCGGTCCGATCCATAGATTGCCGCAACTCGGCTGTTGTGGGCGAGGCGCGCTTCATAGGCGCCAAGGCGCATGGTGCCGCCGAGATCACCTGCCGCGGAGCGCTCCTCGCGCTGTTCGCCCCGCATCCATTCGCTCATCAGGCCCACGACGGGTTCCGGGGTAGGTCCGAATTCGGTCGAACTCGCAGTCTCTATTCCGGCGAGATGGCGGGCTGCCTCGACCACAGCCATCTGCATGCCGAAGCAGATCCCGAAATACGGCACTTTGCGTTCGCGGGCGAACTTGACGGCCTTGATCTTGCCTTCTGCGCCGGAATCTCCGAACGCGCCTGGCACCAGGATGCCGTGAACGCCGGCGAGGTCGGCGGCGATGGTATCAGCGTTGTCGAACACGCGCGCATCAATCCAGCGAATATTGACCTTCACATTGTTGGCGAGACCGCCGTGATGGAGCGCCTCGATCAAGGACTTGTAGGCGTCTTTGAGCACCGTGTACTTGCCAACAACGGCGATCGACACGGCGCCGTCAGGAGAGCGCAAGCGCTGTGAAATCCAGTTCCATCGCGAGAGGTCGGGCGCACCCGCCTGGGTGAGCAGGCTGAAGTGGCGCAGCACCTCGGTGTCGAGCCCTTCGCGATGATAGTCGAGTGGCACTTCGTAGAAGAATTCGGAATCCATCCCCTGAATGACCGACGATTCGCGCACGTTGCAGAACAGGGCGATCTTGCGTTTTTCGCTCGCGGGGATCGGCCGGTCGCAGCGACACAGCAGGATGTTCGGCTGGATGCCGATGGAGCGGAGTTCCTTGACCGAATGCTGGGTCGGCTTGGTCTTCATTTCGCCTGCCGTGGCGATGAATGGCAGCAGCGTCACGTGAATGAAGCAGGACCGGCCCGGCTCGAGTTCCTGGCCAAGCTGGCGGATCGCCTCAAAGAACGGCAGTCCCTCAATGTCGCCGACCGTGCCGCCGATTTCGCAGATCACGAAATCCGCATCCTGCGTGTCGGCGGTGACGAAGGCCTTGATGGCGTCCGTGACGTGCGGAATGACTTGGACCGTGGCGCCGAGGAAATCGCCGCGTCGTTCCTTGGCTAGAATCTCCTGATAGATGCGCCCGGTGGTGATGTTATCAGCCTTGCTCGCGGGATGGCCGGTGAACCGCTCGTAATGGCCGAGGTCCAGGTCGGTCTCAGCCCCGTCATCGGTCACGAAGACCTCGCCGTGCTGGTAGGGCGACATCGTGCCTGGATCTACGTTCAGATAAGGATCGAGCTTGCGCAGGCGCACTTTGTAGCCGCGTGTCTGCAGCAAGGCGCCAAGCGCCGCGGCGGCGACCCCCTTTCCCAAAGAGGAAACCACCCCGCCGGTGATGAAAACAAAGCGGGTCATGGTCCGTTACCTTAGCCGTGATTCGCTGGTCTGCCGTCCACGCATCGCCGCATCGCTGCATCGCCGCATTGTCAATCGCAGCGCTGGGGTTCGCGCCGCGACGCCAATCAGCGCTGCGGCTGGCTGGAAGCTTGCGGACTCTGGGGCGGAGCGCCTGCAGCCGGCGGTCCAGAGGGCAGCTGGCCGGTCGCTGGTTGCCCTGACGCAGGAGATCCCGAGACGGCCTGACCAGGCACGGCTTGACCAGGCACGGCGGGACCGGGAACGGCGGGTGCGCCGGTTCCAGGCTCTGCTGACGTGCCTGAAGCAGGGCCAGTCGGAGCGCTAGGCGCCGGAATGGCTGGCGGCGCACCGGGCGCCGGGGCGGCGGCGCCGCCGTCGAGCACGGGCGCGGTGATGCGCGCGGCCCCGTTTTGTCCGCGGATCAGGTCATCTGTCACCGAGTTCGACCCGCTATGCGCCCCCGAAAGCAAGGTAAGCGCCAGAGATGTGAGGAAAAACAGGCCACCAAGAATAGCGGTCGTGCGGGTGAGCACATTGGCTGCCCCGCGACCCGACAGCAGACTGCCTGACCCTCCGCCAATCCCCAGTGCGCCGCCTTCAGAGCGCTGCAGCAGGATGGCCACGATCAGGCCGAGACAGAGAACCACGTGGATGAACAGTACAATATTGGACATGATGTATCCTGGACGGTTCAGCGACGCATGCCGCCCCGACGATGCTGGACCTGCGAAGCTTGGCCTGCACCACAGCTCGCGCCGGCTTCTAGCGCAGCGGGCCAGTCGGCGCCAATGACGTTTGCTGCAAGCCGGCTAGCGCCCCCGCGCCTGAATGATCTTCAAAAAATCGCCAGCTTTGAGGCTGGCGCCGCCGACCAGCGCCCCGTCAACGTCGCGAAGCGCCAGAATATCCCGGGCATTGGCGGGGTTGACCGAGCCGCCGTAGAGGAGACGGATGTGTCCGGCCGGCGCGCCGAGCCGCGCCAGTTCGCCGCGAATCGCAGCGTGCATATCCTGGATCTCACTCAGGCTGGGCGTCCGACCCGAACCGATCGCCCAGACAGGCTCGTACGCCATCGCCCAGTTCCGGCGCCGGGGATCGCTGGGGATGGCCCCTGCAACCTGAGCGGCCACGACGCAGAGGGCCTGGCCCGAATCGCGTTCTGCCTGTGTCTCACCGACGCAGATGATAGGTGAGAGACCGGCCCTGAGTGCGGCGTCAGCCTTGGCGCGCACCATGGCATCGGTTTCGCCGTGATCGCGCCGGCGTTCGGAATGACCGACAATCACCCAGGCTGCGCCCGCGTCGGCGAGCATTTCGGCTGACAGGTCACCCGTGTGCGCGCCTGATGGGCTGGCGTGGCAATCCTGCCCGCCAGTCTCGATTCCAGCCGCCTCTCCCACTTCAGTCGCCGCCATCAAAAGGGTTGATGGCGGGCAGATGACGATATCGGCGTCGTCATGGCCCGATCGAACAGCCTCCGCGAGGGTCTCGATTTCAGCGAGCGCCGCTGACGCGCCGTTCATCTTCCAGTTTCCGGCAATCAGCGGTCGACGGGCCATGATCATCTCCAGTGCAAGCGGTCTGCGCGGGGGCCTAGCAATGGCGGGCCTAGCAATGACTGCACCGGACATGCAACGCGCCTTGCTTGACGCGCGGGTGCTTTCTACAGTCCGCCCGCTTCAAAACCATTGGGTACCCCATGTTGCAAACTCTGCGCAGAGGACTGCGGTCCTGGCTGACAGCCGGCCTATTGTTCCTGCTCGCGATCAGCTTCGCGATCTGGGGCATTCAAGATTACATCGGAGGCGGCAGCCCGACGGCTGTCGCGCGCGTCGACGGTCGCGAGATCAAGGCGGAGGAATTCGCTGACGTGCTGCGCCGGCAGGTCGAGCGGCGCGCTGAACAGAGCGGGGCCCCGTTCACCATGCAGGACGCCGTCAGTCAGGGCATGGACTCCGGGATCCTGCAAAACATGATTTCCGACACTGCCCTCGACGTGCGCGCCGAAAGGCTCGGGGTCGGGCTATCGGACGCGCGGCTGCTCAAGCAGATTGAAAGCATCGACGCCTTCCGCAATCCGGTCAGCGGTGCATTTGACCCGGCGCTCTATCAGTCGGTTCTGCGCGAAAACAACCTGACGCCTCCACGGTTTGAACGCGAACTGCGCCGTGAAACGGCGCGTGCCCAGCTTGCCGCCGCCATCGGGGCGGGCGGACGGCTTCCGGACGTGATCGTCGAGCAGCTGTTGCTGATCCGCTCCGAGCGGCGCTATCTCTCGCTCGCGGCAATCTCGCCGGCCGTGATTGGTCCGATCCCCGTCCCAACCGAGGAGCAGGTGAAGGCCTTCTATGATGCGTCTGGCGAACTCTACGCCATTCCCGAACTGCGCGCCGCGACCTTCGTCTTCGCCCGCCCGGCTGACTTCGCGGCCCGCGCGCAGGTGAGCGAGCAGGACATCCGCAAGGTGTTCGACCAACGCAAGGAGCGCTTATCCCGGCCCGAGAGTCGGACGTTCCGGCAATTGCCGGTTCCGGATGAGGCGACGGGGCGAAAAGCGCTGGACCTCATCAAGGAGGGAAAATCACTCGATGAGGCAGCCCGGACGCTGAAGCTTGACGCCCCGCTGCTGTTCACGGCGGCTGCACGCACCGATATTCCAGACGCCGCCGTTGCGGCTGCGGTTTTCCAGGCAAAGGCCAACGACGCAGTGGGCCCGATCCAGGGCAAGCTCGGCTGGTCGATCGCTGTGCTGGATGCCGTGGTTGCGCCGACACCTGCCGTCTACGAGGCTGAGCGCGAGAAGCTGCGCGCCGAACTCGCGGAAAACGCGACCAAGGACATGATGTTGCAGTCGATCGAGAACTTCGAGGACAAGCTCTCAGAGGGGGTCGCCTATGATGCGGCGGCGGCGGCTGAGGGACTGGCGGTTGTCAAGGTGGAGCCGGTGGTCCGCTCGGGCCTGAACATCCGCGGCGAGCCAGTTGCGATCTACGCCAGCGACCCGAAGCGCCTGAGCGCCCTCTTCGAGGCCGCCCTGAGTGAGCATTCCGACATGGCGGATGACGGTCAGGGGGGATATTGGAGCGTGCGCGTCGATCAGGTGACGCCAAAGACCAAGCGCGCGCTGGCGGACGTTCGCACCGACGCCGCAGCGCGGTGGCGTTTCCAGGAGATGGCGCGCCGCATGGAGGCGATGGCCAAGGACATTGAAGCCAAGGTCAAGGCGGGAGCGACGTTCGAGGCGGCTGCGGGCGCCTATCGGTTGCGGGTCGTCCGGCCGAAGGCGCCGGTCTCGCGGTCGTCTCAGCCTGGGCCGGACATTGGTCAATCGGTGGCGATGGCGGCGTTCGCCGCAGGCCCCGGTCAGTTCTTCACGGCCAATGCGGAAAACGGTGCGTTCGTGCTTGCCAGGATCGATCGCATCGAGCGCGACGATCCGAAAGCCGATCCAAATCTCCTGCAACAGGCCCGACAGGCATTTAGCGGCGAACTCGGCGCCGAGCTTGTTTCCCTCTATGAGCGCTCTGTTGTGCGCGTGGCCAAGACAACCATCAATCAGGCGCTGGCGGATCGCGCAGCTGGCAAGGCACAAGACGAGACGCAATGACGATCGAGACGGCGCGCGACGCCTTCGACGCCGACTTCAATCGCGACGGGGCGGCGCTGGTCTGGACACGGCGGATCGACGACCTTGAGACGCCGGTGGCGGCGATGCTGAAATTTGGCGCCCACACGCCGGGCGCCTGTCTGCTGGAATCGGTCACTGGCGGGGATCAGAGAGGTCGTTTCTCAGCCATTGGCATGGACCCTGACGCCGTGTTTCGGATTGTCGAGGGCCGCCCCGAAATCAGTCGCTCCGGCGGGTTCGAGGATGCTGATTTTGCGCCTCTCGATGCAGAACCTCTGGCAGCCCTAAGGGCCTTTCTCGCTGAGAGCCGGGTCGCCATGGCGCCTGGTTTGCCACCGATCGCTGCCGGGGTTTTCGGATATTTCTCCTACGATATGGTGCGTTTCGTTGAACGCCTTCAGCCCTGCCCGCCCGACCCGCTCGGAGCTCCGGACGCTGTCCTCATTCGTCCGCGCGTGGTCGCCGTGTTTGACGGCGTACGCCACGAAACACTCCTGGTAACTCCGGCCCGGCGCGGGGTCGACGGCGACACGGCGGCGGAAGCCTTCGCCCGGGCCAGCGCGCGCCTCGATGCGGCGTTGAAGGTGCTCGACGCGCCGTTGCCGGCCCGCAGTCCGCCCCAGCCAGGCCCGGACAGGCCGTCGCAGCCGACCTCGAACATGGCCAAGGCGCGGTTCTTGAACATGGTGGAGGCTGCAAAGGGCTACATTCGCGCCGGCGATATCTTCCAGGTCGTCCCGAGTCAGCGCTTCAGCGCGCCTTTCAGGCATCCTGCCTTTGCGCTCTACCGTGCGCTGCGCCGGACCAACCCGTCGCCGTTTCTCTTCTATTTCAACCTCGCAGGATTCTCTATCGTTGGCGCGAGTCCTGAGATCCTGGTGCGGCTGCGCGACGGGGTCGTCACGGTGCGTCCAATTGCTGGCACACGCCCGCGCGGAGCGACGCCGGCGCAGGATCGCGCATTGGAGGAGGAACTCCTCGCAGACCCCAAAGAGCGCGCTGAGCACCTCATGCTGCTCGACCTTGGCCGCAATGACGTCGGGCGCGTCGCACAGCGCGGCGCCAAGGGCGCGGGGGTCCGCGTCACCGAACGCTTCACGGTCGAGCGTTACAGCCATGTGATGCACATCGTTTCCAACGTGGAGGGCGAACTCGCCCCAGACGAAGATGCACTATCGGCGCTGTTCGCAGGCTTTCCGGCCGGCACAGTCTCAGGCGCGCCGAAGGTCCGCGCCATGGAGATCATCGCCGAGCTCGAACCGCACCGGCGCGGCGTCTACGCCGGCGGGGTCGGATATTTCTCCGCTGGCGGAGAGATGGACACCTGCATCGCGCTGCGCACCGGGGTGGTGAAGGATGGCTGCCTGCATGTTCAGGCGGGCGGCGGCATCGTCCTGGACAGCGACCCAGAGAGCGAATTCGCCGAAACCGAGCACAAGGCGCGCGCGCTGTTTCGCGCGGCCGAGGAGGCATGGCGCTATGCATGAGGCGACGCCATGATCTTGATGATCGACAACTACGATAGCTTTACCTACAATCTCGTGCATTATTTCGCCGAGCTTGGCGCTGAGATGCGCGTGGTGCGCAACGACGCGATAACGGCAGATGAGGCCATTGCGCTCAAGCCGAGGGCATTCGTTCTGTCGCCCGGTCCGTGCACGCCCAATGAAGCCGGTATCTGTCTCGATCTGATCGCCCGCGCACCAGCGGACATGCCCATTCTCGGCGTATGCCTCGGCCATCAGGCGATTGGCCAGGCGTATGGCGGCGTGGTGGGCCCCGCCATGGCGATCATGCATGGCAAGACAAGTCTGGTGCGCCATGAGGGACGCGGACTGTTCCACGGCCTGGAGAGCCCGTTCACGGCGACGCGCTATCACAGCCTAGCCGTTCGCCGCACAAGTCTGCCCGACTGTCTGCAGATCGACGCGCAGACTGACGATGGTGAGATTATGGGGCTCAGTCATCGCCAGAGGCCTATTTACGGCGTTCAATTCCATCCCGAGTCGATTGCGTCCGAACATGGGCATGCGCTGCTTGGCAACTTCCTCGCCATGATCGGCAGGCCGGCATGACCGATGCAATGAAGCCTGCCCTTGCGGCTCTTGGGGAAGGCGTCGCGCCTGCGCCGGATGAGTTGGCGACTGCGTTTGACGCGGTGATGGACGCGCAGGCGAGCCAGGCGCAGATCGGGGCCTTTCTGATGGGCTTGCGCCCGCACATGGGCTCGGCGCGGGTGATTGAGGCGGGAGCGCGGGCTTTGCGGGCGCGCATGGTGCACGTCGCTGCGCCGCATGGGGCGATCGACGTCTGCGGCACCGGGGGGGACGGCGCCCAGCTGTTGAACATCTCCACTGCCGTCTCCTTCGTGGTGGCGGGGGCAGGAGTTCCTGTCGCCAAGCACGGCAACCGCGCGATGTCATCGCGGGCTGGTGCGGCCGACACCCTTGAAGCGCTGGGCGTCAATCTGGGCGCGGAGGTTCCAGTGCTTGAACGCGCCCTGCAGGAGGCGGGAATCGCCTTCCTGTTCGCCCAGACCTGCCACCCGGCCATGCGCCACGTCGGTCCGGCGCGGCGCGAACTCGGATTTCGCACGCTCTTCAATCTGCTCGGCCCCCTCGCCAACCCCGCCAGCGTGCAGCGCCAGATGGTTGGCGTTTTCTCATCCGATTTGGTGGAGCCGATAGCGCAGGCGCTGGCAGGACTGGGCGCGGAGCGCGCGGTTGTGCTGCATTCCAATGATGGGCTGGATGAGTTGTCGATTGCCGCCGCCAACACACTTGCAATCGCTGGTCGCACGACGCCGCTCAGCATCCGCCGACTGGCGGTCGCTGATGCGGGCTTGCCCGCCAGCGATCTCTCTGCTCTGCGCGGCGGCGATGCGCGCGACAACGCGGGCGCGATTGTGGCGCTGCTCGACGGCGCTGCGGGGCCGTTTCGGGATGCAGTGGTGCTGAATGCCGCGGCTGCCCTGCACCTGGTCGCTGGCACAGCCGATTCGCTCCGAGAGGGGGCGCAGATGGCTCGGGAGGCGATCGATTCCGGGCGCGCCCGCAGAAGCCTCGCGCGACTGGTACAGATCAGCCAGGCGCCCATATGAGCGACGTTCTTGAGCGTATTCTTGCCTATAAGCGCGAAGACGTCGCTCGCGGCAAAGCTACAGCCTCGGTGTCGGACTTGGATCGGCAAGCTGCCTTGCAGGCCCCGCCGCGCGGGTTTGCGCAAGCGCTTGCGCGCGCGGCAGGCGATAACGGCGTCGGACTGATCGCCGAAATCAAGAAGGCGAGCCCGTCGAAAGGACTGATCCGCGCCGCCTTCGACCCGGCGACCCTTGCGGCCGCTTATCAGGCGGGCGGCGCCGCCTGTCTGTCTGTGCTGACCGACGGTCCGAGCTTCATGGGTGGGTCGGAAGATCTGGCAGCCGCGCGACAAGCCTGTCGGCTGCCCGCTTTGCGCAAGGATTTTCTTGTCGATCCCTGGCAGGTCGCCGAATCGCGGGCGCTGGGGGCAGATGCGATCTTGATCATTCTCGCTGCCGTTGATGACGTCCTTGCGCAGGAACTTGCCGCAGCTGCCTGCGAGCGCGCCATGGACGTGCTTGTGGAGTGCCATGATGCAGCAGAAGTGGCCCGCGCGGCGCGGCTTCCTGCAGGCATGATCGGCATCAACAATCGCAATCTTCGCACCTTTGAGACTGACCTCGCAGTCACTGAGCGCCTTGCAGGCCTGGCGCCGCGCAATCGTCTGCTTGTATCGGAGAGCGGCATCCACGGACCGGGCGATGTGGCGCGCGTCGCAGCCGCAGGCGCCAGCGCCATCCTGGTCGGCGAGAGCCTCATGCGCCAGACGGATGTGACGGCGGCGACCAAGGCGCTTCTCGCCCGGTTAACTTGACGTTTACCCAGAACGCACATAGAACACCTGTTAACGGTTTGTTCCCCTCGTCACCCGACCTAATTCGGGGTGCGGCGGCGGAGCAGATGGAAACAGGGTGCAAGTTGAAATCGGACGCAGGTTGAAATCGCACGCAGGCCAAGAACGGGCGCAGGCCAAGAACGGGCGCGAGTGCAAACCTGCTGATGACCTGCGCCGTTGAAACTTGAGCGGTTGAAACTTGAGCGGTTGAAACTGGAGCGGTTGAGACCGGCGGAGTTGAATGCTGCCCGGTGAAAACCGTGGGGCCGTTGTCTGGGGCTGGTGGGCCCGCAGACCCGTCCTGGCGGATTTCTCGGAATGGTCTCAGTCAGCTGGAGTTTTGGTCAGCTGGAGTTTTGGTCGGCTGGGTTTTGTTGGCCGGGTCCCGGCGATCGGGATTGGGCGAGCGAGATCGAGCCAGGGCTTGGTTCACAGGGCTTGGTTCACAGGGCTTGGTTCACAGGGCAGCTGGTTCCGACGGGCAGATCCGCAAGGAAGCCGCCGGCAGCGTCCAGGAACCTCACATTGGGAGGCGACATGCTCACCACGAAACAACGCGAGCTCCTGCTCTTCATCCATCAGCACATCAAGGACACCGGCGTCTCGCCGTCATTTGATGAGATGAAGGAGGCGCTGGATCTGGCGTCGAAGTCGGGGATCCATCGCTTGATCACCGCCCTCGAGGAACGCGGCTTTCTCCGCCGCCTCGCCCACCGCGCACGCGCCCTGGAAGTGCTGAAACTTCCGGAGAGCGCTACACCTGCGGCGCCGCCCCGGGGGCGCGGGGCCTTCAAGCCGGCGCTCGTGTCCTCGCGCGAACCGGCGGGCTCCCAGGCGCACGGCATGATCCCTGTCATCGGGCGAATTGCCGCAGGGCTGCCCATAACGGCGATCCAGAACGACCTCGACCAGATCGGCGCGCCGGTCGAACTGCCGTCGGGCGCGGACTACTTCGCTCTCGAGGTGGATGGCGAGTCGATGCGGGAGGCCGGCATCCTCAGCGGCGACTATGCAATCTGTGTGCGGACTGAAAAGGCCGAAAACGGCGACATTGTCGTTGCCCTCGTTGACGGCGAAGAGGCGACACTCAAGCGGCTGCGCCGGCGTGGCGGCTCAATCGCCCTGGAACCCGCAAACGCGACCTTTGAGACGAAGATCTACGGCCCGGACCGCGTTCAGGTTCAAGGCAGGCTTGTCGCGCTTTATCGTCGATACGGATGAGTCACGCGGCGCGCTGCGGAAAGGCCCCGCACAGGTGTGCAGGCGGGGCTCTTCTACCCGCGCGCATCAGCAGGTGGCGCGCCGCCGCGCAGACGAATCGCTGTTGCGAATTCGGCGGGCAGGTCTTGGGGTTTGTGATGAGTCTGTGCTAATCGCCGACTGGGTTGAGCGTCCCCCTCCCCCTGGACGCGCGTTTCGTTTTCGGATCGCCTGCGGATGACCGTCGTCACGCGTTTTGCGCCTTCGCCGACCGGCTACCTCCACATCGGCGGCGCGCGCACTGCACTGTTCAACTGGCTCTATGCGCGTCGGCACGGCGGACGCTATCTGCTGCGGATCGAGGACACCGATCGTGAACGCTCGACCGAGGCCGCCGTTGCAGCGATTTTCGACGGTCTCGACTGGCTGGGCCTCACCCATGACGGCCCTGCCACGTTTCAGTTCGCACGCGCAACGCGCCATGCACAGGCGGCTGAGGAACTGCTGTCGCGCGGCGGCGCATATCGCTGCTACTGCACAGCCGAGGAGGTTGAGGCGCTGCGCGCCGCCGCACACGCGCAAGGCAGACCACTTCGCTCGCCCTGGCGCGACCGGCCGGCCCGGGAGGCGCTGCAGGGGGGGGCCTTCACCGTGCGCCTGCGCGCCGGAGACGACGGCGACACGGTGATCCGCGACCGCGTCCAGGGCGAGGTGCGCATTCGCAACACGGAGATCGACGATCTCGTTTTGCTGCGCAGCGACGGCACGCCGACCTACATGCTCGCCGTGGTTGTCGATGATTTCGATATGGGGGTCACCCATGTCATCCGCGGCGACGACCATCTGACAAATGCTGCGCGCCAGATGCAGATCATCCAGGGGCTGGGCTGGCCCGCGCCGGTCTACGCGCATGTGCCTATGATTTATGGGCCGGACGGCGCCAAACTGTCGAAGCGGCATGGTGCGGTGGGCGTGCACGCCTACCGCGACATGGGCTACCTGCCGGAGGCCATGCGCAACTATCTGGTCCGCCTGGGCTGGAGCCACGGCGACGATGAGATATTCTCTACCGAACAGGCGATCGCATGGTTTGATATCGACCACATCGGACGCTCGCCGGCGCGCCTGGACTTCAACAAGCTCAACGCGATCAACGCCCATTGGATGCGCGACGCCGATAATGCGCGTCTGGCCGGCCTTGTGCTTGACGCGTTGATGCGCGCCGGGGTCACGCTGGACGCCCCGCAAAGCGCCCGGGTGGGCGCGGCCATGGGCGTGCTGAAGCACCGCGCCAAGACCATCCTCGAACTGGCCGATCAGACGACCTTCCTCACGCGTCGGCATGATACGCCGCTCGACGAAAAATCACGCCAATCGATCGCTGGCGAGGCGGGGCCCCGGCTGAACCGCCTTAAGGCATTGTTGGGTGATGCCAGGGTATGGGAAGCAGAGCCGCTGGCGGCGCTTTTAAAGGCGTTCGCTGAAAGCGAAGGCGTCAGCCTCGGCAAAGTCGGGCCGCCCTTGCGAGCGGCCTTGACGGGTGGCGCGCCCTCGCCTGACCTGGGGGTGATGCTCGCCCTCCTGGGACGTGATGAGGCTTTGGCGCGCCTGAGCGCCGCAACGGCCTAAGCGCGGGCCGGACAGGACGACAGACGGGGTTGGAGAAAACGATGCAGAGCAAGATCACGCCCAAGGGCGCCGCCAGGTTCAGCCTTGAAGGCAAAGACATCACTTTGCCGGTCTACGCAGGCTCGGTGGGGCCGGATGTCGTCGACATCCGCAAGCTTTATGCCGAGACCGGCGCGTTTACCTTCGACCCCGGTTTCACGTCAACGGCAAGTTGCGAGAGCCAGATCACCTATATCGACGGCGATGCCGGCGTTCTTCTGTACCGTGGTTACTCGATTGATCAGTTGGCGGAACACTCAAACTTCCTTGAGGTCTGCTACCTGCTCCTGCACGGCGAGTTGCCCAGCCAGACCGAGTACGACAAATTTGTCTACAACATCACGCACCACACCATGGTGCATGAGCAACTGATGCAATTTTACCGGGGCTTCCGGCGCGACGCCCATCCGATGGCGGTCATGTGTGGGGTCGTGGGCGCGCTCGCGGCGTTCTACCATGACTCCCTCGACATCGCCGATCCCATGCAGCGCGAGATCGCAAGCCACCGCCTGATCGCCAAAACGCCGACGATCGCCGCGATGGCCTACAAATACTCGATCGGCCAGCCCTTCGTGTATCCGCGCAATGAACTGGACTATGCTTCGAACTTCCTGCGGATGTGCTTTGCGGTCCCTGCCGAGGAGTACAAGGTCAATCCGGTCCTGGCGGCTGCAATGGATAAGATCTTTATTCTTCATGCTGACCATGAGCAGAATGCGTCGACCTCGACGGTGCGCCTTGCCGGTTCGTCGGAAGCCAATCCGTTCGCCTGTATCGCCGCTGGCATCGCCTGCCTGTGGGGCCCCGCCCATGGCGGCGCGAATGAAGCAGCCCTTACGATGCTGCGCGATATCGGCACCGTGGACAACATTCCCGATTTTATCGCCCGTGTGAAGGACAAGAATTCCAGCCAGCGGCTGATGGGGTTTGGCCACCGCGTCTACAAGAGCTATGATCCGCGCGCCAAGGTGATGCAGAAGGCCTGTCACGAG
>JBILMQ010000404.1:0-2572 GCA_044375455.1 Caulobacterales bacterium | reverse complement strand
CGACATAGGTTCCTCCCTCGGAGTTGTGTCGCCCGACCTCGGCCAAGACATCCAGCGATAATCCCCGGCGCTCACCGATTCGCCTGACGTCGACGCGTCCTCATGACACACCCGCCGGCATCCTTCCAAGCACCCAAACCAGCGTCGCGCGGTCAATAATCCAACGGCAGGCGCAAGTGGCGCACATACATCATGTCGCGATGGGCGATCAGGATCGGATCGACACATCCGGCAAGCGGGCCGAGATCAGCGTAGCCCGCGCGCAGCCAGGCAGGCATCGGGTTTACCTCCTCAGGCAACGGCGCGACCAGCATGGCAAAACAGGCCCAGTAAATGTCCGCTGCACTCATGCTGACCCCGGCCAGATACGGGCTCCCGGCGGCTCTCTGGGCGATGAGGCGCGCGGTCAGCATCTCCAGAATGTCACGCACACGCGCCACTGCCTCGTCATAGATCCCTGGCTCAAGCCGGTAACCGCGCACCATCGCCGCGATCGCAGACCTGTCGCGCGCTGGCTGGGCAATGTCGGCCCGCACTGCAGGCGGGCGCGCACTCATCATCTGGCGACGCGCCCAGCCGAAGCCGCCTTCCCCGGCGATCTCATGACACAATCCGGCGATCGCAACGCGCTGCGCGCTGTCGCCAGGAAACAGCGGCGGATCCGGGTTGAGCCGATCCGCAAGCGCCGTGATGTCCGCCCAGGTGACGCGCGCCGGCTCATCCTGAAACATCGCCGTCGGCGCATTGCGGTGTCCGGTCCACGCGCACAAAAACGCGTTGGGCTGGAAAGCGCGTTGCGCGACGGGCAGATAGGCGATCGATTTGACATCGAACACCGCCTTGGCCGCCTCGCCCCACGGCCCGGGAACACCGACCGTCAGGGCCAGACGCAAACCAGGACGCGTGCGGGCCTCCTCAGGCTCCAGATAGTCCATGCTCAGGCGCCGATGTGCGACCGGATCAGTCGCGCCACCTCAGCCGGCTTCTCCAGATGCGGCATGTGGCCGGTCGCCTCGAACAGTTCAACCCGCGCCCCCGTCAGCCCATCAGCATGGGCGGCCGGAATGATCCGATCGTCTCGTCCCCAGATCACCAGCGTCCCAGGCGCGTTCGCCGCCGCACGCAGATCCGCCGACTGCCGGCCGGCGTCAAACTGGGCCGCCGCGATGGTGCGCAGCGCCGCTTGCGCACCGTCGAGCCGCTTGTATTTCAAAATCTCGTCGACCATGTCACGGGTCACGAGCCCCGGAGCGGCAAACAACTGCTCCATTACCGCGGTCAAAGAGCGCTGGCGGGTCTCCTTGATGAAGCCATCAATGTAGCCAGCGTTGATCTCAGGCCCAAGAGCAGCGGGCGCAATAAGCGTGAGGCTCGCCACGGTCTCCGGATGATCTACAGCAAGACGCAAAGCGACCGCCCCGCCCATCGAGTGACCAACCAGGTGAGCCCTGGTGACGCCAAGCGCGCTCATCGCGGCGTGCACCGCCGTCGCCAGCGTGCTGAGCGACCCGTCTGCGACATCCTTGGATGACCCGCCATGGCCTGGCAGGTCGACCGCGTAAACCGCCCGGCCGGCGCCGAGTTCGCCCTGCACGAACAGCCAGTTGTTGAGATCCCCGCCAAATCCATGGATCAAGACGACCGGCGTCTCCTCGCCCTCGCCCATCCTCAAATAGCGGATGAGCCGCCCGCCCGCCTCAATCATCTCAGGTTCGGCCTTGGCGGCGGCGGGCCCTCCGGCGGCGGCAAAGTCCGCATTGAACTGCGCGATGAATGCGTCGATCTCTGCGTCGGGTGTTTCCGGCGCCGCGACCACGCCGATCAAGGCGCCGGTCATCCAGGTCTCTTCAACCTTGCCGATCTGCCGGCGCAGCACGCCATCGGCCGGACTTTCCACAACGCCCGTGATCTTCGAGCTCTCCACCTCGACAATTTCTTCGCCCTTGCGCACAGCGCTGCCCTCGGGCTTCAGCCAGCCGGTGACCTTGCCCTCTTCCATGGCCATGCCCCACTTCGGCACGGTGACGGCTTCGATCTCACCCGACATCTTCCTACTCCGCAGCTGCGCGCGCGCTGGAAGCCAGAACGGCGCGCGCCGCCGCCTCCACCTTCTCGGCCGAGGGTATGTAGGCGTCCTCAAGCGTCGGTGCGAACGGCACCGGCGTGTGCGGCGCGGTCACTGTCTTGATCGGCGCCTTCAGGGCATGGAAGGCGCGGTCGGCAACGAGCGCGGCCACATCGGCGGCGAGCGAGCATCGCGGCGTCGATTCGTCAACGATGACAAGACGGCCAGTGCGCTCGACGCTTTCCAGAATAGCTGCAAGGTCGAGCGGCGAGGACGTGCGCGGATCGATGACGTCCGTGCTGACGCCCTCTTTGGCCAGCGCGTCCGCGGCCTGGTTCGCCATCTGCACCATGCGCGAGAACGCCACGATCGTCAGATCGTCGCCCTCGCGGGTGAATGCGGCTTCTCCGAATTTGATCGTGTACGGCTCGTCTGGAACATCCGCTTCCGTATCGTAAAGAAACTTGTGCTCAAGGAAGATCACCGGATCATCGTCACGGATCGCCT
>JBILMQ010000153.1:0-8604 GCA_044375455.1 Caulobacterales bacterium | reverse complement strand
GACGAAAAGATCGCCGCGCTGGCTTGCCCGGAGCCGGCTCATGCCTTTCCCAGCCAGGCGCACGCGCGCGCCTGACTGGGCCCCCTCGGGGATCTTCACCCGCGCCTTGCCGCCTTCGATGGTGGGGATCTCCACGTCCCCGCCCAGAGCCGCCATGGTCATCGACACAGGGGTCCGACAGAGCAGATTGGCGCCATCGCGTTCGAACAGAGCGTGCGGCTTGAGCGACAGGAACAGATAGAGATCGCCGCGCGGTCCATTGCGTGGCCCAGCCTCGCCTTCGCCAGAAAGACGGATGCGCGTGCCATCTTCCACTCCCGCCGGGATGTCGACGCTCAGCGTGCGATCCTTGCGGGTGACGCCGCGTCCGCCGCAGGACTTGCACGGGTCCTTGATGATCTGCCCGCGTCCGCCACACTGCGGACAGGTACGCTGCATGGTGAAGAAGCCCTGCTGGGCGCGCACCATTCCCACGCCGTCGCACATGGCGCAGACAGCAGGCTTGGCGCCCGGCGCCGCCCCGGCGCCTGCACACGCCTCGCAGGTCATGGTTGTCGGCGCCGTGATCGCAACGGACTTGCCGGCGAAGGCCTCCTCCAGCGTGATCTCAAGATCGTAACGCAGATCAGCGCCGCGCTGCGGGCCGCCGCGGCGCGATCGCCCGCCGGCCTGACCGAACAGGTCCCCGAAGACGCCGCCCACGTCGCCGAACACCTGGGCGAACAGATCCTCAAAGTCGCCGTTCGAAGGCTGGCCCTGGGAAAATGCGGCCTTGCCGAAGCGATCATACTGGGCCCGCTTGTCCGCATCCGACAGGACTGCGTAGGCTTCATTGATCTCCTTGAACCTGGCTTCCGCCTCCGGGTTGCCCGGGTTCTGGTCCGGGTGCCACTTCATCGCCAGTTTGCGATAGGCGGACTTGATGGTCGCGGGATCGGCCTCGCGCGCGACGCCCAAAGTCTCGTAATAATCACGGTCGGACATGAACGGCGCCTGTCATCCGGCGCGGCGCGGGCGGACGGCGGAGCGTGACCCGCCCCGCCGCCGACCTGCGTCACGCGCTCTTCTTGTTCTGACCGTCGACCTCTTCGTATTCGGCGTCGACCACATCATCTGCGCGGCCGCCGGCCGGTTGGCCTTCATCCGCCGCTGCGGCGCCGGCCTGACCGTACATCGCCTCGCCGATTTTCATCATCGAGGCCGCCAGGGCCTGGCTCTTGGCGGTGATGGCGCCGGCATCATCCGATGCCTCCACTGCACGCAGGGCGGCGATGGCGTCTTCGGCCGCCTTCTTGTCCGCAGCGGGGACCTTGTCACCGAACTCGGCCAACTGCTTCTCGGCCTGATGAACCATCGCCTCAGCCTGGTTCCTGGCTTCGGCAAGTTCGCGGCGCGCATTGTCCGCGGCGGCATGCGCCTCGGCGTCACGCACCATCCGGTCGATGTCATCCTTCGACAAGCCGCCTGAGGCCTGGATCCGGACCTGCTGTTCCTTGCCGGTGGCCTTGTCCTTGGCATTGACCGAGACGATGCCATTCGCGTCGATGTCAAACGTAACCTCGATCTGCGGCACGCCGCGCGGTGCTGGAGGAATGCCGACAAGGTCGAACTGACCGAGATGTTTGTTGTCGACAGCCATCGGGCGCTCACCCTGGAACACGCGGATGGTCACAGCCGACTGGTTGTCGGCCGCCGTCGAGAACACCTGGCTCTTCTTGGTGGGCACCGTGGTGTTGCGTTCGATCATCTTGGTGAAAATGCCGCCTTCCGTCTCGATGCCGAGCGACAGCGGCGTGACGTCGAGCAGCACGACATTCTTCACATCGCCTTGCAACACGCCGGCCTGGATGGCTGCGCCGATGGCGACGACTTCATCCGGATTTACGCCCTTGTGGGGGTCGCGGCCGAAGAACTGCTTCACCACGTCCTGGATCTTCGGCATGCGGGTCATGCCGCCGACGAGAACCACTTCGTCGATCTGACCGGCCGACAGACCGGCGTCCTTGAGGGCCTGACGGCATGGCTCGATGGTGCGCTGAACCAGATCATCGACCAAGGCTTCGAGCTTGGCGCGCGTGATCTTCATCACCAGGTGCTGCGGACCGGTCTGATCGGCGGTGATGAAGGGCAGGTTCACTTCATACTGCGACTGCGATGACAGCTCCTTCTTGGCCTGCTCAGCGGCTTCCTTGAGCCGCTGCAGGGCAAGCTTGTCGTTGCGCAGGTCGATGCCCTTCTCCTTCTTAAACTCGTCCGCCAGATAGTTGACGATCCGCATGTCGAAGTCTTCGCCGCCGAGGAAAGTGTCCCCGTTGGTCGACTTCACCTCGAACACCCCGTCGCCGATCTCGAGCACGGACACATCGAATGTGCCGCCGCCCAGGTCGTAGACGGCGATCGTTTTGCCCTCCGATTTTTCAAGCCCGTAGGCGAGCGCCGCCGCGGTGGGCTCGTTGATGATGCGCATCACCTCCAGGCCCGCGATCTGGCCGGCGTCCTTGGTGGCCTGGCGCTGGGCGTCGTTGAAGTACGCCGGCACGGTGATCACCGCTTTGGTGACCGTTTCGCCAAGATAGGCTTCCGCGGTTTCCTTCATCTTCTGCAGAATGAAGGCGCTGACCTCGGCCGGCGCATATTGCTTCCCGCGGCCCTGAACCCAGGCGTCGCCGGTCGGACCCTTGACGATCTTATAGGGCACGAGGTCCATGTCCTTCTTGACCATCGGGTCGTCGAAGGTGCGTCCGATCAGGCGCTTGATCGCAAAATATGTGTGCTCGGGATTGGTCACGGCCTGACGGCGCGCGGGCATGCCAATCATGCGTTCGCCGCCTTCGGAGAACGCCACAACGGACGGCGTCGTGCGCGCCCCCTCTGCGTTCTCGATGACTTTCCAGGATTTGCCTTCCATCACGGCGACGCATGAATTGGTCGTGCCGAGGTCGATGCCGATGATCTTGCTCATGACGTCACAGGTCCCCTTACTGGCGGACATTGAAGAAGCCGGCCTGACGGGCAGCACCGGGGTTGGCGCACATATGGGAAGCTTGCGGCGGGCCGCAAGCGGGCATTTCACGCGGACGTGAGCGAACCACCGCAGCCACCCCGGGCCCGGCAGCCGGGTTGGGGCCGGATACTGGCGCCGGATATGGGGGCGACTGCACACAGCGTCCGGTCGCGCAAACAGTATCGCGGGCGTCGACAGCGCCGTGGCGATAGGCGAAATCAACCACATGCCCGCCTTAAGCCCCCGCCCGCGCCGACCCGTCCCGCCGCCGGACGGGTTTCGGCTGTGGCCAGAGCGCCTTGACCGGAGCGCGCAGGAGGCGCTCGTCGCCGCCGTGCAGGAGGGAGTGCGCCAAGCCCCCCTGTTTCAGCCGAGAATGCCGCGGACCGGGGCCGCATTCAGCGTCGAGATGAGCAATTTTGGGCCGCTCGGCTGGGTGAGCGATCGCGACGGCTATCGCTACCAGGATCGGCACCCGGTCACTGGCGCTCCCTGGCCGGCGATGCCGGACATGGTGTGCGCACTGTGGCGCGAGTTGTCCGGCTACCCACACCCGCCGGAAGCCTGCCTGATCAATGTGTATCGGGGGACAGCGCGAATGGGTCTGCATGTGGACGCAGACGAAGCCGCCCGCGATGCGCCGGTGCTGTCGATCTCGCTCGGCGACCCGGCGCTGTTTCGCATCGGCGGGGCGCATCGCCGCGATCCCTGCGCCGCGCTGTGGCTGTCGAGCGGCGACGTGGCGCTGCTGTCAGGCCCGGCCCGGCACGCCTATCACGGTGTGGACAGGCTGCGCGCCGGCGCATCCCGCCTCGCCCCGGGCGGCGGACGGATCAACCTGACCGTGCGCCGGGTCACATCGCCTGCGAAAGACTGAATGCACAGGCGCCAGACATGCCCCCTCCAGGGTCGCCGGCGATGACGCGCCGGCCGCACACCGGCCCGCGCGCCAGTGGCGCAGCCCCGGCGACCGGCGCCGACAGGCCAGCCGCGCACCTAATCCTGACGCAGCGCGGCGGCGGCGCGGGCGGGTGTGCTCGGCACAATGCGCACCCGGCTCAAGCTTGGATCCGTGCGCGCTGCGTTCAGAAAACCGGCAAGCCCGGCGACTCCCACAAAAACCGTCCCCGCCCCAGGGCCCTGGGCAGCGCGCACTTTGTCGGCGTGGCGCGCCGCATCAGGATAATCCAGGAAAGCGAGCACGACATCTTCGTCAGCTTGGCGCGTGGTCACGAAACCCGGCCTGCCGTCCCCGCGCACCTGGACGACGAACACCGGGGCCTCCGGAAAACTGTCGCTGCGCTTGATCCTGCGGGCGGCGGCGACATTTGTCTCCTTGGGGATGAACGCGACCGAGAGCGCGCCAGCCGCAACCGATTGCATCACCGTTTCAAGACTGGTGGCCATCACCCGCACCCCGGCAGGGGGTTTGGGCTCGCGCAGACGCAGGATCGCGAGAAACGCCTCCGCATCGGCCGGCTCCAGAAAAACGCCCGCGACATGGTTTTCCAGGAGAAGTGGCGCGCCATCGGCGCCCGCAAGCACAAACACCGGCACGCGCTGCACCACCTTGCGCCAGCCTGGAGCCTCCTGCGCGGGGCCGGCTGGCGCCGCCGCGGGGAGCGCCTGGTCACTGGCCAAAGCCCGCCCGGCGGTCGGCCCAAGGGCGGCGCCCGCCGCCAGAACTGCGGTCAGGAAGGAACGGCGAAACGCTGTCATGACGGGCATAGGCACACCGGCTTGGGGCGAAATCGCGGCGTTATACGACGCGGGTGATGAGGAACCCGGCGCGCGGAAAGTGCACATGCACGCTGCCGGCCTGGGGATCAGTGCGATGGATGACGATCTCATTGGCGCAGGAGCGCACCAGGACGCCCTCGACCGGATCACGCCCGTAATCGTCGGCGGCGACGCGCACGCGGTCGCCGCGTTGCAGACCCTGCGGCTCGCGCGGATCGGCGACGCCGGAGTCATCGGGGGCGCTTGCGCGTGCAATCGCAAGCGCTTGCGTCGACGACATCGGCTTCGGGCGTCCGTGTCCGATCGCCTCGACCCGGCGCGCCCAGCCGGCCGCTGCCGGCGCGTCTTTCATGAATCTCTCGTAGAGCTCCGGAAGGGCCGAGCGCAGAAACCACAGGTTCATATAGGCCGAGGCGTCCGCCAGCCCGGGCCGGGCGCCGAACAGCCAGCCGGACGCGGAGGCGCGCAGACGCTCCTCAAGCCATGACAGATGCGCGCGATACTGGTCTTCCATCATCGGCGCGACGGCCTTCATCGCCCGGGTGTCGAACGGCCTTCCGGACAACTGCTCGCGATCCCGCTTGAAGCTCTCCGGCGTCTGATCGCCATAGGTGCCGAAAATCACGGCGACGGTCACCTGGAAAAAGGCCTTGTCCGTCCACATTGCGATGCCTGAGGCCAATCCCTCCTGACCGGCCGGCAGAAGCGAGGGGCGCGGATGCCGACGCTCAAGCTCGCGCAGGATGATCTGGGTGTCGCAATAGACATCGGCGCCGATCTGCATCACCGGCGTGCGGCGATAACCGCCGGTGAGCGGCGTCAGGTCGGGCTTGGGCATGATCACCGGAATGTCGACGGACGCCCAGCGCAGACCCTTCATGCCGAGCGCCAGTCGCACTTTCTCCGAGAACGGCGAAGATGGATAGTGGTGGAGGATGATCTGCGGCTGGGCGGTCATGAGAATTCCGTGGAAAACCGAATGGTCTGGCGGGCGAGACCCTCAAGGACGATGTCGACGCCGCCCGAGCGCATCATCCATTCAAGGCGATGATCGCGATACTGACGCTTGAAGGATCCCGACCGCACTGCATGCTCCGCCATCGCCAGGCTGGCGCGCGCGCCTTCGGCTTCGGCCAGCGTCTGGCGCACGCTGTCGCGCTGCAGGCAACGGGCGAGCCAATCAGCGAGCGGCCCCTCGTGCGGGCGGGCGGGGCCCGTGAGGTGAGAGATCGCCGCCATATCCGGGCGGCCGAAAAACTCACCAGCGAAATAGGCCTGGCCGCCGAGTTCGCGGGCCAGAAACGCATGCAGTCCTGAGATCTGCGCGCGGGCCCGCGCCTCCATCCGGGCGCGCAGGTCAGCACTTGCCCGCTTGAAGACAGCAAGTTCGGTGAGGCCCCAGTTTATCGCCTCCAGCTGGGTGTCGACGGCTTCCTCAACCATCCGCGCGCGCGCCCGCCGGACCGGCTCACGCGCCAGGAGAGGCGGGGATGGATGCCTGTCTTCAATGTAATCGATGATGATGCGGCTGTCGAAGATGACGGCGTCGCCGTCAATCAGCGCGGGCACTTCCCGACGCGGACTGACTGCGGCGAACCCGTCTTCAGTCGCGCCGACCCCGACGCCATGGGGAATACGGGCCTGAAAAGCGACATTCTTCTCGCGCAGAGCGAGTTTCACTTTCTGCGCGTAAGGCGAGAGCGGGTGTTCCCAAAGTAAAAGCATGGATAAGGCCGCCGGTTTCCTGGTCCTGCATGTGATAGAAGAGTTGCGACGCGACTGTCGAATCGGTTCGGCCCCCCAGGGAAACCGCAGCGCCCGCAACATCCGGGCGCGCGCCCTGGAAGCCGCACAGGCAGGGCGAGCCGTCTGGGCGATCGGACACCTGTTGCCTGAAACACAACCGGGCTCTACGCCTAGGGTCAGGCGCGCGATCGGCGCCGATGGCGGAAGAGCGTTATGGGGAAATTTTTCGGCCGCGTCATATCGGCCCTTGCAAGCCTTCTGGTTCTGGCCGCCTGCGCCGGCGGCCCGGGCGCCGGATCCGCCCCTGCCAGCAGCCCGCTGTCAACGGGTGCGCCGCCAACCGCAGCGGGGGTGCAGACCGCAGCCTTTGAGCGCCGCATCTGGGCGCATGAGGCGTCCGACATCTCCCCCGATCCGGGGGTCCGCTACGGCCGTCTGGCGAACGGCATGGCCTACGCCATCATGAAAAACGCGACCCCCTCAAGGGCGGCGTCGATCCGGCTGCGCGTCGGCGTCGGGTCGGTAATGGAGGCCGACGACCAACAGGGCCTCGCACACTTTCTGGAGCACATGGCGTTCAACGGCAGCGAAAATGTCCCGGAAGGCGAGATGATCAAGCTGCTGGAGCGATACGGCCTGTCCTTCGGCCCTGACACCAACGCCTACACGAGTTTTCTGGAAACTGTCTATCAACTGGATCTGCCCGATGCGCGCGACGAGGTGGTGGACGCGGCGCTGATGATCATGCGCGAGACCGGCGGCCGGCTGACGCTGTCGCCCGCAGCGATTGACCGCGAGCGCGGTGTGATCCTCTCGGAAAAGCGGGTGCGCGAGACCCCGGCGTTCCGCGCGTTCCTGGCGCGTTTCGCGTTCCTGTATCCGCAGGCGACAGTAAGTCGGCGTATGCCGATCGGCGCGCAGGAGGTCATCACAGGGGCGCCGCGCGAGGCCTTCGAGCGTCTCTACCGGGGCTGGTACCGGCCAGACAATGCGTTGCTTGTGGTGACGGGCGACATCGATCCCGGCGTCATAGAGGCCCGGATCGCCGCCCGCTTCTCAGACTGGCGCGCGCCGGACACGCCGCTCGGCAGACCCGTGCCCGGGCGCCTCGAGCGGCGCGGACTCGAGGCGGGTTACGTCCATGATCCAGCCATCCCCACGACCCTGACGATCTCCAGTCTGGCCCCCTTCCAGTTCGAGCCGGACACCGCCGAAGGCCGCCGGCGCGCCTTTGTGCGGGCGCTCGGGTTCGCCATCCTGTCACGCCGGTTCAGCACGCTGTCGCGCAGGCAGGGCGCATCCTTCCTGTCGGCGAGCGCGTCCTGGGGCCAGAGCTTCGATGTGGCCCAGGGGGGCGGCGTGGCGATCGTGTCGCGGCCTGAGAACTGGCGCGCCGCGCTTGGCGTGGCCGAACAGGAACTGCGTCGAGCCCTGACCTATGGCTTCACGCCCGCCGAGCTCGCTGAACAGATCGCCAACACCCGCACCAGCCTGAAGAACGCAGCAGACGGCGCGACGACACGCCAGACCCGCGCCCTCGCCGACGCGCTCGCGGGCGGTTTCGACGACCGCTCCGTGTTCTCCACGCCGCAGGACGACCTTTCGCGGTTCGACGGTTACGCCGGCGCAATCACGACAGCGGAGGTCCTGAGCGCCTTCAGGGAGGCGTGGGGCGAGGGGCCGCCGCTGCTGTTCCTGTCAACCTCCGCGGTTCTTGCCGATCCCTCGGCGGAGATCCTCGCGGCCTGGCGCGACAGCGGCTCAACCGCCGTGACCGCACCCGCCACGGTGGCTGACGCGTCATTTTCTTACAATGATTTCGGGCCGCCGGGCCCAGTCGTTTCACGCACCGAGGCAGCTGATCTCGGCATCATCCAGACGCGCTTCGCCAACGGCGTCATGCTGAACGTCAAGCGAACCGCGTTTGACAAGGATTCAGTATCCGTCACTGCCCGTTTCGGCGACGGCCTCAGGGCGCTGCCGAAAACCCAGCCAGGGCTGGGATTGTGGATCAGCAACGCCTTCGTCAACGCCGGCCTCGGCCGGCATTCGATCGACGAATTGCAGCGGGTGCTCGCCGGGCGCGCCTGGTCGCTGGACATCGATATCGCAGA
>JBILMQ010000152.1:0-8613 GCA_044375455.1 Caulobacterales bacterium | reverse complement strand
CGCCGAAGTCGGCCATAAGGATGACCCGCTTCTCAAAGTGGCGATCGAGCTTGAGAAGATCGCGCTCAATGACGAGTACTTCGTCAGCCGCAAGCTCTACCCGAACGTCGACTTCTATTCGGGCATCACCCTGAAGGCCATGGGCTTCCCGACGGCCATGTTCACAGCCCTGTTCGCACTTGCCCGCACCGTTGGCTGGGTTGCGCAATGGTCTGAGATGATCTCCGATCCCAATCAGAAGATCGGCCGCCCGCGCCAGGTCTATACGGGCGCGCCGCTGCGCCAATTCACGCCGATGTCGGCGCGCGGATAACGCCCCCGCGGCGTGGGGTGGGGGCGTCCTGCCTCACGCCACATCGCGTTGGCGCGCCAGATCAAGAATCGCGCTGGCGGCGATCTCGGCTGCCGGCGGCGCATTGCGGCCCATCGCCCGCAGCGCGGCGTTCTGGTCTTCGACTTGCCGGGCCCGGATGACGGGGTCATCCAACAGCGGCGCGGCGGCGGCGGCGAGATTTTCCGGCGTCGCCGCTTCCAGGATGAACTCCGGTGCGATCATCCGCCCGGCGGCGACATTCATCAAGGTGATGTACGGCGTGCGCAGGATGGCCTTTGCGACCACGCCGGTCAGCCAGTTTGCACGATAGCCGACGACAACGGGCGCGCCTTCCATGCCGAGTTCGGTTGTCACGGTGCCGGAAGTGGCGATGGCGGCTGTCGCCGCCGCGAAGCAGTCGAATTTCTCCTCATCGCCCTGCAACAGAACCGGCCGCTGCGGCCAAAGCGCCGTTGCGGCGCAGACTTCCTCGCGCACGCTCTGGGCCACCGGCGTCAGCAGCACGAGATCGGGGCGCGCACGCATCAGGAGATGGGCCGCAGCACCCAGCACGGGCGCCATGCGCGCGATCTCGGCGCGCCTGCTGCCCGGCAACACCGCCAAGATGCGCTGGTCGGGAGCCAGACCAAGTCGGGCGCGCAGCCGCGCCGCATTCCCCCTGGCGGGGCGATGCACAACCGGATTGCCGACCACGGTGCAGCCAAGCCCGAAGGGCGCGTAATAGGGCGTTTCGAAGCTGTGAATGCACAAAAGGTGGTCGACAGCGCGGGCGAGGGTCTTGGCCCGCCCGGGCCGGGTCGCCCAGACCTGCGGGCCGATATACTTGACGAGCAGCGCCTGGGGCGCGCTGCGGCGCAGGCGCTGGGCGACACGCAGGGTAAAGCCCCAGGAATCGATCAGAACACAGACGTCAGGCCTGAACGCAGCCGCAAGCGCGCTGGTCTCCTCAGCACGCCGGACGACGCGCGGATAGGCTTTCAGCCCCTCGACGAGGCCGATGATGGCGAGCTCGGAGATGTCGAATGGGCTCGACACACCGCGCGCCGACATGTGCGGCCCGCCCACGCCGGCAAAGACCAGATCGTGGCTGCGAGCGCGCAAAGCGTCGATCAGTTCGCCGCCCGCAGCGTCGCCGGAGGCTTCGGCGGCGACAACAAAAATTCGCAAGCCCGCCGTCATGTGCGTGGCCGAAAGCCGATGACGAAGACACCGGCGGCGTCACCGGCAGCGGCCACTGCAGCGCGATCGACGACAAGCGCGCCGCCGGCTTCTACCGCAACGCCAGCAAGACCTGCGCGCGCGGCGCCCTCGATGGTGCGCACACCGATCGTCGGCAGATCAATCCGCCGCTCCTGTTGCGGTTTTGCACGTTTGACAAGAACGCCGCGGCGGTCGTCCGGGCTGCCTCGGATCGCCGGGGGCAGCCCGGCGACCCGCAACAGCATGGCGTCTGTCCCCTCCTGCGCCTCGACTGCGAGCACCAGCCCGCCGGCCACAACGCAGCCCTGCCCGATGTCGAGCCGTCCGATCTCAGCTGCGACCTCGGCGGCGCGGTCAATGTCGGCCCAGGCCGCCGCATCCGGGGCGAGTGCGCCGATGCACCCCTCGGGCGCGAGCAATCCGGCAAGCACCTGCTCTGCCCCGATCACCTCGAAACCTTCTTTCTCGAACTCCCTCAGCAGGTATGTCAGGATCGCGTCGTCGCCTTTGGCTGCGGCGGCCAGCACCCCCGGCAGCATCAGCGCGCCGCGCGCGTCGACTTTGAGCGTCTTGAAATCAGGTCTCGCCACATGGCCGGCGAAAGTGAGTTTGGCGACCCCGGCCTGTTTCAGGAGACGCATCGCTTTGCCGGGTTCGCCGATTGAGACCTCGGCGCCGGGATGCACGCCGAGTGCGGGATCGGCCGTGCCAGCAAGCCGGATCACGTAGACGCCGCCGGGGGCACAGGCCGCGGCGAGACGCAACGGGAGGCCGCCTGCACCTGCGATCACGCCGAGCGGCGCGGGCGTGCTCATCGGCTCAATGTGGCATGCACAGCGGACGCGACGAATCCGCTTTGATAAAATCAAGCACCTCGCGCACCTCCGGGCGGTCGCCGAACTGGGCGGCGACGTCCTCGACGCGTTCCTGGAAAGTGCCCTCCTCGGCGAACAGCATGCGGTAGGCAGCGCGCATGTCATGAAGCTGTTCGCTGGTGAACCCCCGGCGTTTCAGCCCGACGATGTTGAGCCCGGCGAGATAAGCGTGATTGCCGACCACCGATCCATAAGGGATGACATCTTTGGTGACTGTCGCCATCCCGCCAACGAAGGCGTGCGGGCCGATGCGCGACCATTGGTGCACGGCGCAAAGTCCGCCCATCCATACGAAATCACCAATACTGACATGGCCGCCGAGCGTGGCGTTGTTGGCGAACACCACGCCATCTCCGACCATGCAGTCATGCGCCACATGGGCGCCCACCATGAAGAATCCATCACACCCGACACGGGTCAGGCCGCCGCCAACGGGCGTGCCCGGGTGCATGGTGACGTGCTCGCGGATGATTGTTCGCGCACCGACTTTAAGACAGACTGGCTCGCCTTTATATCCCTTGTGTTGCGGCGCGTGGCCGAGGGCCGCGAACGGAAACACTTCGCAGCCGGCGCCGAGTTCGGTGGCGCCGGCGATGGTGACGTGACTGACAAGCCTGACGCCGTCGCCGAGCACAACATCGGGTCCGACGACGCAAAAAGGCCCGATGACCACGTCCGTACCGAGACTGGCCTTGGGATCGACGATGGCCGTGGGATGAACCTCAACGCTCACGACTGCTTCTCCACCACCATCGCCGCGAATTCGGCCTCAGCCGTGAGCTTTCCTCCGACCTTGGCCTCTCCCTTGAACTTGAAGATGTTGCGCCGCGCCACGAGGGCCTGCACGTCCATCTCCAGGACGTCTCCGGGGCGCACCGGCTGGCGGAAACGCGCATTGTCGATCGACATGAAGAAGACGGTGAAGCGCTCCACGTCGACATCGAGTGACTTGGACATCAGGACCGCTCCGGTCTGGGCCAGCGCCTCGATCTGCAGCACGCCCGGCATGACCGGGAACGCAGGAAAGTGCCCCTGGAAGAAAGGTTCATTGATGGTGACGCACTTGATGCCGCGGATCGACTTCATCGGCACGTAATCACAGGCGCGATCAAGCAACAGGAAGGGATAGCGGTGCGGCAGACGGCGCAGCACCTCGTCGACGCCGATTGTTTCGCCTGCGGCCGTGGCCTGGCTGTCACCCTCACTCATCGCCCTCATCACCCTTCTTGCGGTTGCGCGCCTTTGCACTGGCGGCGCGTTGCAGCCATGCGGTTTCCCGCAACCAACGCTGCAGCGGTCTTGCCGGATAACCGCTCCAGGTCTCGCCTGCCGGTACAGAACGCAAGTGCCCGGAACCGGCGCCAAGGCGCGCACCTGCGCCGATCTCGACATGGTCGGCGACGCCGACACGCCCGGCGAGGATCACGCTGTCATTGATCCGCACCGACCCGGCAAGACCTACCTGCCCTGCCATGATGACGCTGCGCCCGATCATGGTGTTGTGCGCGATATGGCAGAGGTTGTCGATTTTGGAATTCTCACCAATGACCGTGTCCTCGAAGGCTCCACGGTCGATGGCGGTGCAGGCGCCGATCGAAACGCCGTCCTGGATGATGACGCGACCCAACTGGGGCACATCGGCGGGCGCGTCACGGCCAATCGCCACCCCGAACCCGGCCTCGCCGATCACCGCGCCCGATTCGACAGTAACCCGGTCGCCGATCAGGGCGCACAAGATCGTGACATTCGCCCCGATGCGGCAATCACGTCCAATCGCAACCCCAGGGCCGATCACCGCATTGGGACCGATCCGGGTGCGTGCGCCGATTTGTGCATCCTGACCCAGCACAACCCCCGGCGCGAGGCGGACATCCGCCTCCAGCCGCGCACCAGGATCGATCGCCGGCCCGGACTGAAAGCTGCGTGGCTCGACCAGCCGCGCGGCGAGGCGGGCGAACGCGACGCGGGGCTCATCAACAATCAGCCCAACCGTCTGGCCGCCGAGCGCTGACGCGTGGCGGGCCTGCAAACAGACGACGCCGCCTGCTGCGGCCTGCAAGGCCGGGCTCGGCGCACGTCCCTCGAAAAAGCTGAGCGCACCGGTCTCGGCGCGCTCCAGCGGAACAACCCGGGACACGGACGACCCAGGGATGTCCCGGGACAGCACGCCGCCGACCAAGTCTGCCAGGTCGGCGGCGCTGAATGTCGCGAGGGTCGTGAAGAAACGTGGATCAGCCACCTGCAGCCCCCGTTTGTTCTCCGCCTGGGCGGTTATGCCCGTGTATGCGTAAGTGCCTGTGTGGTTCTGCGCAGATGTCGTCCCCCGCGCCCCGTGTCGAGCGGGCGCAATATTATTGCGGGCGCGCACCCGGCGCCGCAGGCGGCGCAGGCGCGCCGCTGGTGGTGGCGGGCGGCGGCGGCGGATCCGGCAGGTTGATCTTGGTGACCGGGATCGACTTCACGCGCTGATCGAGCCGTTTGACGACCTCATCGGTGATGTCGACTGCGGTGGTGGCGTACATCGTGGTTGAGCGGTCAAGCAGGACGGAGATGGCGCGTTCACGCACGATCTCCAGGACGATCGGATCGACCGCCTTGGCGAATTCGCTGCGTGCCTGGTTCTCGGTCGCCCCCAGCTCCTGGGCGCGTTTGTTGGACTTGCGCTCGAATTCTGCGCCCTTGCGGGCGAAGGTTTCAGCGCGCGCCTTCAAGTCAGGACGCTGGGCCACCTGTTCGCGGGTCAGACCGGTGATGGCCTGCTGCAGCGCCTTTTGCTCGTTGTTGAGCCAATCGCTCTCCGGCTTCAGCTCGGTCGAGATCTGCTGGGCAATTTCCTGCAGACGCTGGGCAATCCCCTTGCCAGCGAGTGACTGAGCGAACATCCGGTTCTGGTCGAGCACGGCGACGACGGTTGCGGGCGCAGTCTGGGCCAAGGCCGGAGCGGCCGCGCCGAACGCTGCCGCGGCGCAGAAGGCCGCGCTTGCAACGGCGCGGATCAAGGTGCGGATCATGGGCTCGTTCCTCATGGTTTCAGTGATCGACGTCTGGCTGACCGTCATGGTGCGGCTTGCATTGCCGCACCCGCGACTGTCCTATTCTGGGCAATTGAAGCAATTTCGGGTCCAACGCGGCAACGCGGCCAAAGTTGGCCTCAGAATTGTGTGCTGGTTGAGAAGCGGAAGCTTTCGGTCCGGTCGTACTCCTCCTTCAGGAGCGGCTGTGCGAAGTCGAAGCGCACCGGACCAAAAGGCGACTTCCAGAACACGCTCACACCGGCTGAGCTGCGCACCGTCAGGGCGTCCTTGACCCCGAAGACGTAGTCTGTGGAGTCGACACGGCGGCGATCAGCATCATCCAAGAGGCCGAGCGTGCCGACTTCGGTGAACACAGCGCCCTCTACGCCGAGTTCCTTTGGCAGGCCGAGAGGGAAGCGGATTTCGCCTGACAGGTGGGCATAGGCCTTGCCGCCGAGCGCGTCGCCGAACTGGGTTTGGCCGGTGAGCTTGTCGATGAAGAATTCCCGTGGCCCGATGCCGGCGACTTTGAAGCCGCGGAAGGTGTCGCCGCCGCGGAAGAAGCGGTCATTGATCCGCACGGTATCGTCGTCCCAGCCGACTACGTATCCGCCGGCGAGGCTGAGGCTTGCGGTCACGCTGCGCCACAGCCCGCGATAGACGGCGCCTTCGAACTCGCTGCGCAGATACTTCACCTCGCCGCCAAGCCCCGCAAGGTCCTGGCTCAGTGTGAAATCCCAGCCGCGCGTCGGGCGGACCGGGTCGTTGCGACGGTCAAAGACCATCGAGTACCCGGCGACCGACGTCAGGAACTGGCCGGCCTGACTGCAGATCAGCGGGTCGGCTGTCGTTGGATCCGCGTCGCACAGCTGCTGGGATACCTTCACGTCATCCTGACGCAGTGTGTAGCGCAGGCCGATCTGCGAGAATTCAGAGAGCGGAAAGCCGACACGCAGTCCAAAGCCATTGGTCTGGCTTTCGAAGGCTGCCTCCTCCAGGAAGTCGGAGCGGGTGGAGAAGATGTCGAAACCGGCTGCGATCTCGCGCCCGGTGAAGCGCGGCTCGGTGAAGCGGATGTCGATGTTCTGGCGGCGCTGACTTGTCGAGATGCGCAGGCGCAGAAACTGGCCGCGTCCGCGCAGATTGCGTTCCTGGATGTTCAATTCGAACAGGAATTGATCAACGGACGAAAAGCCGGCTGCGAAAGACAATTCACCGGTCGGCTGCTCTTCCACCTTCACTTCGACGATCGACCGGTCGGGCAGAGACCCCGGCTTTTCAGTGATCTCGACTTCCTTGAAATAGCCCAGTGCACGAATGCGGTTCTTGGACCGATCAATGAGCACGCGGTTGAAGGCATCACCTTCCGCGATGCGCATTTCGCGCCGGATCACCTCATCGACGGTGCGGGTATTGTCCTTGATATCGATCCGTTCGACATAGACGCGCGGTCCTTCGTCAACTTCGAACGTCAGATTGACCTTCTGGGTGTCGCGGTCGCGGTCCAGGCGCGGGCGCACATCGACGAATGCGTAGCCGGCCGAACCGGCGGCGAAGGTGATGGAGTCGATCGCCTTTTCGATCAGGTCGGCCTCAAACAGCTGGCCGGTCTGGATCGGGACAAAAGCGCGCAGGGCGTCGGCCGGCAGCTTCTTCAGCTCGGTGTTCACCGTCACATCGCCGAAGGTGTAGCGCTGACCTTCGTCGATCGTGAAGGTTACGAAGAACTCTTTCTGGTCCGGTGTGAGGTCGGCGACTGCGGAGACCACACGGAATTCCGCGTAGCCCCGGTTGGTGTAGAATTTCCGCAGCTGCTCGCGGTCATATTCCAGGCGGTCCGGATCGTAGTTGTCGTTGCTCGAGAGAAACTTCCACCAGCGCGACTCTTCGGTGGCGATTTCGCCGCGCAGTTCGCGATCGGAAAAACTGCGATTGCCCAGGAAGTTCACCCGACGCACGTTCGTCACCGGCCCCTCATCGATCTCGAAGATGAGGTCGACCCGGTTTTGCGGCAGCTGCTTGACCTGCGGGGTGATGTTGGCGGCGAACCGTCCGGCGCGACGGTACAGTTCGATGACGCGCTGCACGTCGGCCTGGACGCGCGCCGGTGTAAAGACGCCGCGCGGTTTGGCCTGGATTTCCTTGGTCAGGTTCTCCGTCTTGAGGGAGCGATTGCCCTCAAACAGCACCTGATTGATGATTGGATTCTCGACCACTCGCACGACGAGATCACCACCGCGCTGCTCGATCACCACATCGGCGAACAGACCCGTGGCGAACAGGGTCTTCAAGGAGAGATCGATGCGCGCCGGATCGAACGGATCGCCCGGCGCAACCGACAGGTAGGAGGCGACCGTCGCCTGCTCGATGCGCTGGGTGCCTTCCACGACGATCCGCTGGATCGCGGTGAGCTGCGCCTGGTCCGTTGCATCAGCGAGGGCGTCGGGCCCGGGCGGCACGGGCGCTGGCTGCGACGCCACGCCTTCCTGCGCCAGGGCGAAGGGGGACGCCGCCGTCAGCAAGGCAGCCGCCATGCCGTGACGCAGCAGACGAACTGAAGTGGTCATGATCGCAGTTCCTTCAGGTGGGCCGCCGCTTTGGGTCACGAGAACGCCCCGCCCAGCATCTCGAGAAGCTTGAGATGGGTCAAATCGTTCCAGGTGGTGAAGATCATCATTGAGACCAGCAGGGCCAAACCAGCCATGAAGCCGATCTCCTTCATCCGGGGCGTCAACGGACGCCCGACCGCTTCGAAGGCGTAATAGAGCAGATGTCCGCCGTCGAGAACGGGGATCGGCAGCAGATTGAACAAACCGACGCTGACTGACAGCAGCGCCGACAGAGTGACGAGCGCGATCAGGACGGCAGCAATTTGATCCCACAGCCCGCCCTGCGCGTTTTGCGCACCCTGCTTGGCCATATCGCCTGACATCTGGCCGATGCGCAGCGGACCGCCGAGAAATTCCGTTGACGCTTCGCCACGGATCAGGCGCCAGACATATTCACCGGTTCCCGCCGTCATTCGCCAGACCGCTGCGGCGCTCTCGCCCAGCGCGTCAAGCGGGTGCGCGCGCTCCAACCGGGTCTGCGTTGGACGCGACGAGACGCCGAGCACATAGGTGCGCGTCTGGCCGCCGAATTGATTGTCAACTGCGCGCGCCTGTGGGGTGACGAGCAGGTTGAGGCGCTC
>JBILMQ010000151.1:0-8619 GCA_044375455.1 Caulobacterales bacterium | reverse complement strand
ACGACAATCCGCGCCAGGCCGCACGCATCGTGGAAAAACTCAATCGAAATCACTTCGCGTTTCTGTTGTCTGATGCCCAGCAACTCGGCGAGGGTCTGAAAGGGCAGGTGGATCTATTTGTGGTGTCCGCCGCAGCGCGGACATTCGACGGCCTGCGGCTGGTCTCCTTCCTGCGCGCCACACCGCAATTGCGCGATGTCGGCATCCTTGCTGTGGTCAATGGCGAGGATCCGGAACGCGCGGTGCGGGCCCTTGATCTGGGCGCACATGACATCATCTATCGGCCGATCGACGCCCATGAGCTTGATCTGCGCGTGCGCGCCCAGGTGCGCCGACGGCGGTATGCCGAGGCGCTGCGGGGCAATCTGGATCAGAGTTTTGAAATGGCGGTGACGGACCAGCTGACTGGGCTGCACAACCGTCGTTTTCTGATGTCACAAATGAAGCCCTTGCTTCAACGCGCTGTCCTCGGCGGCGATCTGTTGGCCCTGGTTCTTTTGGACATCGACCACTTCAAGAGGATCAATGACACGCATGGTCATGCCGTCGGCGACGAAGTGTTGAAGGAGTTCGCTGCGCGACTTTCGGGCGGGGTGCGCCCCAACGACGTGACGGCGCGCTTTGGCGGCGAGGAGTTCGCCGTCCTGATGCCCAACACGCCGCCTGACAAGGCGCAGGCGGCGGCTGAGCGGTTGCGCGGCTTGATCGCCGCCTCCGCATTTCCGGCCTATGGCGGGCGTGAGACGGTGGTGGTGACAGCGAGCCTGGGCGTGGCCAGCGTGGCGGGCAGTGGCGACACCATGGATGCGTTGATCAAGCGGGCCGATGACGCGCTCTATCGGGCCAAAGGGGCTGGCCGGAACCGGGTCATGGCCGCGGCTTAGCGCCCGCCGCGGGGGCCTCTGTTCGACCGGCGCAGGCGCCAGGAGCCGCACTTGACCCACAGAGCGGCGGCCCAGCAAGGGGCGCACGGAGAGTGGAAAAGAGAAGTTGCACACCACCGACTGGCCCGCTTTCTGAAAGGCCTGGGTGGTGCAGAGAACAGTGATGCAGCTGCGGTGTAAGGATGCGGACGGAACGGAGCTTGCTCACCCGCAGTCCAGTGCGCTGACATAAGACGGGGCTGCAAAGCTGGGAGTTGCGCCCCCCTGCCCATACGGACGTGATAATGTTGCTCGCTGGCGCACGCAGCGCATCGCGGCCGCTTGCCGGAACCCAGGGCGCGATTTTTTCCGGTCGACAGGCAGGACGCAGCTTTACTTGATTTTGCCTTCAACGAACTCGACGTGCTTCTTGGCGATCGGGTCGTACTTCTTCAGCTTCAGCTTTTCCGTCTTGGTGCGCGGATTCTTCTTGGTGACGTAGAAATAGCCCGTGTCCGCCGTTGAATTGAGGCGAATCTTGATGGTGGTCGGCTTTGCCATGGCGGCGTGTCCCGCTTGAATTCAAAAGAGCGGCGGACCGTAAGGGCAAACATTGAAATGTCAACGTGCGCCGCGCAGGGCCTGAAGGCTCAGGGCCAGCAGGTACAGTCCCGCCAGGCCGGCAAGCGTGGCCAGGAGCCCCTCAGCGCCCCACCGGTCCATCGCGACGCCTGCGAGGGCGGGCCCGGCGAGCTGACCGCTGCCGTAGCTGATCGCGAAGGCGGCGTTGGCCGAGGCGATCAGGCCGCCGGAAAACCGCTCAGCGACCAGGACGAGGCCCACGGTGTAGAGCCCGGTGACAAGGCCGGTGTATATGAACACCGCGCCCAGCAATCCTGCGGGACTGTGCGCCACCGCGCCCAGCAGCAGCGGTGCGATGAGGCCGGCGCCCGCGCACAGCGTCAGGCTCGGCCGTGCGCCGATCCGGTCGGCCAGCGCGCCCACCGGCAATTGCAGCAGAGCCGCGCCGAACCCTGCCGCCATGATCGTGAAGGACGCGATCTGGTCGCTATGGCCGGCGGCGCGGGCCACCAGCGGGATAAAATTGTACTTGCTTGTTTCGATAGCGCCCATGATCAGCGGGGCAAGAAACACGAAGGGCGCTGCCGCGATGCGCCGCCACAAGGCCATCGGGCTCGCGCTGCCCTCGAGTGGCGGGCTTGCTCCTGGGCCCGGCACGAGCAGCCCCAAGAGCCCAACCCCGGAGGCGGCCGCTCCGAGAACAAAGGGCCATGGCCCGATATGTCCGACGATGCCGATGATCACTCCGCCGACGCCGGCCATGCCGGCGAAAGCAGTCGCGTAGAGGCCGAGCGCCAGACCCCGGCGCTCTGGGGGTGCGCGTTCCAGGATCCAGGCTTCGCTCGCCACGAACAGGAAGGTGAAGGCGACGCCGTGGATGAAGCGGATGGCGAACCAGGCCTCATAGCCTGTGAGGAGGCCATAGGCGGCGAACGCGCCGGCGCCCATGAGGAAGCCCACCCCGAGCAGGGCGCGCGTCCCGATCCGATGCAGCAGCCAAGGCACGATTGGCGTCGCGGCCAGCGTGGCGACTGCGGCCGCCATTGTCTGGACGCCGATTGCGGTGCGCGAGACGCCCCAATCGTCGAGCGTCAGGCTGTTCAGCGGAAAAACAAAACCGAGGGTGAGGCCGGCGATCCCGGCGGCGATGATGGGCGCGGCAAGGACGATGCGCAGCGAGCCTCGCGTCACAGGCGCTCCAGCGTGTGCTTGCCGCGCGTCCAGCGCAGAAAGGGCGGCGCTGTCCCGAGATCGCCCGCCTTGAGGCGCGCGCTGATTTCGCCGATCACAAAGCGGGTCACGCTTGGCAGATCAAGCCCGGCGGCATCCGCAAAAGAAAACCAGCGCGTGTCCAAAAGCTCCGCTCCGCCGGTGATCGGTCGATCGTCCAGCAGCGCCTCTTCGGCATAGGCCAGAAAGAAGCGTGCATCAAAGCGGCGCGGACGCGCGGGCGGGGTGACGGCGCGACAGACAAACATGAGCCGGTCAAGTCTGGGCGCTGCGCCATGCGCGCAGTAGTCCTTCCAGCCAGTGGGCGGTTTGCCTGTGGCGAGGCCTCGATCGCCGACGATGAGGCCTGTCTCCTCGAAGGTCTCCCGCACGCTTGCCAGTGCGAGCGCGCGCGGGTGGCGCACTTTGGCATGCTTGCGCAGTTTGTCTTCCGTGGTCCGGGACAATTCGCTTAACGCTGGCGCACGCGCATCGCCGCGATCGACGCGGCCGCCGGGAAACACCCATTTGTCAGGCATGAAAACGTGCCCTTTGGCCCGCTGGCCCATGAGGATTTCGTGGCCGTCCCGCCTGGAGCGGATCAGGATAAGCGTCGCTGCGTCACGCGGGCGTGGCGCGCCCGGCGCCAGCGGTTCACCGTCCTCATCGAAGATCTTCCCGGTATCGTTCATCGCCCACTCCTGCGCGGGCGCGCCTGGGGGCGCCCGGGCCGGTCGTCGCGCAGACGCCGGCCGCGTTTGCGCGTTTCGGCTGTTGCGCGGCGAGCCTCGCTCAGGACTTCAAAGAGCAGACCGCCGGAGACCGGGGTTGCCTCGACGAGACGCACGCGCAGCCTCTGGCCGAGATGAAAGTAATCGCCACTGTGCTCGCCGATGATGCGCTGAGCTGCTGCGTCGTGGCGGAACCGCTCGCGCCCGAGCAGCGACATGGGCGCGAGGCCGTCGGCGCCGATCTCGGCCAGACGCACGAACAAGCCGGCGCGGGTGACGCCGGTGACGCGCGCATCAAATTCGCAGCCCTGCCGATCTGCGAGGAAGGATGCGACATAGCGATCCTTCGCATCGCGTTCCGCCGCCATGGCCTTGCGTTCGGCTGCGGTGATGGTTTCGGCTGTGCGCGCGAGGCTCGCGATGTCTGCATCACGCAAGCCGTCGCCGCCCAGATCGAGCGCGCGGATGAGAGCGCGATGAACCACCAGATCGGCATAACGCCGGATTGGCGAGGTGAAGTGGGCGTATCGCGCCAGATTGAGTCCGAAGTGGCCGATGTTGTCGGGCGCGTAGATGGCCTGCATCTGACTGCGCAGCACCATCTCGTTGACCATCTCAGCCGTGTCACCTTCGCCCGCGAGCGCCAACAGCGCATTGAAACGGCGGGTCGTGATGCGTTCGCCCTTGGCCCAGCGCAGGCCGATCGTCGGCAGAAAATCCGCCAGTGCGGCGATTTTTTCGGCGGAGGGTTCATCGTGCACGCGATAGATTAGCCGGGTCTTGCGGGCCTCAAGTGTCTCGGCGGCGCAGACATTGGCCTGGATCATCATCTCTTCAATGAGCCGGTTTGTCTCGTGACTGGGCCGTTTCTCGATCGCTGCAACCCGTCCGTCTGGTGCGAACCGCACGCGATACTCATCCGCCGCTAGATTGAGGGGAGCGCGCTCATCGCGTGCTTTCGAGATGGCGCGATAGGCTTGCCAGAGTGGCTGGATCACGCCGTCCATGAGCGGCGCCAGGTCGGGGTCGGGCGCGCCATCGATTGCGCGCTGAACCTGTGCGTATTCCAGGCGCGCGGCTGAGCGCATCAGGGCGCGCGAAAAGCGGTGGGAGATTTTTTCACCGCGCGCAGTAAAGCGCATCTCGACTGCGAGGCACGCGCGGTCTTCGCCTGCCCGCAGCGAGCACAGATCAGCCGAAAGGCGCTCCGGCAGCATGGGGGCCACGCGGTCCGGGAAATAGACGGAGTTGCCGCGCAGGAGTGCGCCGCGGTCAAGCGGGCTGCCGGGCGTCACGTAATGGGCGACGTCAGCGATGGCCACGATCACGCGCCATCCGCCCTTGTTGTTCGGGTCATCGCAGGGTTCGGCGAAAACCGCATCATCGTGATCGCGCGCATCGGGCGGATCGATGGTCACCAGCGGGATAGTGCGCAGGTCGGTCCGCTTTCCGAGTCGGGCCGGCGCTGCTGTGGCGGCCTGGGCCTCTTCTTCAGGTGTGAAACCGATCGGGATGCGGTGGGCGTGAATGGCCAAAATGCTCGCAGCACGCGGATCATCCGCCCGTCCGATGACCTCCTGTATGATGGCGCGCGGCGGGCCTGTGCGGCGCGCCTGCTCGATTTCACACAGCACAAGGTCGCCATCTTGAGCGCCTTTGGCCTGCGCGGCGGCGACAAAGAGAGGGCCGCGCACCTTCCGGTCGGCCGGTTCAACCATGCCTCCTCCAGGACCTGCGCGATAGGCGCCAAGAACGCTTGAGGCTACCCGCGGCAGGGTCTTGATGATCAGCGCAACCCGTCCATCCGGCCCTTCTCCAAGGCGCGCGAGCGCACGCTCGCCCACGCCGAGAGCGGGGCCGCGCCGGGCGCGCAGCTGGTAGATCGGGCCGTAAAGGCCGTCCCGACCTGCGGCGCGGGCAAGAAGTTCGCCGTGCTCGTCGAGGCCGATTGCTTCCACGACGGTGGTCTGTGGCGGTTCGTCGGTCGCCGCGAAGTCTCGCCGTCGTGTGCGTGCGATCGCGCCCTCTGCTTCCAACTCGCGCATCAGGGCTTTGAGCTTGCGTCGGTCCTCGCCTTTCACGCCGAGGATACGGTAGAGGTCGCGCGCTGCTGTTTCACGTCCCGCGCCCGTCAACGCCTCAAGCACGCGCGCCCGGTCAAGGACGGCGTCGCCTGATTTCGCACGGCGCGGTCTTTTCACGCGTCGGCCTTGCGGGCTGCAGGTTTGCCGGTTCGCACCGTCTTGGCTGGTGATGCGGCGCCGGTTTGGTTCTTGGCCCCCGTCCTGCCTGTCGATTTGCCTGTCGATTTGCCTGTCGTCTTGCCAGTTTCTCCACTGGTCTTCTTGCCGGGCGCTTTGCCGGCTGTCTTGGCGGCGATTTTGCCTGCGCCTTTGCCAGGCGTACGACCTGCCGCGGGGCCTCGTGCGGCTGCTTTGGCGCGGGCGGGTTTGCCGGCGCGACTGCTCGTGGCCTCCCGCTCGGCGATTATCTCGAGCGCACGTTCAAGCTCAAGGCTCTCTGGCGTTACGCCCCGGGGCAGCGTGGCGTTAACATCGCCGTGCTTGATATACGGCCCGTAACGACCGTTAAGCACACGGATGGACTCGCCCGTGCCCGGATGCGCACCCAGGTCCTTGAGAACGCTCGGGCCCGCCCGGCCTGCGCCGTTTCGCCCGAAGCCGGACTTTTTGTCGGCAAGCACCGTCACCGCGCGATTGAGACCGATCTCGAACACGTCTTCAACGCTTGGCAGATTTGCGTAGGTCTTGCCGTGCTGCACATAGGGTCCATAGCGCCCAATATTGGACAGGATTTGCTCGCCATCTTCCGGGTGCAGGCCCACCAGGCGGGGGAGCGACAAAAGCCGTAATGCGGCGGAAAGGTCGAGTTCATCTGCTTTCCAGCCCTTTGGCAGGCTCGCGCGTTTGGGTGTTTGGCCGTCGCCGAGCTGGACGTAGGGGCCGAAACGGCCGCTCCTGAGACTGACGATCTGGCCGGATGCCGGATCTGTCCCAAGCCCGCGTTCGCCCGATGCGCTGTCGCGGGCGGTCTCATCCGCAGGGGCAAGCTGGCGGGTAAACTTGCACTCAGGATAGTTTGAGCAGCCGATGAATGCGCCGTACCGGCCAAGCCGCAGGGCGAGACGACCTTGTCCGCAGGTGGGGCAGGCGCGCGGGTCGATGCCTGGTTGTTTTTCAGGAAAAATATGGGGGCCGAGCTCTTCGTCGAGCGCCTCGCGCACGTCACCTATCTTCAGCTCACTGATTTCAGAAACGGCAGCGTTGAATTCTTGCCAGAACTTACGCAACAGGTCGAGATAGTTCAGAGAATCGGCTGAAACCTTGTCGAGATCGGCCTCCATATTCGCGGTGAACTCATACTCCACGTAGCGGCTGAAATAGCGTTCGAGGAAGGTTGTCACAAGTCGACCGCGGTCCTCAGGGATAAAGCGGTTCTTGTCCATGCGCACATAAGTTCGTGCCCGCAGCACCTCCAGGATCGAGGCGTAGGTCGACGGGCGTCCGATCCCGAGTTCCTCCATGGCTTTGACCAGGGACGCTTCAGAATAGCGCGGCGGGGGTTCTGTGTGGTGCTGCTCGGGTTTGACTTCGGTCACGGTTGTTGCGTCGCCGACAGAAAGTTTCGGCAGGCGCCCGCCATCCTCGTCTTCCCCTTTATCGTCGCGGCCTTCCTCGTAAACGGCGAGAAAGCCATTGAAGAGGACCACGGATCCGACGGCGCGCAGGCCGGTTTTGCTGTGTCCGTCCTCCAAGTCGATCGTGGTGCGCTCCAGACGGGCCGCCTCCATTTGCGCTGCCATGGTGCGTTTCCAGATCAGTTCGTAGAGCCGGCGCATGTCCTCCTCGAGGCGCACCTTACCCGGCAGGCGCTGCGGATCGGTTGGTCGGATGGCTTCATGGGCTTCTTGCGCATTTTTCGCTTTGGTGGCGTAGCGGCGCGGCGCGGCGGGGACGTAGGCTGACCCGAATTCCCCCTCGATGGTGCGACGCACTGCCTGGATCGCTTCGTCGGCCATCTGCACGCCGTCGGTGCGCATGTAGGTGATAAGACCGACGGTCTCCCCGCCGATGTCCACGCCCTCATAGAGTTTCTGGGCCACCTGCATCGTGCGGTTGGCGGAGAAGCCGAGTTTGCGGGCGGCTTCCTGCTGCAGGGTTGAGGTTGTGAACGGCGGCGGCGGATTTCGCCCGATCGGTTTGGCGTCAACGCCGGTCACGGCGAAGCGCCCGGTGCGAATCACCGTGGCGGCGTGTTCAGCCGCATCCTTTGACGCAATGTCGAGTTTCTTGAGCTTCTTGCCCTCCAGGGTCACGAGGCGGGCGGTGAAGGCCTCGCGTCTGGGGCCGACGAGATCAACGTCGACAGTCCAGTACTCCTCGCTGCGGAATTTCTCGATCTCCATTTCACGGTCGCAGATGAGGCGCAGAGCGACCGACTGAACGCGGCCTGCTGACCGGGCGCCTGGCAGCTTGCGCCACAGCACGGGCGACAGCGTGAAGCCCACGAGATAGTCGAGGGCGCGCCGCGCCAGGTAGGCGTTGACGAGCGGGGTATCCAGGCGCCGCGGTCGGGCCATGGCGTCGAGCACGGCCTGTTTGGTGATGGCGTTGAATGTCACCCGCTCAACCGCCACGTCTTTCAGGGCGCGTTTGGCGCGCAGCGCCTCCAGCACGTGCCAGGAGATCGCCTCTCCCTCACGGTCAGGGTCGGTCGCAAGGATCAGTTTCTTGGCGCCTTTGACCGCCGCTGCGATCTCAGACAGGCGTTTCTGCGCTTTGGGATCGGTTTCCCAGACCATGCTGAAATCGGCGTCCGGCTTGACCGAGCCATCCTTCGAGGGCAGGTCGCGGATGTGTCCGTAGCTCGCCAGCACCGCATAGTCCCGGCCGAGATATTTGTTGATGGTCTTGGCCTTGGCGGGCGATTCCACAACGACGATGTTCATCATGAGGCGGTTCCGACGGCGCCCCCTTAAAGCGGGCGCAGCTTTGTTCTGACGCCGCCATCCGGGCGACGTTTGGGGAGTTTGGCGCGCGGAAGGTGCGGGTGGAGCGGCCTCTTTGTCAATCGAGAGGGCTTTGCCGGCCTCTTGCCAAGCCGGAGGCGGCCCGGCGTTGCCACACGGACGGTCCGGTCCGGCCCGAGCCGCCGCCACTATCTCGCGCGATGCCCGCAGGATGTGGCGCGGCTGGGCAGCACAGCCGGAGCCA
>JBILMQ010000403.1:0-2579 GCA_044375455.1 Caulobacterales bacterium | reverse complement strand
CGCGGACTTCAACGTGTGCGCCGGCAGGCTTGGCCCGCTGTTCGAGGCGATTGCGTTCACGGGCGAACTGTTCGCGGGTCTGTGCGATCACCTGCGGCCAGATCTCCGGAGACATCATGCCGTCGGCCCCGTAGACGGGATCGGGAATTGTCGCCAACAGCAGAACGACTCCATTGTCGCCCTTGCGCAGCAGTCCATCCATCGCCGCAAGAACAGGCTCGTCCTCGCCCGCACTGAGAACAACGCCCAGAAGATCGCGCACTGTCATGGCCGCCTCCCTCTGCTCACAATGTCCATTCCTTCTCGGATAGTCCGTATTGGTTCTGCGCTACATCGAGATTTCGGGCGTCAGCGCGGCGACCAGCGCTGAGATCTCATGCTCGCTCTTCCACATCATTCAGCCGCAGCGAGTGACAGTTCCCGACGCTGTTCATCCTGCAGCATGTAATCGCGCGTGATTGGGAGAGCGGCTTGAGACTTTATCAGCTGCAGCTGGAAGACCTCAAGGCGGCCGTGGCGAAATCCGCTCTCGGCGCCGGCCAGATAGAAGTTCCACATGCGTCGGAACCGGTCATCGAGAAGTCGCGCCGCTTCCGCCTGGCGAGCTGCGAAATTGGCCCGCCACGCCTTGATGGTCTCAGCGTAGTGCAGCCGCAGGACCTCAACATCGGCGATGATCAGACCAGAGCGTTCGACGGCGGCGGCGATCTGCGACAGAGAAGGAATATACCCGCCGGGGAATATATAACGCTCGATCCAGGGGTTGTTGGCCTGCGGCGGTCCGCTGCACCCAATCGTATGCAGCAGCGCGACCCCATCCGGTTTCAGCCGGCGCGACAGCAAATCGAAGAAGTTGGCGTAGTCCTGGACCCCGACGTGCTCGAACATGCCGACCGAAACGATGCGATCGAAAACGCCGGCGGCGTCGCGGTAGTCGCACAGATGAAACCCGACGCAGGCCTCAAGGCCATGTTCCTGCGCGCGTCGGCGTGCGACGTGAAGCTGTTCCTGTGAGAGAGTAATGCCCGTGACGCGCGCGCCGTAGTGTTTCGCCAACGTCAGCGCCATGCCGCCCCACCCGGATCCGATGTCCAGGACATCCATGCCGCGGCTCAGGTTCAGTTTCATTGCGATATGGCGTTTCTTCGCCTCCTGCGCTGCCGCAAGGGTTACATCCGGGCTCTCGAAATAGGCGCAAGAGTATTGCCGGTCCGGATCAAGAAATAGTGTGTACAGGTCGCTTGGGAGGTCGTAATGGCGGGCGACATTGCGCCGGGCGCGCAAGCGATCGTTGCGAGGGACGTACGCAGGCTTTGTCAAGTAATGCAGATTGCGTGTCGCCAGCGCCATGAAAGCGTCAAGGCCGCCGCGCTCGATGACAAACGCCCCTTCTGCGTAGGCCTCACCAACCGCCAGCGCCGGGGCGATGATGATGCGCCCGAGCCAGGGCCAAGAGGTCACAGCGACGGTGACCGGGGCCGGCTGTCGATCGAGATGGGCCTCGCCGAGACGCAGCACGCGCCCATTCGGCAAGCGTACGTCTAAGGCTCCTTCTCGAACGACGCCTTGAAGGAGCGCTCGCAATGCAGACTCGATCATGTGCGTCACCTGGCTTATTCAATTTCATGGAACACAGTTCCGGCCCGGCAATCATTGATGCTCCGCAAGCCGAGTATCTCGTCTGCAGCCGCATCCCCGGCAGGAATGACCACCGGTCAACCCACGTCGGACCCGCATGCATTGCGGGTAGGAGTTTGCCCTGGATCAAGGTCCTGTGCGGCCGAGTGCGCCACAGGCCATGCTGGCAGTGATTAGCCGCAGGTCCTGCGTCTGAAACGCGGTCAACCCCACGCCCACCGGTTGGAGAGCAACGCCCATGAACCTGCGAACCAAGGAGCAGACCGACCCACAGCGTAAAGCCGCCTCGCAAGACGTACGCCGGACGCTGGGTAGCCTCGATGACGGACTGATCGTTGAGATCCTCGGACTGCGGCCAACACTGCGGGACCTGACCGAAGCCGCACTTTGGCTTCGAGGCAACGGTGACCTCACCGCGCGGCACTTGCGTGACATGAGCGCGAGCGCGGCGGCGATCATCGAAATCCTCAAACGTGAGGATGAGGACATGGCCGACGAAGGTCGCTGAGCCGGTGATGTGCGGGGCAGGATCCCGGCGCGTGTTTAAGTGCGAGCCAACTGAGGTGGTCGGGCGGCGGCGCAGGCGCGATCCGGGCGTGGCTGCTCGACGACAGGCATACGACATCGTTGATGTGTGTGGCGCGCCTGCGTCTGAAAGGTCGCCGCTGGGTAAGAGCCTGTGGCAGCGCATCTCGCCGTGTCGCGGATGCCCCTGTGCGCCTGATCTGGTCAGCCCGGGCTCTCTCGCGGGCTCTCAAGGCGGGCCACGCCTCAGCGGTGCTCCCGGCAGGACGCTCGCGGCACTGAACGCCCGGCGTAACCATCGCCGGTGCGGCATTCGCTCGGTTCAGAAATCTCACGGTGCAAAGATCAGCCGCGCTTAGAACCTCGCCAGGCAGTCCCGAACGGTGCGCCTTTGGGCGATACGCCCCTCAATTCCT
>JBILMQ010000150.1:0-8666 GCA_044375455.1 Caulobacterales bacterium | reverse complement strand
TGCCGCGCAAAGGGACCGGACAGCCGCGGCGCCAGACCGACGCCCGGTCGCGAGATAATGAGAATCGCAACCCGTCGGGCGATCTCCCGCCAGCGCCCCCACCGCGGAAAGTCAGCGAGACTGTCAGCTCCCATAATCCAGATGAATCGCACCCCGGGGTAGCGGCGCTGCAATGCGGTAACCGTGTCGATGGTGTAGCGTGACCCGAGCAGCGTCTCAATTGTGGTCACCCGCATCCGCCAGCGCCTGGCTTGCGCGCGCGCGCTGGCCACCCGGGCGGCAAGTTGATCGGCCTGTCGACTCTTCAGCGGATTTTGTGGCGACACAAGCCACCAGATCCGCGACGCGCCCAGGCGCTTCAAAGCCGTCTCGGCGACATGCGCATGACCGTCATGCGCAGGATCGAATGTGCCGCCGTAGAGGCCGATCACTTCGCCAGGATAGGCCGCTGGAGCGCCGCGCCGGCGCATCAGGCTGTCACTCCCGAGCTCTGTCCGGAGCCGGGCGTTGCCCTGCAGGCGCCAGCGACTGGCGCGAGGCGCCGCGAGGCAGTCATGGCCGGGTCTGGCCCCGGCCATGGACGATGTACTTGTATGTCGTGAGCCCTTCGGCTCCGACCGGACCTCGGGCATGCAAGCGGCCGGTGCCAATGCCGATCTCAGCACCGAACCCAAATTCAGCCCCGTCAGCAAATTGCGTGGATGCGTTGTGCAGAACGATGGCGCTGTCGACCTCCGTCAGAAAGCGCTCAGCAGCTGCGCCGTCCTCTGTCACGATCGCATCGGTGTGCCCGCTGCCATACTCCGCGATGTGGGCCATCGCGCCTGTTATGTCCTCCACCACGCGCACGGCCAGAATGGGCGCTGAGTACTCCGTGCGCCAATCGTCCTCCTGCGCCTGCGCCATCGGCGCGATGGCGCGCGCCGAGGCGTCTCCGCGCACGGCGCATCCGCGCTCCTGCAGCGCCTGGACGATCGCAGGCAGCAGCGTCGGTGCTGCAGCGCGATCGATCAGCAGCGTTTCAGTGGCCCCGCATACAGCGGGCCGGCGCATCTTCGCGTTCACCACGAGGCTGACAGCCTTTTGCGGATCCGCAGCAGCGTGCACATATGTGTGGCACAGTCCCTCAAGGTGGCCGAGCACAGGCACCCGGGCCTCCTCCTGGACGCGCGCGACCAGGGCCTTGCCGCCACGCGGCACAAGCATGTCCACCGCACCGCCAAGCCCCCTCAGCAGGAGGCCAACGGCTGCCCGATCGGGCGTGGGGACAAGCTGAATCGCCTCGGCCGGCAACCCTGCGGCGCGCAAACCTGCCTGCAGCGCCGCAACGAGTGCGGTCGATGACGCGAATGCATCCGAACCGCCGCGCAGGATCACCGCGTTGCCGGCTTTGACGCACAAGGCGCCAGCGTCAGCCGTCACATTGGGCCGGCTTTCATAGATGATCCCAATCACGCCGATCGGCACGCGCACCCGCTCAATCACCAGTCCGTTCGGGCGGGTCCAGCGCGCCATCACCTCGCCAAGCAGCTCAGGCTGAGCCGCAATCGCCGCAACGCCGTCGGCAATCGCATCGACGCGCTGCGGCGTCAGGGCCAACCGGTCCTGCATCGGCGCGCTCATCGCCTCCGCGGCGGCCCGAGCCATGTCCCGGGCGTTGGCCGCGAGGATGTCGTGCGCCCCGGCGCGGATCGCCTCGGCCATGGCGCGCAAGGCGGCCGCCCGCACGCCCGGCGAGGCGTCGCGCACGATCTTTGCGGCCGCGCGCGCACGCCGACCTATCGCCGCCATCTCTGCGTCCAGGGACGTAAGGGGTACCGGAGCGTTCATCTCGGCTCACAAAAAAGCTTATGCTCTCATGGCGACAAAGGGGGGCGCGCACAAGCCTTCTCTTGGCGGCCGGTCGCCGCGGCCGGATGCCGCCAACCGTCTGCTGCACCGCCAACTGCGCTAAGCGTCCACCCGGACAAGATCGTCGGCATGGACAAGTTCGGCCGGACCCTCATAGCCAAGCGCAGCTTCAATGGCGTCTGACTGCAGCCCCAGGAGCCGGTGCGCCTCGGCCGCGTCATAGGCGATCAGGCCGCGGGCGATCTCGCCCCCGTCCGGACCAAGAATGCGCACCGCCTCGCCTTTGCCAAAACGCCCCTCCACACCGGTCACGCCGGCTGCGAGCAGGCTCTTGCCAGACCTCACCGCCCGGGCTGCGCCAGCGTCCACCCGCAAGACGCCGGCAGGCTTCAAGGCGCCAGCGATCCAGGCCTTATAGGCGGCCTTGGGCTCGGCGGCGGCGGCAAACAGCGTGGCGCGGGCGCCGGACTCAAGAGCCGACAGCGGACGCAGCGCATCACCCCGGGCGATCAGCACCGCGCACCCGGCCGCGGTCGCAATCTTGGCGGCGGCGACCTTGGTGGCCATGCCGCCCGAGCCCACGCCGGTCACGGCGTTCGCCCCTCCGGCCATGCGTTCGATCTCGCCCGTCACACGCTCAACATGCGCCACGTGTACGGCGGACGGATCGCTGCGTGGGTCAGCGGTGTACAGACCGTCAACATCCGACAACAGGATCAGCACATCCGCGCCCAGCATCTGCGCAACCCTGGCGGCCAGGCGGTCATTATCGCCCACCCGGATCTCGTCCGTGGCGACTGTGTCGTTTTCATTGATGACAGGCACGGCGCCGAGACGCAGCAGCGTCTCCAACGTCGCACGCGCGTTGAGCCAGCGCTGGCGGTTTTCGGTGTCGTCGCCCGTCAGCAGCGCCTGGGCGGCAACAATGTCATGGGCGCCAAGCGCCTCCTCCCACGCCCGCATCAAGATCGATTGACCAGCAGCGGCGGCGGCCTGCTTCTCCTGCAGACGCAGCTTGCCCTTGGCGAGGCCGAGCCGACGCCGGCCAAGAGCCACGGCGCCGGAAGAAACCACTGCAACCTCTGCCCCGCGCTTGCGCAGACGCACAATGTCCAGCGCGAGTGCATGCAGCCAGGCCGCCGACACGCGCCCGGTCTCCCAGTCTGTGACGAGCGCGGAGCCAATCTTGAGAACAACCCGTCGGGCTGCACCCAGGACGTTCACGGCGCCCAGTCCTGCAAATCCTGGCAGGCCTCCTCATCATCGCCTCTGATGATCGCGTTGAGCCGGAACAGCAGATCGCGCACGCCCCGTCCAGTGGCGCCGGAGACCATCAGAGGCTTGCGCCGCGCCGCCTTGGCCAGGGCGGCCGCCCTGGCCTCGCAGTCCTGCGGGCTGACGGCGTCGATTTTGTTGAGCGCCACAATCTCGCGCTTTCGGTCGAGCCCATGGCCATAGGCCTTCAGTTCGCGGCGCACCGTCCGATAGGCGCCCGCCACGTCCTCCTGCGTGGCGTCCACCAAATGGAGCAACACCTTGCACCGCTCAATATGACCCAGAAACCGGACGCCGAGGCCCGCACCCTCCGCAGCCCCGGCAATGAGGCCGGGAATGTCGGCAAGCACAAAGCGAGCGTCCGCGCCAAGATCAACAACGCCAAGACCGGGATGCAGCGTGGTGAAAGGGTAGTCGGCGATCTTCGGTTTGGCGGCGGAGACGGCCGCCAGGAACGTAGACTTGCCCGCGTTCGGCAGCCCGACAAGGCCTGCGTCGGCGATCAGCTTCAGACGCAGCCAGATCCAGCGCTCCACCCCCTCCAGACCCGGATTGGCGTGGCGCGGCGCCTGATTGACCGGCCCCTTGAAGTGGGCGTTGCCGAAACCGCCATTGCCGCCGCGCGCCAAGAGCACACGCGCGCCCTCATGATCAAGGTCGGCGATCAGGGTTTCCTGATCCTCTTCAAAGATCTGGGTGCCCACCGGAGCCTTCAGAATGATGTCAGGCGAGTCGGCGCCGGTGCGGTTGCGGCCCATGCCATGACCGCCCGTGCCGGCCTTGAAGTGCTGCTGATAACGGTAGTCGATGAGGGTGTTGAGACCCTCCGCGGCTTCCATCCACACATCGCCCCCACGCCCGCCGTCGCCGCCATCCGGACCGCCGAACTCCACGAACTTTTCACGCCGGAACGACACCGCGCCGGCCCCGCCGTCGCCGGAGCGGATATAGATCTTCGCCTGATCAAGAAACTTCATGGCGCGCGTATAGCGCGCACGCCGCCCCGGCGCGAGGCCCCCGCGCGCATGACGCGTCAGCCAGGCGCCCAGCGGCGCAGGCGGGGAGGATCCGCACCCCGCCCGCGCACCACGACCCTGCCCCCTTTTGCTGCCCCCGTTTGCTGCGCCCATTGCCTCCAGGAGCATTCAGAACCACGCCCTGCCGCGCATGCTTGCACCTGTCGCAGATACCGGTGGTCTGGGCCACGCATATCAGGCGTCCCGCCCGCGACCGCCCTACCGGGTCTTGAGGTCCTGCTCAAGCGACTGGCGCAACACCCGCAATTCCGCGTCCAGCGTCACCAGGTCAGCTTCCAGCACCTTGTCGGCGTAATGCAGAAACGCCGTCTCCATCTGGGCGAACACCTGCGCCAGCTCCCCAAGGCGCGCGCCGTGATCCCCAGAGCGGCGCTCCAGGTCGCCATAGGTGTCGGCGAGTTCAGCGGCCCGCGGAAGATAATAGGTCATCAGCCGATGCACGTGGGTGGCGCGCTCCGGGCGAGACGTGAGATCCTCCATCGCCTTGCGGGTGGTCGCAAGGATGCGTCCGAGCCGGGCTGAGAGCTCACCGTCGCGGATGCGGCCGCGCGCGCTCTCCAGGTGCGCAAGCGGCGCCTGGGCCTCCTGCACCAGCTTGCGCACCACAGCATCCCCGATGTCGGCGCGGGCCGCGGGCGGCGCGGATTCACTGAGCGCCTGTTCGACGGCGCGCTGCGCCATCAGCTCCGCGTCACGCTCACGCGACCGGTGGCGCTGGATCAGCAGATCACGCAGCGCGCGTCGTGAGGTCGCACCGGAGAAGAAAAGGTACGCCCCAAGACCGGCGCCAGCGAGCGCCCCGAGGCCGGCCATCTGCCACACAATCGAGCCCACAAAGACGCCAAGGCAGGCCGCCATCGCGACATGGCCCAGATATGGCATGCGCGGCTGCTCGCCGGGCAAAGGATCGCGCATCAGGCGACGCATCACCTTCTTCTTGACGGGTCCGCGCCACAGCATGCTCGATGCTATCAAGGCGGCAAGCGCGCCCGCGGCCAGCAACGGCAGACCTGCCGGTCCGGACAGCACCCCCAGCAAGAAGGCGCCGATGCCGGCCGCCATGCCCAAGCGGGCCCACAACGGGCGCATGTCGGCTCATCCCCCAAACTCTCGGCCTTGCGACCGACGCCATAACCTAAGAACCCGCGCGCGCAAGCGCCAGAGGCGGCGCCGCGCAAAGCGCAACCGGCCCGGGCGGAACCAACAGCCCGGATGCGCGCGGCCCCCTGGCCGGTCAGGTCAAGGCGCACGCCGCCGGACGCCGGAATGATCTGTCCAGACGCTGCCGGTCAGCCATCTTGAGCCGAGCCCTCAGGTGTGAAAGCTTCGTCACTGCATCGCGGGGGAACAGCACGCCTATGACCGCCAACAAACCATCGCCCCTGGCAACGGCCCTGCCATGGCTCATGCCGCTCGGGCTCGTGGCGCTCTGGCAGATCAGCGCATCCGCCGGGCTCCTGCCAGCGCGCGTGCTGCCGGCGCCAAGCGCCGTGGCTGAGGCCGGCCTGAGACTGATCCAGTCAGGCGAGCTGCAGCAAAACCTCGCCGTCAGCTTCCTGCGCGCCGTCGCAGGTCTCGTGATCGGCGGCGCGATCGGCTTCGCACTCGGTCTGATGAACGGATTATCGCGGCTGGGCGAGAAACTGCTCGACCCGACGCTGCAGATGATCCGCAATGTGCCCCACCTGGCCCTTATCCCGCTGGTCATTGTCTGGTTCGGGATCGAGGAGAGCGCGCGCGTGTTTCTGGTCGCGCTCGGGGTGTTCTTCCCAATCTATCTGAACACCCTTCACGGCATCCGCAACGTCGACCCGCACCTCGTGGAGATGGGGCGGGTCTACGGCATGACGCCGCAGGGGCTGTTCGCCAAGGTGATCCTGCCGGGCGCACTGCCATCGATCTTCGTCGGCCTGCGCTACGCACTGGGCATTATGTGGCTGACGCTGATCGTGGCAGAGACGATCGCAGCGAACTCAGGCATCGGTCACATGGCCATGCAGGCACGCGAATTCATGCAGACGGACGTGATCGTGCTCTCCATCGTCATCTACGCCCTGCTCGGAAAGCTCGCAGACTCCGCCACCCGCCTGCTTGAACGCGCCTTCCTCTCCTGGAACCCAGCCTACGCCAAAGCCTGATCGGAACCATGATGGCCAACGCCGACATCCCAGACCGCACCGGCGGCGCCGCAATCTCGGTCGCCGGTCTGCGCAAGAGCTTCGGCGCCAACACGGTGCTCGAAGACATTAGCCTCGACATCGAGCCGGGCGCGTTCGTGTCGATTGTCGGAAAATCCGGTTGCGGAAAATCAACGCTGCTGCGCCTGCTCATCGGACTGGAAACGCCAAGCGCCGGGACCATCGCCTCTCCGGCGCTCAAGACGGGCGAGGCGCGCATCGTGTTCCAGGAGCCAAGGCTCCTTCCCTGGGCCCGGGCAGCCCAGAACGTCGAGGTCGGACTTGGTCCCCGGGCGGCCCGCGGGGACCCGGCAGCGCTTGAGGCGCTGACACGGGTCGGGCTTGGGGCGCGGGGCGCCGATTGGCCGGCGCAGTTGTCCGGCGGGCAACGCCAGCGCGTGGCGCTTGCCCGCGCACTCGTGTCAAGACCCCGACTGCTCGCCCTCGACGAGCCGCTCGGCGCCCTTGATGCACTGACCCGCATTGAAATGCAGAGCCTCATTGAACAGGTCTGGCGCGCGCAAGGCTTCACCGCGCTGCTCGTGACCCATGACGTCAGCGAGGCCGTCGCGCTCGGCGACCGGGTGCTGCTGATCGAGGACCGTGGCGTGGCGCTTGACTTGGCGATCAATCTGGCAAGGCCACGCCACCGCGGCGACGCCGCGCTCGCCGCCATCGAGGGTCGCATACTTGATCACCTGTTTCGCCAGCCGGCCGGCGGGGCAATCCCGTCGGATGAAGCAGCTGAAACCGAACCATCCTGACAGGCGTGACCGGGCGCGACATGCTCCCTGCCAGCGCCCTGTGCGGCGCCGGTTGCGGCACCCCCCGCGGCCAATCATGCCAAGCTGACGCCGGCAGGCCCCAGGCTCCCAGACCCCGAGGTCATAACCCCGGGGTCGGCGGTTCGATCCCGCGCCAGCAGCCGGTGAGATCAAGATCTTAGCAAAGAACAGAGCTTCGGTCGCGAGGCGAAGCGGCCTTCCAGGCGCCAAACAGTACTCCGACGTCATAACGTGGCTGTGAAATTGGTTCGTCGGTCTACTGCGCAACATGGACATCTATCCAGTGACCGCGCCAGGGCGATGCTCAATCTTCGCCGGACCGATGCTGTTGAGCCCCGCGACTGGCGCGCTATCTTGAAGGCGCGCTGACGGATTGGGAGAAACGACGCACCAGGCGGTCCACCAGGGATGTGGGTTTAGAAAAGTGAGGCGAAGGGATCGTGTTGGTGTTCCGCGTCACTCCGGCATTTCGTCGCCAGGCAGAGGCGGCTCGCCGCCCGGGCGGTTCGGATCGGGCAAACGGTCAAGCGTAGCCAAGGACGACGGTTCAAACCGGCGCGCCCTTTCGGCGAAGACCCCTGGGCATCAGCAAGATCGTGGGCGCGCTGACGCGCCGCCCGCAATACCAAGGCCTCAACGCTCAGCCCTTCAGCTTTCGCGGCCGATTCGAGCTCAAGTAGAACGCCTGTCGCGGTCTTCAGTGTAAGGGTCTCGCTCATTTCTTCAAACTGGCAACAAATTGGCCGGGCGTCAGGATGACGATCTGCAAAATCCGCCCGCCTCGGCGAAAGTGCGAGTTTCAAACGTTACGATGGCGTCAGGTGCGCCAAACTCGGCTGCTTGCAAAACCATCTCGTCGTCGCGGTCGGGCAAATGCGGCCGCACGGTGCGAGACTTGGGCGCCGGGACCAAGAGGCCGCAGAAAACATCAAGCGCTTGATCAATCTCGGCGGCGGTAACGCCGGCTGCGGCGAGATGGTGCGGCCGTTTCAAAACCTGCTCATATTCCAAAAACAGCGGCGGATTGCACACCACGATGACCCGCCCAGCACGAACAGCCCGCAGGATTTCTGCCGACGCGCCGCACGGGCTGCGGAACGCAGCGACCATGACATTTGTGTCGATGACGATGCGCAAGGGTCAGCAGTCGCCAAAACTTAAGGGGATTACTCACCTGCGGCAGCAGCACGAACATGCGCCCGGCAACTGAATTGGCTCGCGGCCGTGCTCACCGACCTCAAGGCCAAGCCCTGTCGGTCGGCGCGTTCGCGCCAGCCTTGACCTCGGCTGCGCGTGGCGCGCTCTGGAAGCTGGGCGGGGACGGAGAAACGGGCTTTCTTGCGGGCGAACAGAGAAACAGCAGGTGGCGAAGCCAGATCCTGCTTGCGTTGAGCCAAACGATTAAAGAACACTGTGCGCGTCCCGTTATCTTTCGACCACGGCTCCGCCGGATCGAGCACGGAGCGAGGATCAGGGGTGCAGGGGCTGCCGACTGCAGTGGGGCAGGAAGAGCCAGTCACCCGAGCTTCAAATCGAGCTTA
>JBILMQ010000010.1:0-28574 GCA_044375455.1 Caulobacterales bacterium | reverse complement strand
GTCGGCTGTGTGTCGTGACGCCCGGGTGGAGCATTGACGCCGTCTTTGGACAAACCTCTCGCGGCTGTTGCGCAAGGTCAGGCCCGCCAGTAGGGCCCTCCCCAGTCAGGCCTGCCAGTCACGCCGGCCAGCCTCGCGGCCAGTCGCCTGAGGGCGCTCCCTGCGAAGCCGGGTGTCGTTCCTGGTCAGTCTGGCGCATCTGACCGCGCGGCCGGGTGAGGCCGCGCCTCCCGCGGCGCTCAGGCGCCAGTAAACTTCGCCGGGCGCTTTTGTAGAAACGCGGCGACGCCTTCCTGGAAGTCCTTGCTGCGTCCGGCGTCACGTTGCAGCACGCGTTCTGTGTGCAGCTGGCTGGACCAGTCGCTGTCGAGGCTTGCCCAGGCCGCTTTGCGGATCATGGCGAGGGTCCTGGTGGGGCCGCTGGCGATGTCCTGGGCCAGGCTCAGCGCGCTGGACATAAGGTCAGCGTCCGGCGTGACGCGGTTCACGAGCCCCCAGTCCAGAGCCTTGGCGGCTGGGATTTTTTCGCCCATCAGCATCATCTCCATAGCCCGTGTGCGGCCCACGGCGCGCGCCAGGAGGTAGGTTGAGCCGCCATCCGGCACCAGGCCGATGCGCCGGAAGGCCTGCAGGAAATAGGCGCTTTGCGAGGCGATGATCATGTCGCCGAGGAGGGCGAAGGAGCAGCCGATGCCGGCAGCCGCGCCATTGACGGCCGTGACAAATGGGATTGGCAGTTCGCGCATCTGCGTCACCAGAGGATTATAGACGGTGTCGAGCGCAGCGCCGGCGTCGAAGTCGCGCGCATCCTGGGGTTGGGTGCTGAGATTCATCTGGGTTGACGCCAGATTGGCCCCTGAGCAAAATCCGCGCCCGGTTCCGGTGAGGATCACGCAGCGGCTTTCCTTGGCTGCGGTCTCGAATGCGTGACCGAGTTCGCGCCCCATATCGACCCCAGCCGCGTTCATCGTGGAAGGGTCGTTCATGGTGATAATGGCCACGCCGTCCTGCAGCGCGTAGGTGAGTTTTTCGTAAGCCATGGTCTGTCTCCCGGGCGGCCGGGCGCCGCGTCTGGGGGAGGACCCTAGCGCAGGAAATTGCGCGCGAAAGTCTGCCGTTGCGTCAAGCAGCGCTGCGCGCGCGCGGCGCACGGTCAGGGGTGACGCGATTGCGGCCGTCGCGCTTCGAGGCGTAGAGGCATTTGTCGGCGCGTTCGACAAGCGTGCTCGCCGTGTCGCCCGATTGCAGGAGGGCGACACCGAACGAGGCGCTGATGCCGCCAAGGTCTTCGCGCGTTGTTCTGCGCAGGAGCTTTTTGGTCTCCATGGCGAAGCGCGCCTGTTCGAGCAGGTTGAACGCCTCCCACAACTCGGTGCGCGGCATGATAACCGCGAATTCCTCGCCGCCGTAGCGTGCGACGAGGTGATCGCCCTTGGCGAAGCGCTGCAGCGTGGCGGCGGTGAACTTGATGACCTGATCACCGGTCTGGTGGCCCCAGCGGTCATTGAACGACTTGAAGTGATCGATGTCGCACAGGGCAAGGCACAGCGGTGTTCCCTGCGACAGCGACTCGGCGATGCGCAGCTGCAGCGTTTCATCAAAGAACTTGCGATTGGCGGCGCCGGTCAGCGCGTCGGTGAAGGATTCCAGGCGGACCTTGTCGAGTGAGGTGCGCAATTGCTCGATCTCGCGCGTGGTCTGGCTGACTTTGGTTTCCAGTTCGCTGTTGCGGCTGGCGAAGCTGCGCGTCGCATCAATCAGGCCACGCAGGATGGCGCCGACGGGTTCCGTGGCGCCGATCGCGGCAAGGTCGACCTGCGCTTTCGCCATCACCTCATTATAGTCGCGCGCGCCGGTGGCGGCGTCCTGCAGCGCCTGGATCAGGTTCACCATGCCCTCAGAAATCCGGGCTCCGGTCAGGATCACTTCGGCGTTGTAGCGCACTGTAGAAAAGAACCGCTGGTGCAACCCGTCAGACGCCACGGCGTCGACTGCCTGACCGGTTGCAAGCAGATCATCAATGGCGACGGATACCTCAGGGCGCTCGCCTGTGTGATAGGCGAGCCATACCTCGTAGTGAGCGCTTGAGGGCGGGATGCCCTGTGCCTCCATCGTGTCGATGGCGCGGCGCGCCTTGGCGTAGATGGGGTCTTGCGTCATCTCGATCCCGGCGTCGTCCTGGCCTGTGTTCGCCGGGCGCATCGCTCGGACCAAATTCCACGGGCGAGGTGAAGAAACGGTTTATCCCAGAGGGCGCCGCGTCGGGGTTGCGGCGCGGCGATCGCCGTGGGCGCGCCTGCGGGCCGGGAGCGCAATCCCTGGATGCGCACTGTCTGGCCATGCGGCTGCGCCTGCATCACATCTGCACGCGCGGGGGCTCACGCCGGGGGCCATGCGAGGAGTTTTGCGCTGGAGAGTTTGGTGTGTTGTGGAGCGCCCCGGCGCGATGCATAGTTTGCGACGGTTTGGCGCATGACTGTGGGTCAGGCGGCTGGCGGTTCGGGGCAGGGAAGGGCATGAGATGAGCGACATGACGCGCAGCCAGGCGGACCCTCGCGTCCGCATGAGCGAAGTTCTGGATCGCCAGAAGGCGGCATTTCTGCGGGACGGCCCGCCGGATCTGGCGGCGCGCATCGATCGGCTGGACCGCTGTGTTGGCCTGCTGCGCAAATACGAGACCCAGATCGTGAAGGCGCTCAGCGATGACTTCGGACACCGCTCCCCCGATGCCTCGCGCCTGACGGATGTTGCAGGTGCGATCGGCCCCTTTCATTTCGCCAAGAGCCATCTGAAGAGTTGGATGAAGACGCAGCGCCGCGGGGTGGACTTCCCGCTTGGCCTGTTCGGCGCCAAGGCAGAGGTCCAGATTCAGCCAAAGGGCGTGGTCGGGGTGATCTCGCCCTGGAACTTCCCGATCAATCTCACATTCATCCCGCTTGCGGGCATTCTGTCTGCCGGCAACCGCGCCATGATCAAGCCGTCGGAGTTCACCCCGAAGACGTCCGATCTGATGGCCGAGATGTTCGAGTCGGCCTTCCGCGCCGAAGAAATCGCGGTTTTTACCGGCGGCGCCGATGTCGGAGCCGCGTTCGCCGGTCTTGCCTTTGACCACCTCCTGTTCACCGGAGCAGGTTCGATCGCCAAGCATGTGATGCGGGCGGCGGCTGAAAACCTCGTGCCTGTGACCCTTGAGCTTGGCGGCAAGTCGCCGGTGATCATTTCGCGCACGGCGGATATGCCGCTGGCGGCCAAGCGCATCATGATGGGTAAGACGCTCAACGCCGGGCAGATCTGTCTGGCCCCGGATTATGTACTGGTGCCAAGTGAGCGTCAGGGTGAATTCGTTGAGGCGGCGAAGTCTGCGGTAGCGGCGATGTATCCCACCATCAAGGAAAACCCCGACTACACCTCGATGATCAATCAGCGTCACTACGACCGGGTCATGGGCTATGTCGAGGACGCTGCTGCGAAAGGTGCAGAAATCGTATCACTCAATCCTGGCAATGAAGATTTTCGCCAGCAGGAGCATCGGCGCATCCCTCCAACTTTGATCCTCAATCCGAGCGAGGATATGAAGGTGATGCAGGAGGAGATTTTCGGGCCAGTGATGCCGGTCAAGACCTATGTTGGGGTCAATGAGGCGGTCGCCTATGTTAATTCCAAGGACCGCCCACTCGGTCTTTACTATTTCGGTCAGGACAAGGCGGAGGAAACCATGGTGGTGTCCGGCACGACATCGGGCGGGGTCACGGTCAATGACGTCGTCTTCCATGTCGCGCAGGAGGATCTGCCATTTGGCGGAGTTGGTCCGTCTGGGATTGGCTCTTATCATGGCCGGGACGGCTTCTTCGAGTTTAGCCACAAGAAGGCAGTATACACCCAGGTGAAGCCCGACCTGACGGCGATGATGCGTCCGCCGTTTACGGATAAGATGCGCGCCTACGTCACCAAGCAGATCACGGGTTAGGCCTGCGATCACAAAGGCTCCAGCAGGCGGTTTCGAGCGCTTGCGGGCCTGCCGCAGGGCTTCTCCTGCCTCGCCAGCGCGGCGCCTCGGCGGGCCGTCGCATTATTGGCCCGGGGGCGTGACCCGGGGCGTGGCGCAGGCGCCATCCTAGTGCGTGTGCGCCGTCGCCTTGGTGAGCCGCGGGTCTTGCGTCCATGGGCCGCCGTCATCCCAGCAGGATCCGCTCAGGGCTGGACGCGCGGCGGCCGGCTCGCGCAGCAGCCAGTCTGGCATGCCGTCGAGGCGAACCGTGTAATGTGCGGAGAATGGCGTGCCGGTGAGCTCGGCGTTGCTCTGGTCGACGGCGCAGGCGCTGACGCCCCAGGGCGCACGCACGGTCTGCAAACTGATCTCGAACACGCCAGCTGCTGCGCAGAGCGCCGCGATCAATGCCCCGCTGCGCCCCGCTGTGCCTTTTGCCTGGCCAGGCGTCAGCCAGATATAGGCGAATGCGAACCAGACGACGGCGAGCGGCGCAATTGAACCGCGCATGACGAAATCATTTCCGCCGCCGAACTTGACCATGGGAATGACGGCGAGGAGGCACAGACTGAAAAGTGCGAGCGTCCGCAAGCGCGCCGGCAGCCGGTTGCGGAAATGAATGATGTAAAGCGCGTGCGGCGCCATTGCCGCCATCATCAGTGCGTAGAAGACGATCTCGTCCTGGGTGAAGGAGATGGCGCCGTGCGGGATGGTTTGAGCAGCGTGCGTCAAATAGAGGGCGACTGGAATGAAGCCTAGGCCGGCCGCCGCCGCCATCCAGATGCGCCGGTTGCTGATCTGGCGACGCCAGTCGGGCAGCAGCAGGAGCGGTCCTGCGAGCACAGCGAGCGGCGACCACAAGAGCGCGCCGCCGAATGTAAGGCCGACCGTTGCCCCGTCGACCTCATCTTCGGCCGCAAGCAGGCACAGCAGCGCCAGCCACCAGCCGGGCAAAGCGTGGTTTGGCGTCCAGAAATACTGGATGGCCGTTGACGAGTACTGGAAGAGCGGATTCCAGGCGTCGAAGCCGAACAGAGTGATGTCATTCCAGGGCAGGACCCCAAACCCGAATGCCAGGACTGCGATGCCGAGGATTGCGCAGGTTCCGCAGAAGAGCAGAACGAGGCTATGGCGCCAGCCGCGCCCGACCTGCGCCAGGAGATACAGGATGATGCCGAGGAAGATGCTGTTTTGCAGCAGCATCGCAACGTGGGCGGCTGACAGTCCGGCGATCTGTCCCATGAGGCCAGGCATCAGGTACATGCCGAGCGGGGCGCGCAGCACGTGGTCTGCGCCATCGATCACGTAGCGCACCGGAAAGCCTGACAGGGCGAGATCGGCGAGCACTGCGTCGCGGGTGCGCCAATCGACCGGGGCGTGGAACAGATGGAGATGACCGCCGATCACCAGAAAGGCTGCAGCAATTGCGATCGCGCCGGTCAGCAGACGCCAGTCGACCGGGCGTGCGAGCACGCCCCTTGGACCTTTGCTTGGGTCGCGCAGGAGCAGGACAAGCACGCCAGCGCAGCCAAGGGCGATGATCAGCCCGCTCAGCAGCTGGAAGCCCATCGCCAGGATCAGTGTCGGCAGAAGCACAATGATGTGCCCTGCCCGCAGCACTGCCAGGTTTGTGATGGGGAGGGCGGCTTTGCCGGCAGCGGGATCTGTCATGGCGGGGCGGGCCGCGCACATCGTTGGATGGCGTGCGCCCCCGCGTTTGGCTGGAAGACCAAGCAAGAATGGTCGACGCTGATCTGGCCGAAGTTGATCTGGCCGACGTTGATGTGGGCCTGGTTGGACTGTGGGGCGGCTTGGGCGGGGCGAACTGCGGCGCGCAGGATGTTTGCGCGTCCGCAGGTTTGAAGGGCGCGCGCCATGGGGGAGCCTGCCCTGGGTGGTCCTGGCATGGGCGGTCCTGATTGGCCGGGACATGGGCGTTGGCCGGCGAGACGGAGAGAACGCAGCCCGCCATGCGTGTTGAGCCACGTTCGCGTGAGCGTAGAGCTGTCTCGGTAAATGTAGCGCTAACTGCCCGCGTGCGGGCGTGTGTCCCGCCGGGCGCGGATCCAGGTCGGGATCCGGGTTTGTCGCCGGTCGAGGCGAGGTGGCCGTCGCAGGGGCCTGGTCGCGCGCCGTGGCGCAAGGTTTCTTGACTGTCACTGCACGTTTGGCTGACCTTCGCTGCGTGCGGATGCGGTGCGGATCAGGATGCTTTGAGCCCGGTTGGCTTGGCGAGAAACGCCGGGACGTGGTCGCCGAGGCCGACGACGGAGTCGGGTTCCTCGCCGCGCTGGGGGCGGGCGGTTGGTTGGCGCGTGTGCGCCGGACGCTGACGCGTGGGGCGTTCCATACTCGCCTCGTCCTGCCCGCCTTGGTGCGCTGCTGTCTCCTCGTTGCGGCTTGACGGCTCGCGCGGCGCTGCGCGCTCGTGAGCGTGCTCGCGGTGGCGCTCGCGCCCGGTGCTGCGGGTGCGTTCGCGCGGGCGATCACGATCTCGGCGACCGTGGCGTGCGCGGTCGTACGCGGGTTCGTCACCGATCTCATCGAGGCCCGGGACATCTGCCGCAGTGGGAATGTCCTGGCCGATCAGCCGGACGATCGCGGCGAGCGCCTTGGCGTCGCCGGGGGAGACGATCATGAAGGTCTCGCCGGTGCGTCCCGCACGCCCGGTGCGCCCGATGCGGTGAACGTAGTCGTCGGGGGTATGCGGCACATCGTAATTGAAGACATGGCTGACCTCTGGGATGTCGAGCCCGCGCGCGGCGACATCGCTGGCGATCAGGATCTTCAAGGCTCCGTTGCGGAAACGCTCCAGGGTTGCGGTGCGCACGGATTGAGGCAGGTCGCCATGGATCGGTGCGGCGTCAAATCCGTGCTTCGCCAGGGACTTGGCCACCACGTCGACGTCACGCTTCCGGTTGCAGAAGACGATGGCGTTCTTGAGGGGGTTGACCGGGATGCCATCGGGTGTGCCTTCGGACGTCGCTTTCAGTGTTGCGGCGCGGATTACCGCGCGCAACGCCGCCCGCTTGGCCCCGGCGTCTGACGACGGGCATTGGACGACGCGCTGGGTGACGGTGGCGGCGGTGGTGGCCGGCTTGGCGACTTCGATGCGTTTGGGCGCGTGCAGGAACTGGTCGGTGAGGCGCTGGATTTCCGGTGGCATGGTGGCGGAGAAGAAGAGGGTCTGACGGGTGAAGGGCGTCAGTTTGAAGATCCGTTCGATGTCGGGAATGAAGCCCATGTCGAGCATCCGGTCGGCCTCGTCGACGACCATCATCTGCACGCCTGACAGCAGCAGGCGGCCGCGCTCGAAATGGTCGAGCAGGCGGCCCGGGGTGGCGATCAGCACGTCGACGCCGCGCGTCAGGAGGGCGTCCTGGTCGCCGAATGACACGCCGCCGATCAGGAGAGCCACGGAAAGCTTGTGATATTTGCCGTATTTGGCGAATTGTTCAGCGACCTGGGCTGCGAGTTCTCGGGTTGGCTCCAGGATCAGCGATCGCGGCATGCGCGCCTTGGCTTGGCCGCGGGCCAGGATTTCAATCATCGGGAGCACGAAACCGGCGGTTTTGCCTGTGCCGGTCTGAGCGATGCCGAGAACGTCGCGGCCCTGCAGGGCCACCGGGATGGCTTCCGCCTGGATGGGGGTGGGGGTTGTGTAGCCGGCGTCAGCAACTGCTTTGGCGAGTTCCGGGCTGAGCCCGAGCGAGGCGAAGGACATTGTGTTCCAGGTCTGAGGGCCAGAGACTGGCCGCAGAGGGTCGGAGCGGGACGGTAAAAGCTGCTGAGCGCTTTGGCGAGCGGACCGGCGGCGATGGTAGGCCAAGGGGTGAGCCAAGGGGTGAGCCAAGTCCTGGACCCGACGATCCCCGCGTCCAACCCTGAACCGCGTCGATTTCGAACCGGGACGGCAAGATGGCGCCTGATTCCCAGGGCCCTCTGCCGCTCGGTTGCAAGATCGGGCTCGAAACTCAAAAGTCAAGTCCTGCGCGCCGCAAGGCGCGGGGGGGCTTGGCCCTTGTCCGCAGCGCGAGAGTATGTCCGGGGAGGGGCGACAAGGCGGCTGTCAGCGGCTCAGTTGGCCGGGTTCTTGAAGCCGGCGCAGGCCATTGGGCCTTGAGGCCGTTAAACAGCTTTCGGACGAAGTCTGTAGCGGGATATGCGCTGGCGCACACGATGTGCGCGCAGTGAGGCGTTTCGCGAAAGCGGTCTGCGAGTGTCAGGAGATGCAGGCGAGGCGTGGTGAACGCGGCGCGGGCCGGTCATGTGCTCAAGATCGATCGCGTCGCGCACCGATGATCACGAGATGCGCAACGGCATAGTCTGCCGGCTGCTCACTGGTTGCCCCGGGGTGGGGGGTCTCAGCGCTGTCGCAAACCGCGTCGAAAACGCACGCCGAGATTTCTTGCGCCCGCAGCAAGCTGGTTTCCGGGAGATTGTGGAGGCGGCTTCCTAAGTCTGTGACCTCGAGGCCGCCCTATGCTTGCACCGAACGGTCTGCAGCTTCTGTTGAAAGGTGAAGCGCGCCTGCAACAACCAGCCGTCGCCAAGCGGCGGGTGGAAGAGCGCCGCACTGCGCGTCACACCGGGCGGGCGCGCAGTGCGGCGTGGGCGTCGCGAAATCGACCCATGTCTGGGGCCCTGGCGGCGTTTCAAACCGGACGTCGAAAGTCGTTGCCTTTGGCAGGCACACAGCGCACACCGCCTGCGTTACAGGCGTTTCAGCGCCGACATAGCCCAGCACCTTGATGTCGTGCGCCAATCGCCGCGCCGACGGCGGCGTAACCGCGGGCAGGCGATTGCGCACATAGGCCAAGGAGGGATCGATCAAACCGGGTTTTGGCGCTCGAGGCTTGTCGGTCGGCACGTCACTGGGGTCGTCTGCGCCCGGGGGGGGCTCATCGGAAATCGCGCGCTGCGGGGAGGCGTCTGCTTGCCCTGCGGTCGGTCTGACTGCGGCGTGCGTCTGCTGGCGGCGTGGGGGCCGGCTCGTGGCCTGGACGTTTGACTTCGTCGGCGCGGGCGAGAGGGCTTTGGAAGGGGGCGTTGCCCTCGGCAAGCTCGCCAAGCCGGCCTGTCCAGTCCTCAAAATGTTCCGCCACAAGATGGATCACGCCATCCTGACGCTGCAGCTTGCCGCGCGCGATGATGAATTGGCCGTTCAGCACGATCTTGCGCCAGCGTTCGAACATTGTCGGCCAGACGATCAGGTTGGCGCTGCCGGTTTCATCCTCAATCGTCATGAAAATGACGCCATTTGCCGATCCCGGGCGCTGACGCACCAGTACGAGACCTGCGACTTCGACGCCCCGGACCTTGGGCGTGGCGGCGAGGTCGTTCGCCGCCACGACGCGGCGCTGGGTGAGTTCGGGGCGAAAGAACGCGACCGGATGGCCTTTCAGCGACAGGCGCAGGGTTTGATAATCACGCACCACATGCTCGCTTGGCGCCATGAGCGGCAATTGGGCGGGGGCCTCGACGGCGTCTTCCGGCGCGCCGGCGACCAAGGGGGCGCGTGCGGCTTCTTTCACGCCGCGCGCCGCCCACAGGCCATCGCGCCGGTCAAGGCCGAGCGAGCGCAGGGCGTCGGCGCGAGCAAGGGTTTCCAGTTCGCCATCGCCAAGGTGCGCGCGTCTGGCGAGGTCGCCAAGTGAGGGGAATGCGCCGTCTGCCGCGCGCGCCTGTTTGATGCGCTCTGCTGCGGCGGGGCTGAGGCCCTTTATCATGCGCAAACCAAGCCGCACGGGTGAAAGCGCTTCGCCGGATGCAGCGGGTTCCAGCGTACAATCGACGCTGGCGTCGTTCACATCGGGTGGGCGAACCGTGACGCCGTGCGCGCGCGCGTCGCGCACCAATTGTGCGGGCGCGTAAAATCCCATCGGCTGGCTGTTCAGCAGCGCAGCAAGAAACACGTCTGGGTGATGTTTTTTGATCCAGGCAGACACATAGACGAGCAGGGCGAAGCTCGCAGCGTGGCTTTCGGGAAAGCCATATTCGCCGAAGCCTTCGATCTGCTTGAAGCATCGCTCTGCGAAGGCGCGGTCGTAGCCGTTGGCCTGCATGCCTTCGATCATGCGCATTCCGAACTGATGGATGACGCCGGTTTTGCGAAACGTCGCCATCGCCCGGCGCAGCTTATCGGCTTCACTTGGCGTGAACCCCGCGGCCACGATGGCAATTTTCATCGCCTGTTCTTGAAACAGCGGCACGCCCAGCGTTTTGCCGAGCACGTCTTCAAGCGCCCTGGAGGGAAATGACACCGGTTCGAGGCCCTGGCGGCGGCGCAGATAGGGATGGACCATATCGCCCTGGATCGGTCCTGGACGCACGATCGCGACTTCAATCACGAGATCGTAGAATTTCCGCGGCTTCAGCCGCGGCAGCATTGACATTTGCGCCCGGCTTTCGATTTGGAACACACCCATCGTGTCAGCGTCGCAGATCATATCGTAGACAGATGGATCCTCTGCCGGAACTTCGGCGAGATCGAGCGCCAGGCCCTTGACCTGGTTAAGGAGTGCAAGGCTTTTGGCGATGGCGCTGAGCATGCCGAGCGCCAGAATGTCGATTTTCAAAATTCCAAGCGTGTCAAGATCATCCTTATCCCATTCGATGAAGGTTCGATCGGCCATCGCCGCATTGCCGATCGGCGCGATGTCTTCAAGCGGCCCTCGGGTGATGACGAAGCCGCCGACATGCTGCGAGAGGTGGCGCGGAAAGCCCATCAGCTCGCGGGCGAGTTCGAGGGTGCGCCGCAGGCGCGGTTCGTCAGGATCAAGCCCAGTGTGTTCGCGCACGAGATCGGGTGTGATGCCGCCCTGCGACCAGCCCCACACGACGCCGGACAGAGCCTCTGTCACGTCCAGCGACAGGCCCATCGCCTTGCCGACGTCACGGATGGCGCTTTTGGCGCGGTAGGAGATCACCGTGGCCGCGATCCCGGCGCGGTGGCGTCCGTATTTCTCATAGATATACTGGATCACCTCTTCGCGTCGTTCGTGTTCGAAGTCGACATCGATATCTGGCGGCTCCTTGCGTTCAGGACTGACGAACCGCTCGAACAGAAGGTCGATCCGGTCGGGATCGACGGCTGTGACGCCGAGGCAATAGCAAACTGCCGAATTGGCGGCCGATCCTCGTCCTTGGCAAAGGATTCCCTGGGACCTGGCGAAGCGCACGATATCGTGGACGGTCAGGAAGTAGGGCTCGTATTTGAGTTCGGATATCAGGCGATATTCATGATCGATCTGAGTTCTGACTTTGTCCGGAATTCCGCTCGGGTAGCGCGCTCTGGCGCCGGCCTCGGTCAGGCGGCGCAGTGTTTCGATCGGGGGTTCTCCGGTCGGTCCGAACACTTCGTCAGGATATTCATAGGCGAGCTGATCGAGGGAAAACGTACAAAAGTCGACGGCGGCGCGGGCCCGTGCGAGAGCTGCTTCATGTCCGCGAAACAGATGTGCGATCTGGTCGGGACTGTGCATGAACCGTTCGCCATGCGGGGCGATAAGCCACCCTGCCTGATCGATTGTTGTCTTCTCGCGAATGCAGGACAGCACATCGGCGAGCGCCCGGCGTTCTGGCGTGTGGTAGAGCACGTCGCCCACCGCCACACTCAACGCGCCCCAGGATGCGGCCAGGCGTTCCAGTTCAGCAAAGCGACGGGCATCCGCGCCGTCAAACCGCGCCGACAAGGCGAGGCGCACGCAATTGGAGGGATGCAGGCCTGTTGCAAATGGGCCGGCAAGGCTGCGCCACTCGTGTGCAGCTTCATCCGGCGCCATCACGATCACGAGCCAGTCCTGGGCGGCTTCCAGCACATCGGCGACGCGGATCAGACACTGACTCTTGCGGGCACGCCGATTGCCGAGGGTGAGGAGTCTGCACAATCTCCCATAGGCTGCGCGATCGCGTGGATAGACGACCGCTTCCAGTTCCTCGTAGGTGACCAGGCGCGCGCCTGGCAGAAAGCGAAGGCCCGCCTCCTTGGCCGCCTTGTGGGCGCGCACCACGCCGGCGAGCGTGTTGCGGTCTGCGATCCCCAGACCCGCATACTCAAGCGCCTTGGCGCGCCAGACGAGCTCGTCCGTGTGCGACGCGCCGCGCAGGAAGGAAAAATTCGAGACGCAGGCGAGTTCCACGAAACTCATGGTCCGACGCCATGCAGGAACCATTGCGGGCGCAGGGCCTCACGTGCGTAGAGTCCGGCGCGGAACACCCAGAATCGGCGTCCCGAATCATCCTCCACACGCCAATAATCGCGCGTGCCGTCGGCGTGCTCTTCTGTGCGCCACCATTCCGGCGCGATCCGCTCCGGGCCCTCAGCGCGCACGATGCGGTGCAGTGCGCGCCGCCACCGAAACTGGCGCGGAGGCCCGTCTGGCACTTCAGCCAGAGCATCGATTGGCTCTGGCGCGGCCAGCAGGAACAAAGGCCGGCGTCGCGCGAGCGCCGCCGGCCATTTTGCGCGTGTGCGCGCTGTCGCGTTGCGTCTGGTCTGCGCGCGTTCCGGCAGATGGCTGTGCAGTGCCTGAACGCAGGACAGAGTCTGGTCTCCGAGCCGGGCGGCGAGCCGATCCGCCAGCGCTCCGAGACCTTTGAAATCACCCGCTTCCTCGTGGGGCGTCGTATCGTCGAGAGCGAGCCTGACGGCGACCATGCGCGTCGGCTCTGCGATCGGTGCGCTCAATGCGGCGGCATCAAACCCGAAGCCGGGATCTAGGTGCTCGGCGAGCGCTTCGAGCCGGTGGGTCAAAACCCGCTGGAAGTGCGCCGCATCTGCGCTGGCTTCGGCGAGCCGGATGCAGAAGCCGCGCATCTCCCCGTCCACGCCGTACAGCGACAGATCGAGTTGGCGCGCGCCCAGACCGGCGGCGTCAAGCCTGACGGCGAGCTTTCGCGCCAGCACCTGCGTCAGCGCACACACTGCGTCCAGCGTGAGGATCGGTTCTGCAAGGTTCTGTCGTTCCGCATAGAGCGCCGGCGCAGGTTCGGCCTGGATCGGCGCATGGCTGCGGCCCAGGACGGCATCCAGCCGGTCGGCGATCGGCTTCCCGAAGCGGCGCACGAGGCCGGCGCGCGGCTGACGCAGCACGGCTGCGATCCGCTGCAGGCCCAGCGCGCGCAGATCGCCTGTCGTGGCGCTGTCCGCGCCGAGCGCCTCGACCGGCAGTGCGGCGACTGCGTCCGCCAGGCCCTCAGCCGGTTGAACAAGGCCGCAGGCTGCGCGCGGATCAAAGCACGCCAGCGCGCGGGCGGCGGCCTTGGCGGGTGCGACGGCGACGCGGGCGCTCACGCCCACGCCGAAAAGGCGCTGGATGATGTCGCGCGCGAGCGCCTCTTCGCCGCCGAAGAGATGGTCCGCTCCCGTGAGATCGAGATAGATCCCGTGACCCTCGCCGGGCCCCCCGTCCATCAGGCTGCTCGCCGCGGCGTGGGGCGTCCAGCGGGCGCACCAGCGCGCCAGCCGCTCCAACGCCGTTGCGTCAGCGGCTGGATCGGCATGCGCCGTGCGCAGGTGCGGGCAGGCCGCGCGTGCATCGGCGAGCAGGCGGCCTGGCGCGAGGCCCGCCGCTGCCGCACGCGCATCCACCGCCGCCAGCCGAAGGCCGCCGACGCCTGATGCGATCAGCGCAAAGGGCTCGGAAGGATCAAGCTTGCGCCCGCGCCGCGCCGCGTCCCGTCTGAAGCGGTCGGTCGGCCAGCGGGGCAGCCAGACAAATGCGATGCGTCGCATGGTTCCACTCAAGATCCAGGGTGACGGCCGCGCGCGCCGCTGCGCCCTTGGCCTCGAATGTGACGCGCCAGACCGGAGCTCCGACGGCTGCGGCGGGTTTGACGCCGATAACGGGCGCGGACGGCGCACTCGCCACTGTCCAGCGCGTGCGTGCGCCTGGCAGGGGCGGCGCGTCGGCCGGTCGCGCGGTCAAGATGAAGACGCCGGTGCTTTCGGCCGCCAGCTGCAGTCGGCGCACGCCGGCAAGCGGCGCATCGCCGCCCGCCAGCACAGCGCATACGGCAGCCACACCGGGCGCCCGGGCGGCTTCCTCGAGCGCCCACAGCGCGTCAGCTTCGCGCCGCGCCGCAAGAAGGATCAGCCGTTCCGGGTCCAGGCCCAGCGCTTGGGCTCCGGGGCCGTAAAGCGTTCCCCAGTCAAATCCGGCTGCGCGCGGCGGATCGCGCCAGATCACCGGTCCTGGTCTTGTGCGCGCTGCGCCGGCTGCAAGCGCCACCATCAAGCCCAGCGCCGCCGGTCCGTCCGGATAGGTGGCGGGCCGCACCTCCGCGAGCGCGCCGGCAGGCAAAAACAATCCTGCTGCGCTCACCTCGGCTGCAGCGAACTTTGCGGGGGCGCGCGCACAGGGGCGTCCCGCGCTCTCCAGGCGCGCGATGACGCTGCGTAGCTCGCGAAGCGTTACATCGCGCGCCTGAGGTTCAGCGCCGCCGCCATGCTCGTGATACGGGTCATCTCCTTTGTGTCCCGGACCGTCGCCATGCGCGTCGCGCCCATCGCGGCGCGCCTGCGCAGGACATTCAGCACGCTCAGGAGAGTGATGCGGCGGGCCGGCGGGCATGCGGCGGTTCCCCTTTTGTTCGTTCGTACTTTGTTCTGCAAGATGCGCAGAGTCAAGTCGCTGAGTCGCAGCGTCCGGTGTGCAGGGCTGGCCTGCGGATATTTCGTGCTGCGCCGTGCGGCAAGGAGCGGCAAGGAGCGGCGAGGGGCGGCGCAGTCGCCTGACCCATGCGCTGCGCGCGGCTTTTCCGTTCCAGCGCCGCGGCCCAGATTTTCACTGCACGGTTGCGGCTCGACCAAGTCGGGCCCGACCAGGCAAGCTCAACGCAAATTGCATGGAATCGGGTCAGGGCTGCGCTGTGGGATCGCCGCAGAACTTTGCCTGGGCCGCACTGGAGCTGAGATTGAGGCCCCCGAAGCCGCCTGGCGTTTCGGTGGGCGGCGCGGCGGTGCAGGCTTTGCGCGCGCCGTCCGGTCCAAGCTCGACAGTTGCGGTGGCGACGGGCGCAAGCCGCAGGGCGTCGAACCGATAAAAACTCACGGCGTATTCAGCTGCGCTGCTGCGGCTCTGAACGGCGAGCAGGCCGTCAGCGGTGCGTGCGCGCGAGACCCCCGAGATCACCCCGGACGTTACAAAGGCGCCCGCCGCGCCATCGAACAGCAGCACCGTCTTCACCCAGTTCACATTGCCGACATCGGTCTGAACCAGAAGGTCTGCAGTTCCGTCGCCGTTGACGTCATCGACTTCCGGCGCGAAGGCGCGCATCGCATCCGGGACCATCAGCGTCTGCACCGGCGCGCCACTGTTGTCGTTCACCGTTACGCTGAAACTTCCCGGTCCATCGCCCGCACCGGGCTGGAAAGCGACTGCGATAGAGCGTCCATTGCCTGTAAGACGGCAGACGGCGGGGCCGGGCGCCATCGGATCAAACGCGGCGCCAGTGCAGTCGGCGACCGCGCCGGTCTGCATTGGCCCTGCGCCGCCAGCCTTGGCAGGATCTGCGGACTGCGCGGCGTCGCCGGACTGCGAAGTGCACGCCGCCATAACAGAAGCGGCCAGGCCCACGGCGAGCTTGGCGGCGCGACCTGTCGACAAAACCCGGCCCATGGCGGTCTCCCCTGCAACGCGCGGCTTCTTTAGCACGGCTTCTTCAACACGCTTGCGCGCCTACGGCGCGCGGGTGCGCTTGCCTGGGCGCCTATGGCGCGCGGGGTGTGGCTGTGCGCCCAGCCTTGCTCGCTCATTTCGGCCAGGCATGTTCCTCGCCCGGGTCCGGACGATTCATCCAGATCATGTATCTGCGCAGCGGCAATGCCCATGCCACGCCTGCCGTAACGTAATACATGACCTCGAGAACCCAGCCCCAGGGGCGTGCTGTCACCATTTCATGCAGCGCCACGCCGAGCACGAGGGCGACCATCGAGTACCCTGCAAGCCAGATCAGGAGGCCGATGAGCCCCAGGGCCATGCGCGTGCGCCTTGTCATGGAATTCACCTCTTGTTCGTGCCACATCCCCGCCCGCAGGCGCCCGCGCCGCCCGAGCGCGCCCGGCGGATCCGCCCTGGCCACGCCGCCCTGGCCAATTCACATCCTGAAGCTAAGTGTGTCGCACGATGTCGCCAGGGGGCAAATTCATCGCCAGACTTGTTACAGGATCCGCCGCAGCATGACAGACGCCGCCCGTCCTTCCGCAGAGACAGCCGCCGGCGGCGCCGAAGGGCGCAAGGGCGCGACGACGCGCGCGCATTTGCAGCCGGTGCATCCGACGAACCTGAACCAGGGATCCGCGCATATCGGTCCGGGGCACGCGCATCGCGGGCCTTTGCGCGAGGCGATCGCTGCGAGCGCATCGGCGCGCCCGATCGCCTGGGTTCGCGGCTGGCTGTTCTGCATCGCCGCCCTGGTGTTCGCCATGATCGTGGTGGGGGGCGCCACGCGGCTGACTGATTCCGGTCTCTCAATTACGGAATGGAAGCCGATTTCCGGCGTAGTGCCGCCGCTCAACCAGGCTCAGTGGCTGGCCGAGCTGCAGAAGTACCGCGAGTCCAGCGAATACCAGCTGCAGAACCGCGGCATGAGCATGGCGGACTTCCAGGTCATCTTCTGGTGGGAGTGGGCTCATCGTCTGCTTGGCCGCTTTGTGGGGCTCGCCGTCGTGCTGCCGCTTGCGGCGTTCACGCTGATGGGCGTGGTGCGCGGCGTGCTGGCGTGGCGCTTATGGGGCGTCGGCGCGCTGATCGGGGTGCAGGGAGCGATAGGCTGGTGGATGGTGGCGTCCGGCCTGGTCGAGCGCATCGATGTCGCGCCCTATCGGCTGATGATCCACCTTGGCATGGCATTCGTGATCCTGGGCGTGGTCTGGCTTACTGCACTCGATCTTGATCCGCGCGCACCGAGCCGGGCGGCCTCTGGGCGTTTGACTTTCTGGGCGATGGCTTTCACGGCGATGCTCTTTGGCCAGATCCTGCTGGGGGCGCTGGTGGCGGGCAGCGATGCTGGCTTTTCGCGCAATGACTGGCCCAGAATGAACGGCGAATGGCTGCCGGGCGATTACCTGTCCTTGAGCCCGGCGTGGCGCAATTTCTTCGAGAATGTCGCCACGGTGCAATTCAACCATCGTCTGGGCGGGTATGCTGTCGCGCTGGCGGGCCTCGCGCTGGCGATGTTCGCATGGCGCACGGCTGCGCGCCCGGTGGTGCGCCGGCTCGCTGTCGGCCTTGCGCTGGCGACCGGCGCACAGACCGTGCTCGGCGTCGTGACGCTTATCCACGCGGTGCCGATTGCGCTCGGTTTGCTGCACCAGGCGGCGGCGGCCATGCTGTTGTTGCTGGCGCTGACGTTGTGGCGCGCAAGCCGGCGCGCCTGATCGGCCAACCTGCCTGTCGTGATGACGGTATCATAATACCGTATAAAAAGTCGTTGATTGATGCGGAAAAACACGCGCAGCTTGACCGTTTTGCGAAAAGCCTGTACGCGCCGGCCCTTCCGGATAGGAAAGACCACCCATGAAGACGCAAATGGCGAAGCCCGCCACCGTCGCGCACAAGTGGATCGTCGTCGACGCGGAGGGCGCCGTCGTCGGTCGGCTCGCTTCGTTCGTGGCGCTGCGGCTGCGCGGCAAGCACCGCCCCGATTGGACCCCCCATGTGGACGTGGGCGATCATGTGATCGTCATCAACGCGGCCAAGGTGGCGCTCACCGGGCGAAAGCTGAGGCAGAAAACATATCACTGGCACACCGGTTACCCTGGCGGCATCAAGGAACGCACGGCGGGCAAGATCCTGGCTGGCCGTTTCCCTGAGCGCGTCCTGGAGAAGGCTGTCGAGCGGATGATGCCGAAGGAAAGTCCGCTGGCGCGCCGTCAGCTCGGTAAGCTGCGTGTTTACGCGGGCGGCGAGCATCCCCACGAAGCCCAACAGCCGGCGTCAATCGACTTTAAGTCTAAGAACCGCAAGAATGCGAGGATCTGACCATGGCCGAAATGCAAGGCCTTGAAGCCCTCAAGACGGCTGCTCCGCAGATTGAGGCCGCCCCGCGCGAACCAAAGATCGACAAGCTTGGCCGTGCTTATGCGACCGGCAAGCGCAAGAACGCCGTCGCGCGCGTTTGGGTCAAGCGCGGCGCCGGCAAGATCACGGTCAATGGCAAGGAGCAGGATGTCTACTTCGCCCGTCCTGTTTTGCGCCTGATGATCAACCAGCCTTTCGCCGTCACCGATCGGGTCGGGCAATACGACGTGATCGTTTCCGTGCACGGATCCGGCCTCTCGGGTCAGGCTGGAGCGGTGCGTCATGGCATTTCAAAGGCGCTGTCCGACTACGAGCCGGCCTTGCGCCCGGCTCTGAAGCACGCCGGTTTCCTCACCCGCGATTCGCGCGTCGTTGAACGGAAGAAGTACGGCAAGGCGAAGGCCCGCCGCTCCTTCCAGTTCTCCAAGCGCTGAGCAGGTCCGGCGCTTCGCGCCGGTCCAGGGTTGCATCCACGGGCGCTTCGGACCTCCGGAGCGCCCGTTTTGTTTGCGGTGCTCGGTTGCGCGTGGAGCGCGTCGATTTGTTGAGGTCGATTGGGCAAGGTCGATCAGCCGGCTGCTGGAGGCGTCATGACCAAAACAGTGTTCATTGACGGTGAGGCTGGCACTACGGGCCTGCAGATGCGCGCTCGCCTGGAGGCGCGCGCCGACATCCGTCTCCTGAGCATCGATCCGGCGCGCCGCAAGGACGAGGCTGCCCGCGCGGAGCTTCTCAACACTGCCGACGCCGTGATCCTGTGTCTGCCTGACGATGCAGCACGCGAGGCGGTCTCGCTGGTGACCAACCCAGCGGTGACCGTGATTGACGCCTCAAGCGCGCATCGCACGGCGCCTGACTGGGTGTATGGCTTTCCCGAACTTGCGCCAGGCCAGCGCGACGCCCTGCGCCGTGCACGCCGGATCTCTAATCCGGGCTGCTATCCAACGGGATTTCTGGCCCTTGTGCGTCCGCTGATCGACGCCGGTCTGGCGCCGGCCGACTGGCCATTCACCGTCAACGCCGTGTCAGGCTACAGCGGCGGCGGCAAGGCGATGATCGCGGAATTCGAGGACAAAAGCGCAGCATCCTTCACCCGCGTGGCTTATCGTATCTACGGGCTTTCCCTGCTGCACAAGCACGTGCCCGAAATGCAGCTGCATGCCGGTCTGACCTATCGCCCGCTGTTTGCCCCGGCGGTCGCGCGGTTCGCGCAGGGCATGATCGTCGAGACGCCGCTCCAGCTTGACGCCTTGCCTGGGCGGCCGAGCGCGAGCGATCTGCGCGAGGTTCTGGCCCGGCGCTACGCGGGCGAGGCCTTCGTATCGGTCGCCGAAGCGTGTGAGACGGACGGGCTCGCCACGCTCGACCCGGAGGGTCTCAACGGCACGAACCGGCTGCGTTTGCATGTCTTCGGTGCGCCGCAGGCCGGGCAGGCGCGCCTCGTGGCTTTGCTCGACAATCTCGGCAAAGGCGCAGCCGGCGCCGCGGTGCAGAACCTCAATCTCGCCCTTGGGCTTGGCGAGACCGTCGGCTTGCAGGAAGGTCTGGTCCAGGCGGCGCGGTGACGCAGTCGCTGGCGCGCGATGTCGCGGGCCTGGCGTGCAGCTCGGCCTCGCCGCCGCATTTGTCGCCTTCTGCGCTGCGGCGTGCTTGCGCCCACGGCGGGGAACGCCTATCGGCTGCGATCCTGTTTTGCTTTGCTGAGGTCCTCAGACATGGATCGCATCGCCATCGTCGGCGGACACTCTTTGAATGGCGTGATCCCGATTTCCGGGGCCAAGAACTCGGCCCTCAAGCTGATGGCGGCGGCGCTGCTCAGTCCGGCGCCGTTGACGCTGTCGAACATGCCCAATCTCGCCGACACGCGTTTCATGGCCGACCTCCTCCAATCGCTTGGGGTGTCGGTCGATTGGCCATCGGGTGAGGCGACGTGCCGCCTGCATGCTGCGGAGATCTCGTCCACCATCGCGCCTTATGACCTCGTCCGGAAGATGCGCGCCACTTTCAACGTGCTTGGTCCATTGCTTGCGCGGGTTGGCCACGCCACGGTCAGTTTGCCCGGCGGCTGCGCCATCGGCGCGCGGCCGGTCGATCTCCACCTCAAGGCGTTCGAGGCGATGGGCGCGGACATCGTGATCGATCAGGGCTACGTTAAAGCGGCTGCGCTGCGCGGCCTCAGGGGCGCGCGCATCTTTTTTCCGTTCGTCTCGGTCGGCGCGACGGAGCATGCCATGCTGGCCGCCGTGCTCGCCCGCGGCGAAACGATCTTGGAGAACGCCGCGCGCGAGCCGGAAATCGCCGACCTCGCCCAGTGCCTGATCGCCATGGGCGCCCGAATCGAGGGCGCCGGCACACGCACCATCCGGATTCAGGGCGTGGAGATGCTTGGTCCGGCCCAGTACAGCGTTGTCGGCGATCGGATTGAAGCCGGGACCTACGCGATCGCTGCGGCGATGGCCGGGGGATCGGTGCGCCTGGCGGGCGTTGTCCCTGAGCACCTGGCGGCTCTGTCCGCGTCGCTTCAGCAGGCCGGCGTGGATGTTCTGGAGGAGCCCGATGGGGTCACCGTCACCCGTGATCCCGCGCGCCGACTGAAAGCCGTGGATGTGGATACTCAGCCCTATCCCGGGTTTCCGACCGATCTTCAGGCCCAGTTCATGGGACTGATGACAATGGCGCAGGGCGCGTCGATCTTTCGCGAGAACATTTTCGAAAATCGGTACATGCATGCCCCGGAATTGACGCGTCTGGGCGCTGACATCACGGTGCGCGGGCGCGAAGCGGTGGTGCGCGGGGTGGAGCGGTTGCAGGGCGCGCCGGTCATGGCGACGGACCTGCGTGCATCCGTCAGTCTCGTCGTTGCCGGGCTCGCCGCGGATGGTGAAACGGTCGTGAACAGGGTTTATCATCTTGATCGTGGATTTGAGCGGTTGGAGGCAAAGCTCGCCGGTTGCGGCGCCGACATTGCGCGGCTGAGGGGCTAGAGAAAGCAGGCGTCGATGCAGTCGTCCGCGGGTGGATTGAAACTTGTCGCCGAGGACGCCGATGATCTTGCGATCATCTCGGCGGCTGTGCAGGACGCCGTTCTGAAGGTCGGCGACATCGGTTACGAACCGGCCCGTCATCGCGTCACGATCGCGCTCAACCGGTTCCGCTGGGAGAGCGCGGCGCGCGGCGCGGGGGAGCGGGTGCGTGCGGGATTGCAGATTGCAGGGGTCTTGCGGGTGCAGTCATCGCGGTTCCGCCGTGCGCCAGGCGATCTCGTCGCGCAATTGCTGAGCGTGCGTTTCGCGCCGGCGGGCGAGCCGCCGGGCGGCGACATTCATCTGGCGTTCGCTGGCGGGGGTGAATTACGCCTCGCGGTCGAGTGCGTGGACGTGGTGCTTGCTGATATTTCTCGGCCCTGGCGGGCGCGCGCGCGGCCTGATCATGGTCCCCAGACAAGTGGGGGCGGGTGATGCCTGGGCCACTTCGCCTGCATCGCAGCGCTGCGGATTTCGCTGCGGCCTTCGAGGGGTTTGCGGCGCGCCCGCGCGGCTCTGCACCGGATGTCGACGTGCGGGTCGCTGCGATCATCGCAGATGTGCGCGGCCGCGGCATTGCGGCGGTGGCAGACTATGCGGCCCGTTTTGATGGTGCGCGGCGCGAGGACGTCGTTGAACCATTGACGCAGGCTGCCCTGCAGGCAGCAGCGGCGGATTGCCCCTCCGACGTACGGGCCGCTCTGGCCTTCGCGGCGGCGCGGATCCACGCCTATCACGAGCGCCAGCGACCTCAGGACGTCGCCTTCGTGGATGCTGCGGGAGTTGGTCTTGGGTGGCGCTGGACGCCGATCGAGTCGGTTGGTCTCTATGTTCCTGGCGGGCGCGCGACCTATCCGAGTTCGCTGCTCATGAACGCGGTTCCGGCCAAGGCCGCTGGCGTCAGACGCCTCGCGCTGGTCACGCCGTTACGCGCCGGCGTCATTGACCCAGCGGTGGCTGCGGCAGTCCTTGAGACAGGTGTTGACGAAGTCTGGGGCATAGGCGGGGCGCATGCGATTGCGGCCCTTGCTTATGGTGCTGAGCCGATCCGGCGTGTCGACAAGATCGTCGGTCCCGGCAATGCCTATGTCACAGCCGCCAAGCGGCTTGTGTACGGCCAGGTCGGCATCGACGCACTTGCCGGCCCATCGGAAATCCTGGTGATCGCTGATGGCCGCAATGACCCTGACTGGATCGCTGCGGATCTGTTATCGCAGGCTGAACATGATCCTGACGCCCAGGCCGTACTTATCACGGACGACGATGCGTTTGCGGATGCTGTGGCGGCCGCTGTCGAGGCGCTGCTCGGCGAACCTCAGACCGCAGAGCAGGCGCGCGCCAGTTGGCGCGCGCATGGCGCCATCATCACCGTCACCGATCTCCTGGCCGATGCGCCGGCGCTGAGCGACCGTCTGGCGCCAGAGCATGTTGAGATCGCCGCCGAGCAGGCGGAGGACATCGCTGCAGCGCTTCGCCATGCAGGGTCCGTGTTCATCGGCCGCCATGCGCCCGAGGCGCTTGGCGATTATGTGACTGGCGCCAATCATGTGCTGCCGACAGCCGGTGCTGCCCGTTTCTCCTCCGGCCTCGGGATGCTGGATTTCATGAAGCGAACGTCCATTCAGCGCATCGGGCCTGAGGGGTTCGCCGCACTTGCCGGACCTGCGGCCATTCTCGCGCATGCCGAGGGGCTTCCTGCCCATGCGCGCTCGGTGGAGGTGCGCCAGGCCAAATCATGAGTGATCGGCGCATTTTCGACATCGAGCTTGACGAGACGTCGCTGGCGGCCGGCTCGCCGGACGCCGAGCACGAGCGGCGGGTGGCCATTTTCGATCTCCTGGAGGGCAATTCCTTCGCCCTGGAGGGGGCGAGCGGGCCGTATCGGCTGAAGCTTGCCGTACAGGAGGGAAAGCTCGTCTTCGACATTGCCGGTATGGACGGGGTGCAGTTGCGCGTGCTGGTGTTGTCGCTTTCGCCGTTGCGGCGCGTGATCAAAGACTATTTTCTTGTCTGTGACAGCTACTACGACGCGATCCGACACGCATCCCCCGCCCAGATCGAGGCGATCGATATGGGCCGGCGCGGCTTGCACAATGAAGGATCGCAATTGCTCGCGGAGCGGTTGCAAGGAAAAGTCGAGATCGACCATGATACGGCGCGCCGCCTGTTCACCCTGATCTGCGCGCTGCACGCGCGGGGATGAGGCCATGGGCCGGTCACCCCAAGCGGTTCTGTTCGCCTGTTCGCTCAATGCCGTGCGCTCGCCGATGGCCGAGGGGCTGATGCGGCGGCGCTTCGCCAAGCGGATTTATGTTGAGAGCGTCGGGGTGAAGCGCGGCGAGCTTGATCCTTTCGCGGTGGCGGTGCTTGACGAACTGGGCGTTGACATCTCGCGTCATCGTCCGCGCAGTTTCGCCGATCTTGAGGATGCAAATTTCGATCTGGTGATCTCCTTGAGCCCGGAAGCCCATCATCAGGCCCTCGAGCTGACCCGCACGCTGCCCATCGAGGCTGAGTACTGGCCGACCTTCGACCCCACATTCGTCGAGGGATCGCGAGACCAGCGACTGGAAGCCTACCGGGCAGTGCGCGATGCGTTGGACGCGCGGATCGCGGCCCGGTTTCGCGAGGAGTAAGCAGGCGTAAGACGGCTGCGCGCCTCCCATCGACGGGGATGGACCCGGTGGTCTATAAGGCCGGCTACCAAGCGGGGCCACGAATCTGAGGGTTGGATGTCGAAGGAAGAACTTCTGGAGTTTGCGGGCACGGTCATGGAGCTCTTGCCCAACGCGACCTTCCGCGTGCGGCTTGAGAACGATCATGAGATCATTGCTCACACCGCGGGCAAGATGCGCAAGAATCGAATCCGGGTTCTGGCCGGCGACCGGGTGCTGGTGGAAATGACGCCCTATGACCTGACCAAGGGGCGAATCACCTATCGATTCAAGTAAGTGGCGACTCGCCATGGCGGGGCTGTTTCCGTGAGGGGCGTGGTCAGGTGACCTGTGAGTCCCCGGCGCCTGGTGCGCCCGACCCGCCAGGTCTCATCCTTGCGAGCGCGAGTCCGCGCCGCGCTGCTTTGCTGGCGCAGATCGGGATAGAGCCCCGGGGTATTGCAGCGCCCAACATTGATGAGACCCCATTGCCCGGCGAGCGTCCGGGACGGCTTGCTTTGCGCCTTGCCGTACAAAAGGCGGAAGCGCTTGGCGCACAGCCTCATTATGTTCTTGCGGCTGATACGGTTGTCGGCGTGGGGCGGCGCATTTTGCCCAAGGCAGAGAGCGAAGCTGAGGCCCGCGCCTGCCTGACCCTGTTGTCGGGGCGCGTGCACACTGTGCACACGGGCGTATGCCTGCGTGCGCCCGATGGCCGCTGCACGCAGCGCCTGGTGTCTACGCGCGTGCATGTCAAACGGCTGTCCGCCCGTGAACTGGCGCAGTATCTGGAGCGTGCGGAGTGGCGTGGCAAAGCGGGCGGCTACGCGATCCAGGGTCAGTTCGCCGCGTATGTTCGCGGTCTGTCGGGCAGCTATTCCGCTGTCGTCGGTCTGCCGCTTGCCGAGACCTATGATCTGCTGGTCGGTCTGGGCTTTGTACGATGAACGACGCGGCCGATCGCCGGGGGGCTGATGACGGGCGCTATGAGCGGCTCGTTGACCGTGCGATCGGCGAGCGCCGCGAGGCGCTCGCCCACGTTGCGTCCGGGCGCATCGTCGCCATCAGCCTGCAGCGCGCATCCTGGCGCGGGGTGCGGGCACTGTTCAACGATATCTTCGCGGCGCGCATCACCGCGATCGATCGCCCGCGCCGGGGCGCGTTTGTGGATTTGGGACTGATTGGGGATGTTGGTTTCTTGCCGCTTGACGCCGCCGGACGGGCGCGTGGGCCGCAGGGGCCTGTCGCCATCCAGGAAGGCAAGCTCGTGAGCGTGGCGGTGGTGCGTGAAGCGGCGCGCGGAAAGTCCCCGGTGGTGCGTCTGCTGGGCGAGAACCCGGATCATGTGCGTCCGTGCCTGGTGGCCCGGCGTGAGCCGCAGGATGATCCATTGCGCCCGCATGATCTTGAGGTGCGCGCGCGCATCGATGAGGCGCTGGAAAGCGCTTTGGAGCGCCGGGTCGCCCTGCCTGGCGGGGGCGCTTTGTCGATCGAGCCGACGGCTGCGCTGGTTGCGATCGACGTGGACGGGGCTGGCCGGCGCGGGCCTGACGACGGAGAGCGCTTTGCCTACGAACTCAATTTGCGGGCAGCCCCTGAGATCGCCCGGCAGGTGCGGCTGCGTCGACTGGGCGGCATCATCGCGGTGGACTTTGTGTCGATGCGCGCGCGGGCGCACCAGAAGAAGGTGGCGGAGGCCATGACTGCGGCGCTGGCGGAGGCGCCCTCTAGGGTCCGCACAGCCCCGATTTCGCCGTTTGGGGTTATGGAGTTCGCCCTGGCGCAGCAGGAGACGCCGCTGCATGAGGTCCTGTGCGATGAGACGGGCCGGTTGACGCCTGAGACCGTTGCGCTGATGGCCTTGCGCCGGATTGAGCGGGAAGCGGCTGCGCAACGCGGCGCCCGGCTGGTTCTTCGGGCGTCCTCCGAGGTCGTTGCTGAACTTGAACCGGACCGATGGGACTGGCGCGCGGCGCTGGCCGATCGCATTGGGCCGCGTTTCGCCCTCGAGGCGGTGGCCTGGTTCGCGCGTGACCACATGGAGGTTGTCTGTTCATGAGCCAGTCGCCACCCCCGTGTCCGATCTGCGCCAAGCCGCGCGATGCGGTGTTTCGTCCTTTTTGTTCGAAGCGCTGTTCGGACGTTGATCTGAACCGCTGGCTGAAGGGCGTCTATGTTATCCCCGACAGCGCATCTGAGGCGTCTGTGCAAGATCAGCATCAGCCGCGAGATCCTGAGGCGTAACCGCGATGCTCAGACGCCGTTAACCCGGCGACGCAGCGCCGCGGTGCATGCGCCGGACGCTTGGCGCTCGGCATACGCAGCATGCTTGTTGACAGGGGCGGGGCAAGCCTATCAGTCGTCGCCATCATCAGTCTTCGCCCGATTGTCGGATCCGACCTTGACCTCATTTACCGCCACCGCGAAGATATGTTTCGTGAGGCGGGCCGGCCGGCGGCGGATCTTCAAGAGACGGCCGAGCCATTCCGGCGCTGGCTTGAGCCCCGGCTTGCGGACGGGTGTTATTTGGGCTGCATTGCGCAGGACGCTGGTGCGGCTGTTGGCGGGGTTGGTTTGATGGAGGTCGATCGGCCACCCCATCCAGCTCACCCGCAGGATGAGCGGCGCGGCTGCGTGCTTAACGTCTTCGTTGATCCGAGTCATCGCCGGCAGGGTGTCGCGAAGCTGCTGATGCAAGCGGGCGAGGACGCTTTCATCCGCCGTAGGATCAGCTATGTGTTTTTGCACGCCAGCAAGGCCGGCCGCCCACTGTATCTGCGAACTGGCTGGACCCAGACGAATGAGATGGCGAAGACCCTGGAGGCCTGACCGGGTTGGCCGTGGCGGGCGCCGGCGGCTGCCGGCCGGCGCCTTTCATGCGCCCATATCGGCTGGCTGGGTCGTGCCGTCGCACGACGGTTGCCCACTCCTGGCGCGTTGCTGCAGGTTGCATCGCCAGAAACACTAGTGCGACCCGCTCTAAAGAGAGCGTGCGGCCCGCCGTCTGTGCGGGGCGCTGCGCGGGGTTTGTCGCAGGGCCCTTTGCGGGGGGAACATCCAGCGGGGCGTGTCTACAAGGCGCGCTATTCTTTGGGCATGCGCTGATGGGGCTGCCAGCCTTGCAACGTGGGTGTGGTGTGTTTCCATATTTATGCTCAGCATCAAGAGCTAATCTGCCAAAGTGTCTATTTGATCTGACATTTCGTTCCCGGCGTGGCGGGTGTCCGCCGGGTCGAAAGCGTCAGACGCACTCGTCCCAAGGGCTCTGCAGCGTCACATGGCTGGCGGTCAAGCGCGCGTGGAGACCGTCCGGTACTTTGTGCTCTGACGCACTTTGTCAGGCTATTGGGAAGCGGTCTTCGAACATGATGGCGAGCTGGCTTCTGACAGCATGCCATTCGCGCACCGTCTGGCTCAGTTTTCTGTGTCAGTCAGCATGAGCGCGCGAAATCGGGCAGTCAGCCGGTCCTTTTTGCCGTTTGGGCTGCCCGCCGCGGGCTGCCTCTTGATGCGGCGTTCGTCGGCGACGCTGGCGACCCTCGCAGCCTGGGCGATCTGGGCGGTCAGTCTCTCCGGCTTTCGCCGTTCCGCAGGGTCGACGCCATCCCCCAGCGGCGACCGGGCTTTGTCGCGTTCATCCCCAGCCTGCTGGGGCTCGGCAGGGTGGATAGGGGTCGATTGTGAGCGTTTTTCGGGCGGCGCCGAAGCGGCGGTCGAAGCGCAAGCGCTTTCCGCGGCTGTTTTGCAATGAGCACATACAGCCGATCGGGCTCATAAAGCTGATCGGGTCCAGTGAGCCGGGCTTTCAGGTGGCGCTCAAGGACATCGGTGGGATTTGACGCCGCCGCGTCCGCCGCGCGTCCGGCGATACTGTCAATTTGCCGCCAATCGCTGTGGCTGTGAACCATGGACGCCGGACGGTATCGGCCGCCATAACATTGAAAGAAAAAGATTTTTTAGCCTGAGCGGAAGGCCCCGGAACGGGTTCTGGTGCCTGGGGCCGGAATCGAACCAGCGACACGCGGATTTTCAGTCCGCTGCTCTACCAACTGAGCTACCCAGGCGACCCTGCAAGGACGCAAGCTTTGTTGCAGGAGGGCGGTTCTTATCCAAGGGGCGGGCGGCTGTCTAGAGCGCCGGGCGCCGCGGCGGCGGCGCGCCGGTTGGTTCACAAAGGCTTAGTTTGTCTGAGTTATCATGCAATGTCTGGTGGTCCGGGGCGTCTATGGCGCAAGTCTCAGCCAAGGCGGCGCGCACCGCCGTGCAGTCGAATCTTCGCCTGGCGGCGCCGGCCGTCCTTGTCATCGTGCTCATGGCGATGGGAACGCTGCTGCTGGCTGCAGAGAGCGTCAACGCACAAGCCTTGCGGCGCGAGACGGCCATCGCCGAGAGGATCGCGCACGATATCCTGCGCGCAGATCAGACCCAGCATGACTGGGCGGGCATTGACGACGACATGGTCGTGCATGCCGTTGTGCGGCCAGATCCGGCCTGGCTGCGCGAGCGTCTGATCACATCGAACCGTCAGGACTCGACGCCGGGATATGTGTTCGTACTCAGCGCGGAGGGCAGACCCTTGGTCGCTGGCGTGGCTGGGCGCACCGCGCCGGCAAGCGCCTACGAGCCCTTTGAAAGGGCATTGAGCGCGTTGGTCGAGGACGTGCGTCGCCAGGAGCGTTCGCTGGCGCGAGGCTTGGGTGCGGCTGGCGCGCCCGCGCGCGCGCGTGGACTGATTTCGGTGAGTGGAGCCCCATTCGCTGCGAACATCTCGACCATTACGCCGCATACGGCGCGGCTGGAGGCCCCGGTCCGATCGGCTCTGCTGATCACGATGCGCGCTCTCACGCCCTCCTATTTGCGCGGGGTGGGTCAGGCCGATCAGTTG